>DAIUCF010000057.1:0-11282 GCA_036846305.1 Candidatus Poseidoniaceae archaeon | reverse complement strand
TGCTGCATACGCCAGTATTGGCGCATAACCCACTTGCGAAGGAAGAAATTGTTGTCAGGTGTTTCGGACATGGTATCGGATGTCTCCAGAGGCCGCCCCCTCAAGAACTCCACCTACGAAATGACCGTAATACGAGTATTACAGGGGTACATACTTGCCATCGATTTCATGGATTCAATTTGAAAGGTTCTTGTGGGAATGTGCAATGGAAAGACTATGCGAGTCGCAGTAGTTACTGGAGCAAACAGAGGTTTGGGCGCGGAATGGACGCACCAACTGCTTGAAGATGGGTGGCAAGTGTATGCGGGGTATCGAAGCGAACTCGGCAGATTAACCGCTTTATCGAATGAAAATTTAACCACCCATGTTCTCGATGTGCAGTCAAATGACTCTGTTCAACTGTTTGCAAAAAACGCCCCGCTGAAAATTGATCTCCTTGTCAACAACGCAGGAGTAGCTGATGGTCGGTGGAGAAACCTAACTGAAATTGATGATGAGTGGGCGCTTGAAGTTCTCAACATTAACGCCCTCGGGCCAGTTCGAGTGGTCAAATCACTTTACCCAAAAATGAAACATAACTCATTAACAAAAATCGCCATGATTAGCAGCCTAATGGCTTCCATTGACGATTGCCACATGGGGCGATCGTATGCTTACAGAGCAAGTAAAACTGCTCTCAATATGTTTACGGTATCGATGAAAAAAGAAGCTCTTGAAGACAATATCTCCTTTGTTATCCTTCACCCTGGATGGGTGAAAACAGATATGGGTGGCGACCGAGCACCTGTCGAAATTCCTGAAAGTGTCACAGGAATGCGAAATGTCTTGGAAACAAGAACTCTTGAAAACACCGGAGAGTTTGTACAATTCGATGGCGAACTGCTTCCTTGGTGAAGATTTGGTTAGGATTATGTCCATGGGTGAAGTGCCGTAGGTATGGCAGATGGTTCACCAAAGTTTACGATGGTTAAATCACAGGACCTTGGTGATGTCCCAAAGGGGATGTCAGACAAATCAATTGGGCTCATGAATACCCTTTCGATGTTGTGTTCATTCCACAGTTCTGAAGATTTGGCAAGTTTCCTGCACTCTGAAATGTTTGAAAATTTAACCCGGCAGGGTGAAGTTTGGATTGGGTTTGAAATTGGGTTGTATGAAGACCATACCAAAACATTCGACGTATTTCCCTCAGAAAAAGAATTGATTTTTGCAGACAATTCAGCCACGGGTGCTTTTTCAGAAAATCTCTATCGTTGCACGGTGGAAAAGGATACGGCTGAGCGACTTGAACATTGGTATTCAATTGTCCATTCGCCTGATGCTCGGTTTGAGTAATCAGAAGAAAAGGGAGCAGCAAGTCAAGGACCCATCTGCTTCACGGATTTGACTCATGTCGAGAACAACTGGCTCAAGACCAATGTCGATTACCGCCTGCAATACGTTCGGGTATCCCTCAGCCACCAAAACTTTGCCATTTGGTAGCCCGATGGTGTTGCATCCGTAGACTTCCTCAGCCGGCATCCACAAAATTTCGCATCCTTCTGGCAATTCACCAAAAGCATCTTTCGGTAAGAATCCTTCTGGAGCGAGTATCACTGAGTCGGTGGGTGTAGAACTGATGCTTGTGAGGTGTAGGGCGTGGCCTGGAATGTCAATGACACGCAGTTTGTGACCGAGGTGTGTGAGGAGATCGCGTAACTCTTCAATTCCTGCATCGTTCGTGCGCGAAGAGCGCCCTACAAAGAACAAGTCTCCAAGGCGAAGGATGTCTCCTCCGTCCATCCGCGCATCACCGTGCATTCTGCAAATTTTCGTACCGGAAAGTTGTCGAGTGATGAATTCTGCAATTGGTGGTTGTTCATTGACTCGCGATGGGTGGCCGGGTACTGGAAGGAGAACATGCCCGTCGATGACGACCGCTTGATCTTCGACGAATGTGCAATCTGGATGCTTTGCGTCCGATGGTAAGACGGTTACTTCGATTCCCTCGTCTAGCATCGCTTGTCTGTAGGCTCTATGTTGCTGCTTGGCCAACTCGATATCGGTTGGTCCACTTCCAAAGAAATTTGCCAAAGCACGGTCGAACGTGTTAGGAATTGCACGGGTTAGCGCCCGGCTCTTCTGGTCCAATCGAACCGTTGCCATGAGTAAATCGGCCGCTCAGCACCTCTTAACGCTTCGCCCTTTATTGGAAGCCAGTTTCCGGTGTGCGGAAGCCTGGACACAGAGACCGTTGGATTGAACAACAACCGCAGGCTGGAACAGTCATGCGCAGTGGTTATACTCGAGCAATGTTACTAATTTTATTGATGTTCTCAGCCACATTTGCTGGTTGCTTTGGAGAGAACGATAATGACGCACCTCAGGCTTCCGATCTCGTCGTAGAGGAAGCCGATTCATTGCTGGGTGGTGCATGGCAAGCAGTCACGCTTAGAGCCGAAGTTGACCTCTCTGTCTTCATTCCATATTTCATTCAAGACATGGGTTCTATGAGGGCTCAAAACGGCACGGTGTTTGATATTCAAGCGGGCCAATCTCAAAGCGTAAACGTATTGTTCCCGCCAAGAAACCCGAACATTGTACTTCTCGTTGGAGAATACGCCCGTTCCGACTGGCCAATCCGAGCTGCAGATGAATCTTGGATGGATTGGATTCTTGACGGTTCAAGAGGGTCGAGTGTCTCTGTTGTTCCAAACGAGGATGTTGGTGGCATGTGGCCATGGATTGTCCCCGGCCCTTCTTCAGGCGGGGAAGTATCTGTCGTGCAACTGTCGACAGAACGCCCGCAAAGAGCAGACCTAACCGAGGAAAACGGCGTATCTGCTAGCGGCGGCTGGCTGAATGGAAGGGACGTCTATGAATGGGTTGACTTCATGACTGATGAAACTCCAGATCCACTTGATCTTGCAGATGGCGCCGTTGGCTACCTTGACCGATGGATTGGAAATGGAAATCCTGCATATGAAGATGCTATTACTTACTTTGAAGGCGTAATGATCGGATATGGGCTTGATGTTGAAGTCCACAGATTTCAATCAGGTACGCTGTGGGCAGTAAACATCTGCGGCTACAAAACCGGAACCGTCTATCCTGACGAATGGTTGGTCTTCGGAGCTCACTTCGATATTGCCCCAATTGCTACACCTACCTCATTTGTCCCAGGGCTCGAGCAGACTGGTTACGGGACTCGAACCGGAGCATACGACAACTCGGCAGGCACCTCAATGGTTCTCACGACTGCGAGTGTTTTGGCTGATTTCGATGCACGTAGGACAATGGTATTTTGTTTATGGTCCTCAGAGGAAGAGGGGTTATGGGGTTCAAGCGCTTTTGCAGGCGACCTACCCGATGGAGTCACTGTCAGCAATTACCTAAACTTGGATATGGCTGGAATAAATTACCCTGGTGATTTTGCACTTTCAGTCTATCTCGGCCCTGACGGAACTGGAGATGTTATTGATCAAAAAGGAATGTATCACCTCGCAGAGTGGATTGGAGCCGATGCTTTTGATCTCTCTTATCAAATGGAGCGAGGACGTGCTGAATGGGCTGCAGGAGGTGAAGAACCTCTTTGGCAGAACAATTACCAAGACGTTGTAGCGATTTATGAAAGCCCTACTGCTCGGAGTGATCATCAGCCGTTCCAAGATATCGGTGTTGCTACTCTTGGATGGAATGGAGTTGTCGATGGATACCCTTGCTACCACAAAATTTGCGATAAACTCCCTGAGATGGAGGAGTACATGACAACCGACAATGCGACCGGTGAAGCAAACCTTGTCCACTCTTGGGACATTGTAACATGGTGGGCTGTATACGCATTTTTACACATGGATCAAACGCCAGTTCCAAACGAATTGTGAGGTCATTCAATTTCTGCAAGGAGTGTTCGAACATCGGCGAGGAAAAGATCAGTAATCCAGTCGTTATCCCCCCACCAAATCCTCTGCATGCCCTTCGAATCCACAATCACTGTGCCTGTTGAGTGGTTGACGCTGTAAGCGTCTGGATGATGCCGGGCAGATGTTGAGTTATTTCCAGTCTCTTCCAACTCCTGTTCTTCGATAGAGAGCCCAACTGCAAAGTTGTTCCAAACCGACTGAATGGTTTGGAATTGCGGTGCGTTTTCTTCGGTTGAATTTGCAGTGACATGGGGCCATGATACATTACGGTAATACTGCCATTCGAACAGAGCGGGTACATCGTCTCTCCAAGGGTCAACCGTGATTGTGAGGAACTGGGTTTGGTTGTGCTCTTCGGGTGAAAGTTGTGAATGTACCCAGCGTAAGTTCTCCGTTACAATTGGACAAATATCAATACAATTTGTGAATAAAAAGGCTATGATGACTATTTTATCTTCAGTCTTGTTGTTGAAATTCCAATCTTCACCATCTCCGTTTACCAGAGTGAAGTCTTCAACAAGTACTTTCGGAGTGATATCTTCTCCATAGAACTTCGATGCTTCGCTCTCTATCCCCGTACACCCAGCTAACATCAACACACTTGCTATGAGCGGGGCGAGAATTTGTTTCGAGTTCATGTAAAAACCTCAAACGAGTTGGCCAAGATATGCAATGTCTGTTTCAAGTTGGACGATATAAAGCCCTGTAGAAATACATGATGCGTACGTCAAACCATTATGATGTTCAACCGCCCACAAAAACGGAACCCAACCGAAATCGTAGAAACTTGAGTCGAGTGGTGTCCCGTCCTCGCCGTGTGGGAGATACCAACCCACGGTTGCTTCGAAGTGAGTTGCAATGCGATCGTCAGGGTTTGTAGGCGATACCAGTGTTTCGACGTCAATAACCCATAGCCCAGCATGGTAATGAGAAATGTAGAGTCTTCCATCCCAGCCACCGCCATGGCTCTGATCGGTCGTTTCATTGGTCTCAAAATAGGCACTGTCAAGGTTGTGCGGAGAGAATAAAAGCCATTCGTCATCGTTAGGATAGGCTTCACAATCTGCACCATAGCAGTGTTCGCTCGCCCACGGAATTTCCCAATCTCGAATCAGTTTTGGTTGGAATTTGAGTTGCCCGTCGACCATCGTGTAGTCTGTGGTATCAATCAGGTAGATGATGCCGGTTCCGACGTTTGTCGAAAGAACTTCGACTGCTGCCGTCACAAGATGTACTGGCTCATCCGAATAGCCAACATGGGAAAGATCAACCATGTTTGGGAACGGTTCAGCGTAGTGGATGTACGAAACTCGTCCGCCGTTTTCGTTTCCGTTAGTGCCGCTGTCAGGCTTTCCATCGTCATCTAAGTCGAGGAATTCCATCCATTGGCCAACTTCTTCAGCTCGCCAGCGGCATTGAAGAGGGTTGCCTTGGCCTGTTTTGCAAAGAGTAGCGTGCAGCGTATATTCTTCGGGTGAATTTGTCGGGTGAGGGACATTGGTAACATCAGCAATCCGTAGGCCTGCTTCCCAGTAACTTCCGTAGATGAATGTGTGGCCGTAGCGTGGGTCGTTTGGGTCTTCACCCGGCCAGAGTTGTACTGTCATGTCGTGAATGTAAATCCAACCACCGTTGGTTGCTTCCCAAGCAACTTCATATTCGCCAACTTTGATGATTGTATGACCAAGCCCTGAAGCTGGAACGCCTGGTAGATTGCGTGAAGCAGAGCCGTCGAGGTTCAAGTGGGCTATGGTGACGCCACCACAGGCTTCGCCAATTGCATCGTTGCATTGCTCATAATCTGGATTTGCGATAAACACATACCATTCCCCGTCGATCATCTGTGTGTACATGTTATGTGGGCCGCTTGGGTGGTCAACATCGTACCATGAATCAATCCATGTTGGATTTGTTTTGTCCGTTACATCGATGAGGGTAACTGAAACTTGTGCGGGGTCGCTCCATTGACCTACGTTTGGGTCTGCATTCCCTGGATCTATGAGTTGATTTTGTTGCAAAATGTACTCTCTTCCATTGTATTCGACATACTTCACATCGAGCACTTGAGTATTCGGGTCGTTGTATACCCCTGTTACCGTCGTATTGTTGGGGTCGGTAACATCGACAATATGCATGTCGTTCCAGCCTGCAAGGTAAGCATACGTTTCTCCATCTGGAGTCGTTGCGACTTGAATTTCCGCATTTCCGGTCGTCGTAAGTGAATTGTAGTCCATCAATGCCATGTTATCAGTGCCGGCAATATGCTGTGAGGCGTTGGAGTGGTCGTGACCTTCGCCTTGGAAGAGTGGGTCATCCGATTGTGAAAACTGAATTTCAGGGGCATCGGAAGAAACGGATGAGCCGAATGTCAACAACGATGCTGAGCCAAGAAGCAGAACGATGAAAATACCGAGACCGACTTCTTTCGCGCCGATGCCGCTGCCCTCTGCCATGGTTGTGGCGATACGCTTCTCCGTTTTGTCTTTATGTAATGCTGTGAAGGGAGGAATATGTCGCAGGGGAAGGGGTTCAACTCACTCGTTGTGCTTTTGTGTGTTTTATTCCTCGTGCCAAGCGCTACAGCACACGAACAAGAAACGTTGAATGTCATACTAGTGGAAGACGAAGCCCGGCCGGGAAATGTCACTGACTCAGCATTCGTAGAAGGAAACAGTATAGTTTTCCGGATGCGAGACAACACTGAGAACTCCTCGATGCGGGTCTCAATTGACAACAATCAAAACGGGAATTTTTCCGATCAAGGAGACAATGTCTCCACTTGGTTGACAAGAACGTGTGACCTTGATGACAACGGAAGTTTAGCAGATGACGGATGCGCAGTCTCCTATGAACGCATCTTCAATTCAACATCCCAAGGCACATATCATTACCAAATTGAACGAAAAATAAATGATTCTCTTGTTGAGGTTTGGCAATACAACATTACCGTCCACCCAGACATTCACGCCGAACCGGGGCAGCCCTCTATCGGCGATTGTTTCGGAACAAATTGTGCTGAAGATGTTGCTTCTGAAACACAATCCGATTCCAAATGGGATTCCCGTAATACGTTATTCGGCGTCATGGTTTTTGCAGCGTTTGGGACGGTAATTCTTACCCTCAGCATTCGTAAAGAACGACTGATTAGAAGTTCTGATTCAAACGAAGAAGAATGATTATCCTTCGATTACCGGACAAGAGCAATCTTCATCATCAACGATGACAATGCTGGCCCATAAATACGATGTTCGTACAGCTTTGTTGTTCATCTGGGGTTTTTTCGTCGTAGTGATGAACTTCACATTGAATGAATGGTTCTCATCTCGTTCCATATTATCATGATTAAATTGTTATACTACCTATATCAAACAATTGCCGAATTTCTTTGACGGCCGGTGTGTATTTTCCAGTTTCCGGTAAAATATTTCGTTTTCCGGTAAAGAGTAGGTGGTATTTTCCATTCTATTGAAAACAATGAGGTTGTCAGTTTATGTTCTTCCTCACCACATTCAAGCGTAGGTTTGAGAAGGGCATGCCCTAAGCCACCACCATGGCCGGGTCGAAAGGAGTGCAAGCATTGTTTCTCGTTCTACTCATGTGTCTCGCACCTCTGTCGGGATGTTTTGGTGAAAATGATAACAGTGGGCTCGTGAGACCTGATGATGTAACCATAACGCCAGTCACGATGATCGGTGGTATTTTCCAGGGATTGACTCTATCGGTTGAACAGGATATGTCGGCGTTCATTCCATACCTCATCAAGAATCAAGAAACTGGCTTTATTCAAAATTCAACTGTGCTGGACATGCGTGCCGGAGATTCGGTCTTGCTCAGCGTTCTTGCACCTCCAAGAACAGATACTGCTGTGATTTTGCTTGGCGAATATGGGCGGGAAGATTGGCCGATTCGGTCGATTGATGAGTCGTGGAAAACATGGTTTGACCGATCTGGATTTGAAAGTGGAGATGCGAGAGGAGTCATGAGAGTGGCGGGTGTCAACGGAACTTTAGACACAGTAATGCCATCAAACAACAGTGGAGGCCAAGTAACTGCAGTTCGCATAAGCGTGGACCGTCCAATGGCTGCCGCCTATTCAGAAGCAGATGGAGGTCGCCACTCAACCGGTCTGGTTGACGGATTAAATGTCTTCAATTACATCAGCCATATTTCTGATGAAACTGCGGACCCCACTGATGCTGCAGACGGTGCTGTTGGCTATCTAGATCGTTGGGCAGGCCAAGGTAATGCTGCCTACGAAGATGCTGCACAATACTTGATTGGAAACCTCGAAAGTTTCGGCTTAGAAGTCATCGTGCAACGATTTACCTATGACTCACTCATGACAGGAGCACAAAATCCCGAAGCATACAACATATGCGGTTACCGATTTGGCGAAGTCAATCCTGACAAATGGATGGTCTTCGGCGCTCACTTTGATATCGCTCCACCGGTCAACGCTGGAATGCTTGACCCTCATATTTTCGGGCGCACGTATGGGACCCGTGTTGGGGCCTATGACAACACCGCTGGAACCTCTATGGTACTCACCGTCGCGGAAGCAATGGCGAATTTTGACACGCGGAACACAATGGTGTTCTGCCTATGGTCTGGTGAAGAAGGTGGAAAGAGAGGCAGTGACTTCTGGACAGATTATTGGGTGAAAGAAGAGAACCCTAACGTCGAAGTCACCAATTATGTCAACCTCGACATGGCCGGTGTAAATTGGCCCGGTGGCGGCGGCGCACCATGCGGTAATGGTCACGGCGGCGGTGCCGCTGGATGTGACCCGCAACCTGAAATCGACCCAGATGGATATCCGAAGGATGAGGAAGTTTGGCCAATGCGAGTATACATTGGCCCAAGCCTCGATCATGATGTCATGAATCAGCCAGGCATGGTTGGCCTTGCTATGTGGATTGGTTCAGATGCGATTGGTGTAGAAGAGCAAATGGCACCTTTGCTTGGAGAGGGACATTCAGCTGAGACTTGGAAAGTAGATGATTGGATGGCAAAGGATCGTCCTGAAATCATCATCTATGAAGATACAACTGCTCGTTCTGATCATGCAACATTCCAAGACAACCTTGGTACGGTAACCATGGGCTTTGGAGGCCTTGTTGATGGGTATTGGTGTTATCACCAGACATGCGACACGGTGGATGAAATGGTAGATTGGATGGACACTACGGGCAAGGATTACGGTGAAGAACAATCAGGAACCAGCAATCTTGTTGATGCGCTTGATACCATCACTTGGTGGGCAACTTATTCGTTCTTCCACCTTGATGAAACACCGGTTCGAAACGCCTATCTCTAATCGCGCCGATTGAATATTCTCTGATCAATCGGTACAGATTCATCGATATCCTCGGCGCAATCAAACCCGGCCCTGTACATTGTGTAACGTATGAAGCCCCAAGCAATCTGGAGTGTGTATCTTTTCTGCTCGGGTGTTAGGCCGCCCCCGATTTGGCGTCTTTCTAAGAAGAAGAAATGGTCTTTCGAAAAATTATTGGGGAGATTTGCAAAGTCTGAAGGCGTGAAAATTTCCTTTTCTTTAAACAGGTAATTGACGGGCCCGGTTAACAAACGGAAGAATTCGTCGAGTTGCTCGTTGTTTGATAGCAAAGTCGTGAAGTCGAGTGATATTTCAGAAGTATGCTGGATTTCCTCAACAAGTGCATCGATAAATTCGTCGAAGGAATTTGTATCTCCACTTCCAATCTTCATCATCTCAAACAGAATGCGCCAATCCAATTGATGGTCTTCAATACGGTTTTCCTTGGTTATTGCTGGAGTTCGTAGAATCGAGATAGCGAGTACACGGCCAGGAGAAGTTTTCATCGATGAGTGTGGAATTGGTGAAGATTTGTCGCCATAACGGTTCGCCATGGCATAACAGATGTGGTGGAGGATGCGTTTTCTGTTACGGCTGTTCGTTCCACCAAAGGCTTTCGATAAACCATTGAGGTTGTCAATGATCCATTTTTTGCGTGGGTCTTCAGATTCTTCACTATCATTCGACGGGTATGGTGGGCATGCAATATCGAAAGCCGACATACGTGGTTGGTGGATGCCGGAGTTCTGATTCGGCAACTGACGCACAGTCCTCGTTCCGTCCTCATTTGTTATTTCAATTGAGGACCGGTAATAGAACGGGACAAAATTGATTGAATTGCGGATTCTTTGGATTGTATTTTGCTGTAACCCATAGTCATCTGCAAGTTCCTTTGTCGATCGGGAACTCGAAGATATTGATTCAGCATCTTGGGAAGAAATACCGCTGTGTTTCTGGAAACGGTAGGCTGGGTGGTAACGCATTGGATTGGTGTTTCTTGAATCGATGAATCCTTCCGGTAAAGATTCTATCCCATCAACAAGTTCGGTTAAAGCGCCGATAAAGAAAGCTGTTCGCGTGTTGATGTTGAAATGTGACTCGATTCTTGTTAGGATTCCTATTTTTTGCAATTCTTCTCCTTTTCCTGGCACCCAATCGTTCGGAGGGATATAATCACCACAATTCACCATTGAGTAGTATATTTGAAAGAATCTGAGGGGTGAGCATTTCTTGAAATGCTGTCCGAAATAATCCTTCAAAGCATTAGCGACCTTCCTTCCACCCTGGGGAGAAACGAACATTTTGTGCTCGACTTCAACAGAGGAGGCATCCCCGCCGAGTGCGAATTGGTATTCCAAAGCGCCGTACAATAAGTTCGCAAGCCAAGCAGACCATGCTTCATCCATACGCTCTTGGTTTGTGAAAGGGATTCGCGTCATGAGGACATTGTCGCCATTGGCTAAACCTTCTACTAAACGGTTGAAGTGGTGTGAAAAGTCTCTTTTGCGTTTCCTTTCCTCATCCGTTCTACCACTTAATTCTGTGAATATCTGTGGTGCAACATCGTTTGTGCTTTGGTAAATCCGGTTGTAGAACCCACGGTCGCTGGTAAGTATTTGCTCGCCGTCGGTATTTTTCTTCGTATACTGAAGAACAATTTGGAAGAGGAAATGCAATCTGCTCTCGATAAAACGCGAATCTAATCGATAAGATACATCTCTTGCGTTTGTAGTGAAAATTTCACCAATCTTGCTTGCCTGTCCAGAATCTACATGCCGTTGTTCGGCCTTAAGAGTTAATCTTGGGCCAGCAATCAAATCACCCATCAATACGCTAAACATTTGAGAGGCGCGTTTACTTCGTCGAAGTATCTCTCCTTGTTCAAACTCATCGAGTAAGTCTTTCATGAGATCGTAATTCTGAACCAATGATTGTGATGGGAAATTCATAAACAGCATCAAATCGATAGCAAGATGTTTTGTTCGATTCCAATTCTGTACTTTCGAAAGCGATTTCCCAATCAAAGAAAGGTAGTCATAAAA
>DAIUCF010000056.1:8040-11535 GCA_036846305.1 Candidatus Poseidoniaceae archaeon | reverse complement strand
ATGATGTCAATTTTCGAAGGAGGTTTGAGCCAACTCGCATTTCGTTTTGACCGCTGAGAACCGCTAACGGGTCAAGGCGGCTTGCCTTCCATGCTGGGAAAGCACCCGAGAAGAACACGACAAGCATGGTCGAGCCAATGACCGTTAGAATCACTGAGGAGGGGACTGTTCGCTCCACAATCGGTACGCCGACTAAATCTTGGTAGAAGTCTAACATTCCATTCATGCCACTTGGCCCTGCTAACACCCCCAGAACACAGCCGATACCTCCTATCACCAAGGGAGCAACGAGATAGCCGGTCATGAGCGAAGAGCGTTTGACTCCCAGTGTTCGTAGTACGGCAATCTCCTTTGCTTGACTTTGCACCAAGCGTTGTAGACTCAAGACAATCGTGATTGCTGCAATTGATGCTATCATCACGGTAAAAGGGACGGTTGTTCGCTCGGTTCCTTCGAGATCCTGTCGCATGACTTCAACGGGTTCGTTCTGTCCGCGGTCACGAACTCGGGCGTCGAGTTCTGATTCGGCAAGGGCTGTATCAACCAACCCCTTTACAGCGTCTATTTCCTCTCCTTCATACTCACTGGTATCAGGTAAGTCAAACGATGGTGTTCCTTCGACATCCAACATGATGATGTTGCTGATACCGACGGCTTCGCCGGTCAATCGAGCCATTCCAGCGTCTGAGAGGTAACCCACTACATATTCGCCTGATTCTGGAGGGAACAGTGTCCCCTCTGGTGCCATCAGTACATGCAGTGGATGGTATCCCATTCCGACAAGAGTGAAATCAGCAGTGGCATTTCCTGCACCAATACTTAGCGTATCCCCGAGACTGAGTTCAAGTGCCTCCGTTACGTGGGCATCGATGACAATCTCATCAGCAGCAACTGCTGTTCGACCTTCTGAATGACCTTTAGGCATCCATACCCGGTCGGCATTAGCGCCGTCTGGAATGCCGTGCCACAGCGAATTTATGATGTGGTCACCGGTATCGTTGGTGTGGAACATCGCACCTTGGGTAACAGTACGCCCTTCACATGAATCAAGAGACTGAGAAACAGTTGAGGAATCCCAAGCGGTTCCCAAAGCAGCACAGAAGGTAGTAACTTGTTCAGGAGTCCAAGCAGCACTGCGGTTGTCAATCCAAAGATCGGCCAGGTTCGCACCACCTTCATCATCGGCTTGCATAGTATCGTACATGCCTCCTAAATTGTATGCATAACCGCCAAAGGTTATGCCAGCAAAAACGCCGACAAAAACCATGAGGATTACAGCAGAAAGTCGAAGTTTAGTTCGCCACAAACTCCGGGCTAAACGTTTGTTAAGAAGCGCAGACATGTGAAAGCCTCACTCTGAAGAGTCGTTGTTCGTCTGTTCATCTGAGACAATTTTTCCACTGTCAATTCGTATCACTCGTGTCGCATACTTGACCAAACCCTCGTCGTGAGTCACGAATACTGAAGTGATGTTTTCTTGCTTGCAAGCACTCACCAACGCTTCCATTACTTTGTTTGAAGTCTCGGTATCAAGGTTGCCTGTGAGTTCATCACCGAGCAGAAGAGTTGGACGCTTAGCAATGCTTCGAGCAATCGCAACGCGTTGTTGTTGTCCACCGCTAATTTCACCAGGGAAACGGTTAACTTCAGCTTCAAGGCCGACAAGTTTCAACAGTTCTTTGGCCCGTCCGGGGTCTTTTTTGCCTGCCAATTCTTGGATGAGGAGAATGTTCTCAAGAACCGTGAGGTCTTGCAGGAGATTAAAAAATTGGAACACATAGCCAATGTTTTCTCTTCGGAAAGAAGTCATTTTCTCGGAATTGTTACGAGGGACTGCATCTAACCCATCCGTTTTACTGGACATGAAGGTGTACTCGCCGCCGGTTGGACTGTCAAGAGCTGAGAGACAATTGAGGAGGGTAGTTTTTCCCGAACCTGACGGGCCAAGAAGAATCACTCGCTCTCCTTCATGAATTTCAAACGTCACACCGTCAAGCGCTCTGACAATACCGGCTGGTGTTTCATAATGCCGTTCTAGGTTATCCATTTGTAATAATTTGCTCATTTGTATCACCATCTTGTTTCAAAGAGTTGTTTAAACATCTCAAAGAATTTGTCTAACACTTGCTGCTCACTTAAGCGCTCATCTTGCATTTCTTGTAACAACCAAACCTCGTATTCAGTGGACATTCGAATGAGGACATTGAGGGGAACATCATCACGTATTGCTCCGATGTGTACACCGTGCTCAAGAATCTTCATGAAATCAGCATATTCACTCAAGCCCTCACATTCGGCATACAATGTACGAACAATTGGATGGTCTGTTCCTAAAGATGCTGTTTGGCGCACAAGAGACATGAGGAGGGGGTGTAGAACTACATTCTTCCATTGTTTTGAAGACAATGTCTTGACTGAATCCCAATAGGATTGTTGGTCATCAACCAACACGAAAGAGGTGAATGAGGAAAGGCTACCTGATGCATGTGCTTCATCGAGAAAACACGTGATAAACAAGTCTTCTTTGTTTTCGAAATAATAGTACATCGAACCTTTTGAAATTCCAATTTTTTGAATGATTTTGTTGTATGAGGCATCTTCGTAGCCATGGGTGGAAAATTCTTGCTTTGCAACATCAAGAATCTTCAATTTGAGAGATTCGTCAATGGATTCATAACGTGCAAGAGGCATGCGACCGGTTAGTTCGACCGGTCGGTCGAATATAAAATTTAACCCTAACGATGGTGAGTTCCAGAATAAGCCTCCAATGATTCAAATCGTTTACTGCATGGAAATTAACTATGAAATCGTTTCATCATCGCCGTCAACGGTTTTAAGTTCCTTATGCACGTAGCATGTCTATGCGAAAACTTGAGAAAACGAAAATTATTGGATTGGTGTTCACGGCGATTATGGTTGCTGCGTCTACTGTGCCCCTAATTGCAAGTGCAGCAACTGAAACATCAGCCCGAGTAACTGGAAACGAGACTCTATCTGTCAGTATCAACGAAGAATTTTATGAACGTGGAGTTGGAGTTGCCGTTACTGTTATCGCTTCCAATCTTGATTCAAATACCGAATATAGCCTTGAATGGGAGTTATGTATGGCGCCATACAGCCAGTGCAATCTCTACGATAACTATGCTGCTGAAGGAGGTACTGACCCTGCTGAAACAGAGGGGACTGTCGACCTCGGCTCCGGAAACATGCTGACAACATCAACCTTCACGTTTTCAGACCCCGGTTTGCTAACCTATTCACCGCTCTCTGGAATCGGAAACGAAACATATTACTTCAATGTCGAACTTGTCGTCCAAGGCGTACAGTTAACTGTTGAAAAGAGCACTAATTTCGTCTACGGAGGAGAAATCACCACAAGTTCATACATCTCTCAAATTGGTAATGTCCTAAAAAATACGGGCATTCCGTTTATTGGACGGGCTTATCTTGATTTTACAAACATCAATCTGCTTGAATTTGACCTCGACTGTGGAC
>DAIUCF010000056.1:0-7940 GCA_036846305.1 Candidatus Poseidoniaceae archaeon | reverse complement strand
GCAAATCCCGGGACATACCGTATCGAATGCGAAGTTCTGAGAGATTTAGATGATGAACTACTTGGCACTGTTGTCAGTAACAACTTCCAAGTTATCGATGCTGATGTAACGGGTCTTGAAAGTCTAGATATCGCAGTCTTCCCTTCTGCATACTACGAGCGGGAAGTTGCAACTTCACCTCTTGTTATGGCGGTGAGCATAGATCTAACCGACTTGTACATTGGTGAAACATATCAGGTCAACTGGGAACTATGCATTTCAAACTACAATGAATGCAACCTTTACGATATCTACGCTGCCGAAGGAGGTACTGACCCTGCAGAAACCGAAGGGCTGGTAACGCTAACCCCTACAAGTGCCGCCGAAACTATAACCTTTGATTTCAATGACCCTGGGCTCCTTACTTGGAGTCCTTTGTCTGGTATTAGTAACGAATCATACTATTTCCACGTCGTGCTCTCCGTCCAAGGCGTTCATCTAGCCGACCAAGGAAGTGATGATTTCGTACTCGGTGGAGAAATCACCACAAGTTCATACATCTCTCAAGGAGGTCGCGCTGCAGGCATTAGTAATGTCCTAAAGGACACGGGCATTCCGTTTGACGGACGAGCTTATCTTGATTTTACAAACATCAATCTGCTTGAATTTGACCTCGACTGTGGACTGTACGAAGACGGTTCTACAACGCCTGAAGACACATATTCTTGGGAAAATATTGCTGTTTCGAACAATTATTTTTCCTTCCAATCCAGTGGTCAAGTCAATGCCACGACCGGTAATGCCGACCTGTTTGCCGCAAATCCCGGGACATACCGTATCGAATGCGAAGTTCTGAGAGATTTAGATGATGGACTACTTGGCACTATTGTCAGTAACAACTTCCAAGTTATCGATGCTGATGTAACTGGAATTGAGGCAATTAATATTGCAGGTTTGACTTCAGTGTTTTACGATCGAGTCGATGCAACTCCCCCGCTGGTCACTACCGTAAGCATGGACATAATCGACCTGTATATTGGTGAGACCTACCTTATTGAATGGGAATTGTGCGTCAATAAATACGGCTCATGCAACATCTATGACCAATACGCTGCGGAAGGTGGAGTTGACCCTACCGAAACTGGTGGTGAAATTACATTCACGCCCACAAGTGGCACTGAAACATTAACCTTTGATTTCAATGACCCTGGGCTCCTTAATTGGTCCCCACTGTCTGGCATTGGAAACGAAACATATTACTTCAATGTCGATCTTTCAGTTCAAGGTGTTCATCTTACTAATGCTCGCAGCGACACTTTTGTCTTTGGAGGAGAGATGACCTCATCATCATATATTTCTCAAGTCAATAATGTGCTGCTGAACACCGGAGTGCCATTCTCAGGCCAAATATATCTTGACTTTGAGAATTTCAATATTCTTCAATTCGATCTTAATTGTGAACTCTATGAAGACGGAGCAACGACCCCAACAGACACGAAATCATGGCTGTATTCTGGGATTTATAACCGTCGGTTCTCATTCGCTTCTAGCGGCGAAGTCAATGGAACGACTGGAACTGCGGACCTAATGCCGGTTAGCTCAGGCACACATCATATCGAATGCCATGTTATTCGTAAATTCGATAACACTGTCCTCGGTAGAATCGTGGGTAACGATTTTGAGGTAATCGATGATACTACAAACCAAGACGATGCCTCGATTTCAGTAACGGTTGAAATGCATGCTGACCATCAATACGCAAACATCACTATTGCAGGCATTGATTTGGATGCTGGACAGGAATACAAGTACGACTGGATTGTTCATGATAATGTGCCAACCCCACCAGTAATGCTCTTAGAAAACGACGTGATTTGGGTTCAAGGTACTGGGGAAACTTCGGAGTATGTATTGGAGTTCCATGACCTTGAAGACACGACTAACGCATGCTTTACTGTAATATTCTATGCTGGCGAAACTGAATTACAGACCGTCTCAAACATCTGTTGGGCTTCTGCATCCACATCAGACCTTGATGGTGATGGCGTGTATGACAAGAACGATCTTTGCGACAATACTCCCGCTAATTCAGTGGTTCAAACAGATGGTTGCTCGGATTTAGACGGTGATGGATTTGATTCAAACTACGAGATTAACTGTGGCTCTGACCCGAACGATGGAAATGTAGTACCTGCAGATTACGATGCAGACGGAACCTGTGATTTACTCGACACAGATGCAGATGGAGACGGATTCCTCAACGAGGATGAAATAATGGCAGGAACTCTACCTCTTGACGAGACATCTTTCCCTGCCAATCGACTGCCTACTTGCTCATTGTACTACTCATTAGAGGTTGATGGGATTCCAACCACATTCGAAGGTGACGCGGTGATTCCAGCACTTTCAGGTGTAACTGCCCAAATAGGCCTAGACTCGGTTGTACCTCCGTCAATTACAATTCCTGCTGGAAACTATTACATGACTGCGCACTGTATCGATCTTGACGGCGATGATATTACTGTAACAGTCAACGACATTACCATTGGACCAGTTGCTGGAGAAGTAAGTGCTGCTGCACTTATCGTCATTGAAGAAAATGTAAGTGAAACCGTAGATGTGACCATAACATGGACTGACGGAACTGAAACTCTCATGACGATGGTGACCGTTGAAATGAAAAGCGATTCAACCACTCCAATACCTGGATTTGGACTGCTGGTTGGGATGAGTGCCCTCTTGCTTGCAGGTCTTGCCTCTCGCAAAAGACATGAATATTGAGTTGCCAAGGAGCCGGATGAGTAATCGCTTGCCACGATGCTAGCGCATCGAATCGAGTGCTTGTTGAATTTGGTTTTGAAACCGTGAAAGATTACTTCCACCCCACTCTGAAACTCGTTCTCCGTTGACGAAGATAGCCGTAAATGGCATGATGTCAACATTTGAAACCCACGGATGTGCAATCTTAAATCGCCCCATGCCTGGATGATCCAGCATCAATTTTCCAAACCGAACGTTTGAGGGTACACCTTCAGTTGTTAACCAGACACGCAATTCATCAGCCAGTTGTAAACAGGAGTTGCAATCATTCTTTGACAACACCAAAACTGAAACTGGGGCATTCAAGAAAAACTCCCACGTGTCTTCATCAAGCAGTTCAAGTGTTGCCATATCAATGCCTCACGCGAACTCAAAGCCGATGTTGAAAGTTGTGAGCTTGTTCAAAGAGTAGATGCGAAGGTGACGATTGCATCATAGTCAGGTTCGACACCTGGGTTTTCAGCCACCCAGCGGTGTTGTACGATGCCGTTCTTGTCGATGATAATTACCACTCTGTTGGCACACATATATCCTTCAATACCGCCAAGACCGACGAAAGTAGCGTCATAGGCTTTGACAACATCTCGGTCAAGGTCAGAAAGAAGTGTGAAATCAAGATTGTATTTTCGAGCAAATTCAGCATTTGCCCAAGGCGAGTCGACACTTATTCCGAGTACGGTAGCATTAGAATCGTTGAGTTTTGCAAGATTATCTTGAAATGCACACATTTCTTTGTCACAAACGCCAGTAAAAGCACCTGGATAAAAGGCAAGTATGACCGTCTGACCGGTGAAATCAGCTAGACTCACATCGCTCTTGTCGGTGGTTTTCAAGGTAAAGGCAGGGGCAGTATCTCCAATATTGACCATAGCAGTCCCACCTATCGCCGGCGTATATCCGTTTCGATTTCAAGCGACGTCGAAACGGTCAGCGTTCATGACCTTATTCCACGCTGCGATGAAGTCATTGACGAATTTGTCCTTGTTGTCGTCTTGAGCGTAAACTTCAGCAATTGCGCGCAGTTGTGAGTTGCTGCCAAAGACAAGATCGTAGCGAGTTGCTCGGCGAACAAGTTCGCCGCTAGAACGGTCAGTGGCTTCATAGGAGTTGCTTCCAGTTGCTTTCCATTGAACATTCATGTCCATGAGTGTAGTAAAGAATTCGTTAGAAAGATTGGTGTCAGCACCAAAAATTCCTCGGTCATCTGAACTTACGCCCATCGAACGGAGACCACCAACCAAAACAGTCATTTCTGGAGCAGACAAGCCGAGAAGTTGTGCCTTGTCAAGCATCATCTCTTCCGGACTGACATTGTAGTTCTTCAACAAGAAGTTTCGGAAACCATCAGACACTGGTTCGAGTACTGCAAACGAGTCTACATCTGTCTGAGCATCGCTTGCATCTCCACGGCCTGGCATGAATGGAACTTCGGTTCCTGATGCCATTTCGATACCGACATTGCCAGCAAGAACGATGGTGTCAGCTATGCTTGCGCCGTGTGCTTCGGCAAGGGGGGTGAGTGCGGCAAGAACCTTTGCCAGTTGCTCAGGTTTGTTGGCTGTCCAGTCTTTTTGAGGGGACAGACGGATACGTGCACCGTTGGCACCGCCGCGCATGTCCGAGCCACGGTAAGTGGACGCACTTGCCCAAGCAGTTTCAACCATTTCCGAGACCGAAAGACCGGAGGATTTGATGGCCTGCTTCAACGAAGTGACATCATAAGATGTGTTTCCAGATGGAACTGGGTCTTGCCAAATGAGTTCTTCATCTGGTACATCAGGTCCGAGATAACGAGACTTCGGTCCCATATCACGGTGAAGGAGTTTGAACCAAGCTCGAGCAAAGGCATCACCGAACTCTTCCGGATTTTCGTGGAAGTGCTTGGAGATTTTTCGGTATTCGGGGTCTCGAATCATTGCCATATCAGCAGTAGTCATCATGGTTGGAACTTTCAATGAAGCGTCTTCTGCATCTGGTGCCATATCTTCGGCATCTGGATTCGCAGGTGTCCATTGGTTTGCACCTGCTGGACTCTTGACGAGTGTCCACGAATCTTCGTACTTGAACAGAATGTCGAAGTAGCCATTGTCCCACTCAGTAGGATTCGCAGTCCAAGCGCCTTCAATTCCGCTGGTAATGGTGTCTCGACCTTTTCCAGAGCCGTGGGTGTTGGCCCAACCAAATCCTTGCTCTTCTATCGAAGAGCCTTCGGGTTCTGAGCCGACTTGTCCTGCATCTCCCGCACCGTGCGCCTTTCCAAAGGTGTGACCACCGGCAGTAAGCGCAACGGTTTCAGCATCATCCATAGCCATTCGAGCGAATGTCTCTCGGATGTCTTGCGCGCTCAAGAGCGGGTCAGGATTTGAGTTTGGACCTTCAGGGTTGACGTAAATGAGTCCCATTTGAACAGCCGCTAGGGGGTTGTCAAGGGATTGACGAGTGTCGCCGTATCGGTTGTCTCCAAGCCATTCATCTTCAGCACCCCAATAGATGTCTTCTTCAGGATGCCAAATATCTGGACGGCCGCCTCCGAATCCGAAGACTGGACCTCCCATGGATTCAATGGCTACAATACCGGTCAACACCAAAAGGTCGGCCCAGCTGATTTTATTTCCATACTTTTGTTTGATTGGCCATAGGAGACGTCGAGCTTTGTCGAGGTTTCCGTTATCTGGCCAACTGTTGAGAGGAGCGAAACGCTGAGCGCCAGTACTTGCTCCGCCTCGGCCGTCACCGATACGGTAAGTACCAGCAGCGTGCCAGGTCATTCGAATAAAGAACGGACCGTAATGACCGTAATCGGCTGGCCACCAATCTTGGCTATCGGTCATTAAGGCATGAAGGTCTTTCTTCATGGCAGCATAATCCAAAGAATTGAATGCGTCCTTGTAGATGAAGTTCTCATTCATTGGATTTGATTTACGGTCGTGTTGGTGGAGTATGGCCAAATTCAGTTGGTTAGGCCACCAATCGTTGTTCTTCATTCCAGTGCTTGGTGCACTAATTGCACCATGCATTACCGGACACTTTGCTTCTGTATTATCGTCACCCATGCCTTTCATTTTACGGCCTCAAATCACCCAGTCCTACCCCTTATATCAATCTGTAGTTACACCATTTATGCAACCAAAATCATACTCTTTTACAAGGTAGTATTGATGTGCTGGGTGTGCAAGCAATTGCCATGAAGCATCCTCAACGCAGCCATCTTGCGAAACATTGGGTACTGGACCCGAGTTGTGTATTCCTCAACCACGGCTCATTTGGGGCCACTCCAACTCACATACGCAACGAACAAGCACAATGGTTGAACCTTCTAGAAACGGAGCCTGTTCGATTCTATGAAGACCTAGCGATGGATTTTATGCACAACTCTCGTCTTGCTTTAGCAAAGATGCTCGAGTGTGAGGCGGATGACCTTGCGCTTATTGAAAACGCAACATCTGGAGTCAATACGGTGTTGCGTTCGCTGGTGTTCAATGAGGGTGATGAAATCCTTGTCCCGGACCATGCATATCAGGCCTGCCGCAATACAATTGATTTCGTGGCTGAACGGTGGGGTGCTCAAGTTGTCACGGTCAATATCCCGTTTCCAATCGACAATCCAGATGTTGCATACAAAGCTATCATGCAAGGCGTCTCTTCGAAAACGGTTCTTGCAATGATTGACACTGTCACCAGTCCGACCGGACTTTTGATGCCGTTTGAAAGACTTGTACAGGCACTTGAAGCGAAAGGGGTTGCAGTTTTGCTCGATGCTGCTCACGGAATAGGAATGATTCCCCTTTCCCTTGACAAACTTGGCGCTTCATACACGACAAGTAACTGCCATAAGTGGCTGTGCGCGCCAAAAGGTTCTGCTTTTTTACACGTAAGAAGGGACCTGCAACACCTCATTCACCCACTCACAATCAGTCACGGGATGACGTTCCCTCTCGGCGACACCACTCGTTTCCGACACGAATTTGACTGGACCGGGACTCGAGATTTATCCGCAGCATGCTCAATTCCTGCCACAATGGAATACATGGAAAACATGGTTGAGGGCGGATGGCCAGCCATCATGCAACACAATCATGATTTAGCAATTGAAGGGCGAGCCATTCTTTGTAAGCGACTTGGAATTGAGGAGCCATGTCCCGAAGAAATGGTTGCTTGCATTGCCACTCTTGTTCTGCCTGGTCAAAGCAATAACGGCATACCGTTGCATGAACCTGACCCACTGCACAAGGTACTTCAAGAAAAATACAACATTCAAGTTCCGGTTTGGTCATGGGATTCGCCTAAGGGGCGTTACATTCGAATCTCTGCACAACTCTACAACCATGTGGATGAATACCATTACCTGGCAGATGCACTCGCTACCGAACTTAACGTCGATTAGAAGGTTAAGACTTTCTCGCTGTCCAGGACCCATGCTGAACATTCGGCCATGGTTGAAAATTGTGCACCGTCGTAATACGGCTCGCCTTTGAGAACTCCGCATCGATTCTGACATGTTCCACAGACTTTGACTGGAACGCCTTTAGCGATCAGGTCCTTGGTCATCGCAACCATGTCTTCAATGCCTTCGGGCGGTTCAATGCCGTCACGCGCCAAATCGACGCTGTCGTTCATCAGAAACAGTCGAACTTCTGCCCCATCGTTGTTGAGTTGCCTTGCTAAGCGCAACGCGTTCCAAGTGACATCGGTGCCGTCGTAGGGTTGCTGATTGAGAATGATGAGTATTGCCATACATGACCGAAGGTGACACGATGCTTGAAACCAACGATGAATTTGAACGCGTCCTAGTAAAACATGACTTCAAAAGGAGAAGACCAAAGCAGCGTATATGAAACGGTCATTTGCTGAATTCGCTAAATGGCTTATTCCACACCGCAACAGAGTCCATGTTGCTGTTTTCTTTCTCACCCTTCTAATGATTCCAGGCGCACTTACCGCACTCCAGCCTATCGACATGGAATCGTACGAGATGGACTCGCCAGAACTTGAAGCTCAATCGATCATCGATGAAGAGTTTTCGAATTCTGAAATCATTCTCGGATTCCTTGTCTCAGCGCGTGACCCCGCAAGCGTTCCTCCGTTGGAAGAGTGGACTCCAGTGCCTCGGATGAGCGACGGTGCACCCGACTACGCCTCTC
>DAIUCF010000055.1:11234-11558 GCA_036846305.1 Candidatus Poseidoniaceae archaeon | reverse complement strand
AATACACTGCTCCGGAAGGTCTTGATTCGATTCTTGTTCTGCTGCCTTGCTCCGCTCGAAAGCCATATCGTCTATCAAAATCCCACGGCCGTTTTATACGTGCAATAGGAACTTCGGCCTGTCACGAAGTGATGATTACTTCCCCACTTGGAATCGTACCTCGAGACCTTGAAGAAATTTGGCCTGCTGGACATTACGATGTTCCTGTGACCGGTGATTGGACTGGTGATGAATTATCACGCATCCAAAGAATGCTTGATTCTTTGATAAATCGACATTCATACAAGCGTGTTATCAATCATTCTGGATTCGAGTACCAGCATG
>DAIUCF010000055.1:0-11224 GCA_036846305.1 Candidatus Poseidoniaceae archaeon | reverse complement strand
TTCGGTTCATGTAGTTGATACTCGAGAAGGTGATTCGGCAGGTTCCCATGACGCTCTTGAACGTCTCTCGGCTGCTGTGAAAGATGCAGTTGACACCTTAAGTGCACGTGGGCGTCGAAATGAGAAAATTCTCCTCGATAATTTTGCAAGTATTTCTCGAAAGCATATGAACACAGATACTTGGTTAAATGGGATGAAAGTGAGAGGAAAACCTCCGCGTTACCGATTGGAACTGGACAAACAACAAATGGCTCTCTGGTCAATAGACCGAAGCGGTTTCTCCTTGCCCAAAGCGGTTATTCCATCCCTCGACAAGTTGAACGCTCTGCCTGCGGTTCATTTGCGAAGTGGAGTAAAATGGAAAGGAGATATTTTCGGGACTCTTGTCGAATCGTACGATGAGGATTTACGTGCTGGTTCTGACTTATTGATTTACCAGGATGGTGCAGTTATCGGACTTGCTCGCGCTCATGCTCCAGGATGGGAGTGGCCAAACACACCAGGACGTTTGGCAAAATCACACCAACGTCTTTGATGCTAAAACCGGTATCAGGCGTCCATAATACCGCTCGGAATGCGATTGGTTGAAGCGGAGCGATTAAGAAGGGGTGACAAGTCGGCTTTTTCCTTGGAGTTATCCTTATGGCACGTATGTACAAGTCACGAAAAGGTAAGAGTGGGTCAAGTAAGCCCTACGTTAGCGAAGCTCCAGAGTGGTCGAACACGGACACTGCGGCAGTAAAGCAACTCGTGATTGACCTTGGCAAGGAAGGTCATTCATCTGCAGTAATTGGCACAATTCTTCGAGATCAGCATGCAGTCCCTAACGCTCGGCTCGTCTTGGGCAAGCGAATTGGTGCAGTGTTGACGGAGAATAATATCGGTGGTACATATCCAGAGGATATGATGAACCTCATGCGCCAAGCAGTTGGAATCATTAACCATGTCGCGAGTGGCAACCATAAAGACCTTCACAACAAGCGAGCTCTCGAAATCACAGAGGCTAAGATTCGTCGTCTTGCAGCATATTACAAATCCGAAGGCAGACTTCCATCTGAATGGCGCTACAAGCGTGATGAACTTCGTTTGATGGTCGAGTGATTTAGCTCGACCATAGAATGGAGATTTCATCTAGGATTACCTCCTCGGTGCTACCGGTGGGACAATGAAAGACTTACTCATCTCTCCACCTTTCATTGATGTTAAAGAACATCTTATTCAACTGCTAGATACGATACGTCAGTCAGAAATGATTCATTTACATGCTCCTGCAGATATATCGGGTTTGCTAGGTTTGACAATGCTTGAGGCAGCTTTTCTCGATACTGGGGTACAATACAGGCGCCGATTTTTACCTGCGCATCAGCACATTCCAAGAGATGAAAGGACAGAACCTACGGCTCCCAAAGATGGCTTACTCGTTTTCATCGATCCTTTCGAGGAAACTTGGAAGGTGGACGAACTTCCGTCAAGAGATTATGTCCACATTACTCCACTTGCGGTAAGTGTTCGAATCGGTTCGAACCAAATTGAACGACGTGGGGCTTTGGATGTGGTGGCTCAATGTGCTGCATTGAGTGCAGCACTCTCTCCTAACGGCTCGAAAGTTCGCCTCCTGCGGCCCTTTGCATCTTCAGGACTTTGGCTTCGTGAAGCACTCGACACGACATTTGACCCAGTTCATACAACTGTACGCGATGTACTTCGGGAGGAAGGTACTTTTCGGATTGTCCCATTGCCGGAGGTCAGTTCACCTGCGCAAGGAATGATTCCCGGATTATCTGATCGCATGCTCAAACGATTGCAGAAGGGATGGAACACAATGGATGCAGACTCCCGTTCATCGGCGTTAAGTGAACTCGTCTTACCAGCACTAGAACATCCAAATCTCTCGACTCCTCGACTTGAAGAATTGGTTTGGCATAGAATGGTTATTGGTACATCCGATGTTGATGTCATGAGTCAAGTATATCTCACAGAAAAATCGTGGCCTAAAGACGAGAAGGAGGCGAAAATTCACGCATCGAATCTAGCTGATTCATTCCTCAAATCCGGAATATTCCATTGATGGTTTGTATCGACGGGTTGAAACCAAGAAACCCTGTGGGTTGTACATGGCCATTGAACGATTGCTAACTGGAAGTATTCGAGATCAAGTCCAGGAATTGATGTCGACTGAGGATTTAGTCATCGAAGCTTTTCGTGATTTGGTAAAGGATGAACTCAAGACACACATACGCAGTAAGGTTGATGAAGATCCAGAATTGAAAGCTGAAATCAAAGATGCTGTGGCCTATTACTTCCATACTAAGGCGCGAACAGTTTATGCTGAACTCAAGGCGACCAGAGCAGCAACCCGTCTCGGTCTACGGCTGCTTCCTGATGATCTCCAGGGAGAAGTTGGAGAAGCAGTGGTATCCCTCTTTGAAAAGGAGTTGGGTGCACTCCTAGAGAAGGCACTTTAGCGTTCTTTATTCACTTAAAGGCGCTTCTATTATGTGCCATGAACTCAGCGGCTAGAATAGGTGAAGCCATGTCTGCACGTCCGATTTTCATCGTGCTGGTTTTTTTAGCATCGATGGCATCACCGTTGTCAGACACGTTCTTAGCCGAAGCATCAGCAGAGGATACTCTAGTTTGTTGTGATTCAGCAAGTGTCAATTTACATTTACTCGGCTCTGCATCTGCCGGAACTTTATCGCCATTTTCTGAGGATTTGTCCGACACTGAAACAACAGCAACTATTGCCAATGCGGTTACTTCAGAAGAGACTGTTGGAAAATGGGTTTTGCCAAATGTTTGGCCTGGCACAATTCCCGCAAACACTTGGGATGTTTCGATTCAGTACGAAGTCAGTTCTGCTGCAAGCGCACAGGTAAATGCGACGGCATCGTTGAAAATTGGTAGCCAAACGTTCACTGCTTCAACCGAGCCAGGCAACTCGATTTTGCCTCAAGGCACAGGTACACTAAATTTTGAGATTGATGTTGATGCGACCTCAATATCAGACATGGGAATAATAGAACTTACCCTTTCTGCTCGATCAGTAGTCTTCACATTACCTACCGGTGATGCGAAATTGGAATTCATTTGGGGTACGAGCGACAGCGATTCTACAATCGAAGGAGAAATACCTTTCTTTGACCTTATCTTGGCAGAACCTGAAGTTGAAGGCTCGGATGTATATTTCTCGGTACTCATCGATTCCAATTGGGGAATGGATATGCTCTCAAAGTCAAATTCACTTGAGATTTTGGTTAATGGACAATCATTATCCGGTGACCCGATAGAAACTTCGTCAGACGGTGGTGTTCGAGTCACTTGGACATGGCAAGGGGCTAAAGGTGGAGTTGAAACAGTCACTGTGGAAGCCCAGATTACAATTGAAGTAGGGGGAGAAGCACTCAAAGGTTCTGCTGAGTTTGTGATTGAAACCTTTGATTCGTCAGGTGGGACAGGAACATATTACCCTCCAGAGGAGCCTCTCAAAACCAATGGGGATGGGAGCCCAATATTCGTTAGTGGTACCTTTACTCTCGACAAAAATTCGGACGGGGATTTACAAATTGAACGTACGACACGAATAGAAGTTGGTGGAGAGATGGCGTTTTGGATGCGATGGGGCATGGACCATCTTGGTGATGAGGTGACGACATTGTCTCCGGTTTTGAAGAGCTTTGATTCTGGTGCCGTAACCGATGAGGAACGTGTTAGTCGTTCGATAGAGCCAACGGAGAAAATGGAATTTGAGCGTCAAATGGAACGGAATTCTGCTACTTTGGCAAGTTACTACTTGAGTGTTGGATTAGAAATTACCGTTGACAACTTGTTTGGCTCTTCTATTAACGATCTTGTAGTCCGTTCAATAAATGTTGATTTATATGGTGAGTCAGATGTTGTTAATCACCCGGTAGGACTGGTTTTCATCACGACAACGATACTTGGCGATGACGGTTCCAGTCCGAGTGCTCGAATCAGCTTGATCGAGGATTTCATTACCGTTCAGGCAGTACCAGTATGGAGCGATGTTAGTCTTTCCTTTGAGGGTGAAAGTAGCCAAATGACGTCGTTTGAATTCCCTAAAATTATTGGTAGCAAATCGCTGAAAACAACTCATCTTCGTTTCCCATGGGGAGAGACACTTTCTCTTGAAGGGGAGAATTTAGACCCAGAAGACACATTTCAATTCAAGATATCTCCCAGTGACTCACCACTTGCAGCACCATTGACGCTCCTCGTTTTGGTCCTCACGAGTCTTTTGTTTGGTTTCTTGTTCGCTTTACGAATGACTCGTAATCGCCGAAGGGGCGTGCTGTATCTTGAGATGATTCTTATTCCGGTTGTAGCATTGGTTCACTTACTGGCTTTTTCCTCGGTGATTGTTGGTGGTGCAACTGCTGTTGTCATCGTGATTTGGTGGGTGACCTCTGTGACAAGCCCAAGGTCGAGAAAAAATATTGTTGAGGAGGCAATAACGCTCAACACCCCTGTGATTCCTTGTCCAGCATGTTCAACTCCAAACCCAATTCCAAGCGAGGAACGACCTCTAAGGTTCGCTTGCGTTGGATGCCAAAGAGTCATCAAAATTGTGGCTTAATCACAGTTTGAGGTCTTTGAGTGAACGAACCAGTGACTCTGCTTTTTGATAATCATTCGGAGAAAAGTATCCAGCAAAATCTCCATTCGTGTCAGAGGCAACAACTGCTTGAGGTCCACGCTTTTGAATCTCAGATAGAACCGTTTTCAGTGAGTCAGAAAGTTGAACATCCAAGAAATCCATTTCCATCCATTCAGAGCATTTTGACGAAGATGCATCGACATTGGCAGCCAGTGCTTTCAGAAATTGTCGATGTCCGATAACGCCCTTGGCTTTGGAATCATCATCGAGTACGATAAGGATACCACCTGGCATTGTCAAAAGTCGACCTGCTGCTTCAGCGACACTGTCGTTAATTCCAATAGTCATATGCTCATCATCAAGGTCTAAGTCTGCTACTGTCTTCGCCATGTACGCCACTAACCTTAGGTCGTTGAGCGATATTATCATCCTTTCCTCATGAATGTGTGAACATGAGGGTTGAATTATCCACAACACGAGCGTATCCGATACGTTCAATTTGGACCATGGTTCCAACAGGATAATTATGAATCTCTATTTTTCCTTTGAGTGATTCGACTTCTTTTTCAGTTGGAACAAGAAGAACGCCATCGATGGCATTGTCATTGCTTATCCAGTGCACAATAGGCCTTCGATCCAACCGCTCTTCCGAACCAATATGCGCAGAACTCTCGACTAAATTAATGTCACAAAATCCCTTCAAACGCAGTTCAGACATTTCGGAGTCCTTGCGTTCAATCCACACTGATTTAGAGGAAATATTGAATTCACGCATTCCACGCTCAGGATGATTTGGATGAACATCAACAGTGATTGAGTCTTGATGATTCCCTAGTAACTTGAGTTCATGTGGATGCCGTACAAAAGAAATTCTCGGCGCATCATCGTCAATACTTTTCGTATTGTGAGAGTAAAGACTAGAAAGTGGTACTGAAATATCCTTTTGAGTGACTCCAAGTTCTTCCCAGAAATTTCTCAAAGCATCAGCAGTAATTCCTCTATTTTGTAATGCACATAGGGTTGGTAATCGTGGGTCCATCCAACCTGAAAATTTGCCTGATTCGATATCTTTACGCATTTGAGAAGTCGAAAAGCCACCCCATTCATGGACTTTGACTCTTCCCCAATACATTGTTTCAGGATATTTCCATCCAAAGTGCGCATACAGTAGAGTTTGTTTTCTCGTTGAATCCATCAAGTCTTTACCACGAATGATGTGGGTTACGCCTTGCAAATAATCTTCAACTGCACTTTGGAAGTCAAGCAATGGCCAAACGCGATATCGTGAGCCGATCTCTTTTCGTGGGTGAGGGTGCTCATCCGTATTCTGAATTCGGAGTGCTGGCCAATCACGCAATGCCGGGTTTTTCAAATCCATTGCCGTTTTTACACGAACAACAGCATCACCTGGGTTGAAGGTACCATCGAGCATTTTATTCCATAACTCGTCATTTAAATCCGTTTTATTGTTACGACATGGGCATTCAGATTTACTGATTCGATATTCCTTGAATTCCTCTCCACTGCATTGGCATACATAACCGAAGTTTTCTGAAAGCATCTTTTCAGCATATTCATAGTAATGCGGAATACGATCGCTTGCTATCACAATCCTATGGGGTTTGAATCCCAACAACCATTCTGCTTCTTTTGGAATTTGTTCATATGCAGATGGCAAGGGAGGCTTAACGACAGTGTCAGTATCATCAAAACGCAAAATAAGTTCGCCATCCCATTCTTTTGCATAACTTCCATTGATGACAATTCCACGGGCATGACCAAAAGACAGTGGGCCGTTCGGATTTGGTGCAAATCTAAGAACTACTTTCCCTTTAGTAGCATTCTGGAGAAGGGGAAGTCCCTCACGTCGCTCCTTCTTTTCCCTTTTTTCCAAGAGATGAGGTGCCTCCTCCTCCAACAGTTCCCGCAAGGCTCCAATACCCATTTCAACTGCCATTGCGTTGGCCTCATTCACCGCTTGCGCAATCAATGGTGAGATAATTTTTCCATGCGGCCTTAAGTCGCTTCGAGTTGCCATTAGACGTCCAATGACAGAACCTGCTGCAGCCTTTCCTTCGTACTCAATCGCATTCTGGATGGCGAGATGTCGGAATGAAGCGAGTGTCTTTTCATCTGGCTCCCATGTCATGTGATTCAGCCACCCTAGAGCGTTGTCTTCATCAATTGCTCGCTTTGTTTTACTGTTCGTCGTTAAACAGTGTTGTCTGATTTTTTTCGCGATAAATTCTTTTTGGTGGTTCTTTATTGTACAATGCATTCCATGCACGTGATACTGTTTTCCAAGACCAGCGTAGCGCAGGATGTGGTGACGATTCTTGTATTAGTTGATTAAGAACTGATTTGGTTTTGGGGTCACTTGGGTATCCTGAGCCGAGCGGTAGACCAATTTGGTTCTCGAGTGATTGTATACTTCGGTCTCGTTCAACTTTTGCAAGAATACTTGCCATCCCTACAATCGGATAATTGGTGTCTGCTTTATGCTCTGATTTGAGGGTGGAATTTTTCCAAGGCCATTCTGGTAGGCGTTCAACAATTCTGTCACTAAATCGTTGTTCGTTAACATCGCAAGCATCATTCATAATGGAGAATGGGCCTTCTGTAGAGGAATATATTCCCACGAGTGCTTCGGCGAAAAGTTCTACTTCAAGGAGATTAAGCCCAGTGGTTTGAACGCCGTTGTCTATCCGATCGGGTTGACATGAAATCATTGAGTATTGCCATCCATAAATCTTAGCCTGTGAATGGAACCATTCGACAATGCTTGTTCGTTTTTTATGGTTGAGATCTTTAGAATCTTTGACTCCACGTTCCACCAAAATCTGGATGTGTTCATCTGGAATGGCTACAGCAACTACTACCAGCGGACCTAGTACTGGTCCTCTACCTGCCTCATCAACTCCAATTCTCCACATACCCTCACCTAAATATCAAAGTCGTCATCCCTACTTGGAAGAGGTACTGTATCTTGATTTTTCTTTTGAGTATTGTCACTTTCCTCACTTCGAAGAGTTTGGTTTGCGATATGAGGTTTTGCCACTTTTCCGGTTTGTATATCAGCCAGTAAGCTATCTGCAGTGGTTCGGATTTCGTTTGATGTATGGAACTCGAGAACGGTCGTGGCTGCTTTAGTTAATTCAGGATTTACAGTTTCTGGCGCTTGTTTATACTCACCCGAACGTTTGAGAAAGGCTTGTTTGAAGGCGTTTGAGTCTATCTCAGTAGACGGTTCAGCTGTTGCTTGAGAGGTATTTGGCGCAAATTTCTCCATCCAATTCTCATCAGATTTAACTTCCAAAGGCCGAGTTTTTTCCTCAAATATTTTTTTATCCTCAATGCGCTTATTTCGAGAAAGTATTGACTTATAGATTACAATGCATGAAAAGAGTACAGCACATATCATCAAGAACCATCCCTTGAAGATTTCAACCCCAATGGTGATGAATGCTGCAAAATCGAATGTATCTTCTTCGCCAAGATCTTGCCAGGGTTCACCGATATAATCTCCAGTGCTGGTATGAGTAAATACAGTACTTGGTTCGTACTGGGAGCGCACGGTGGTATTGACCCAAACAGTTCCGTTACTCTGTTGATCTTGTGGTAAATCTATCCATGCCCGAACTGTAAAATTGTATCCAATTGGAATCTCTCTGACTTCAAATGAGCGGGGATACTCGATATTATCCTCATAAATGGCAATCGTTGGAGGTATAAAGGACATTGGGGTGGAGTGAGACGACTCCAATTGAACAATCAGACCGTCTGCTGTGTTTCCTTCATTTCGTAAAGTCATGGCAATCGAAAGTCTGCCATTGTTCGTTTCCTCGATGATGTCGGTGAAGTTCCATTGAATCACTGGAGCTACTTTTACCGGAATTCGAGAGATTCCAACCAGTGTTTCAGTGTCCAAGAGGTACGTCTCAACGACAACATCCCCTAATTGGAAGGCCAAAGCAGATGAATTAGCAGTAATTTCAATCATCACGAATTCATCTGTTTCTCCAACGCCAAGTTCTACAACTGGGTTGAGAAGACTTGCATCTACAAAGTTTGGGATTTCCGAAATCACAAAACTAAATGAGTCGACAGCATTACCAGTATTGGATATTGAAGCTGTAGTTTGGCAGGTCTCGTTTGGCAGCAATGAACGACAATTGTCTGTAATGAGCTGTACTTCGCCACTACGTTCCCAACCGATGCTTGCCCCTACATCTACTGTACGTGTGTCTTGCACTGCGCCTCCAGCAAACACTCGTAGACGGATATCCATCTCTCCGAAGTACTCAAGAGGTGCTTGAAAGGCAATCTTGACCGTTCTGGTCTCATTTGGAAGCAGAATTTGGTCTTCTAATGCATCAAATAATGCCACAGTCCAATCATTAAATGTTATTCGATCCGAATTTGCCATACCATCAATAGGAACACCATTCGAATCAATAACTTCGAGTGTCATGTTCAGGTAGTTTGGAGAATTTCCATTATTGCGAACGTCGACTGAAACCCGTTCGACGCCACCAGGATTGACCACTGCGTCATCACCTTTCATGTCGATGGATGCGTTGTAGAATACCTCCATTAAGAGATCAAACGACCACCTTGAAACAGCTCCATCGATACTGGAGACTGCAGTGAGTTGGAATCGAGGGCCTGTGCCAAAAAGTGGCATTCCATTGGCAATAGGAGGGACATCAATCCACAGGAAAATGTAGGCAACAGAATTTGTCGGGACAGTCTTAAATGCATTAACTCCATCAGTTTCATCCATTGTCCACCCCCAATTCCATTCAGTTTGAGTGTAAAGATTGAATGTAATCTCATCTTCAAAAGATGCATTGTTGGTAATATTCATCGCCACGGAAGTTCGAGTTCCTGGAGTTACAATAAAAGACGATACATCACTCGCTCCAAAATTTAGATTGGAGTATGGTGCTATACGAACCTCAAAAGTTTTTGATAAATTCCAATTTGGTGAATTTTGAGATGAAAAATCTAGTGTAAGGTTCTGGGCGCCATATTCTGCATTTACTTCAGCACTGATGTTAAATTTGACTTGACGAAGAAAACCACTTTCGATGAATGTTGTGCATGGTAACCCAGTTGTGATTAATCCATCAACCTGTGTCATCAAATCGAAACTGTAAGTGTCATCAGCATCAGCAAGATTGTGGAGAGTAAACAATACTTCAATGAGTTCTCCACGATGGACAGTGAGTGTGTTGAGGCCGATGACATCCAATTCAGCATCCCTAGATTCGATATGTGATGTGTTCACATCTGCATGTGAAAGCGGGATGAATAGATGTGAGAGCAAGAGCGCTACAAGTAGTACTCGGCGCATAGAGCGTCCACATCATCTACCCTTTGAACTTCACCGAGCACTTGCATCAAGGACTTTAGCAGTCTTCATGAAGCAGAAGTTTATCGGAGTACTATGGCACCGATTTGGCCCTTTGGAAAGAAGAAAAAGCCTCAGCAACTTGATGAGGAGTCTGTACAAACAATTGTCTACCGTAAAGAAGCAAGCCAATCAGAGCAAACTCTTGCCGATAATTCTCACCGAGAGTCCGCAGACTATATGGCTGCAGTGTCGCTTTTCGGTAACGGTTCAACAACTGTGAAACGAGCTGAAGAACAGTCGCAGTTTTATGAGGGAATTGTTGACTCAAGCCCAAACCCATCTGAAGAAAAAAAGGAATTCACATGGTTCCATCATTCCGATGGATACCATTACAAAAAAATGCCTGATGATACTTACGATAATGTACCTCACACAAAATTGAGTGATGGTTCCTTTGTGCCCTACTCATCTTAAACTGGGTCGGGTAATACCGAGGTAAGAGCTTCAATATCAAACTCAGCTCCGTTGAGGGGTACCCGAAGTTCGTACTGAGCACTCACTGCAGGGTCCATTTCTCCAAAGCAACCGACATGGACTCCATCAATGACCACTTTTGCCCCACGTCCTGCGAGCCATGGGCCCATTTTTCCACTGAGAGGTTCGATGGAGTATTCAGTCGACCCTAGATCACGAAGTAGTGCTTGTATTCGCCCGCGGATTGCCGAAAAGCCACCATTTTGTTCAGCTATTAAAAATGCGAAACGTTCACTATTACTGTGATTGCGTACTACTGTTCCAAGTTCGTAGACTGCTTGGGGCAGCTCATGGTGCCGATTTGATGCCATTAATCGAAACAATCCGGGTAACAAATACTGTCGTAGAAGTGTGTGTTCAATCGTAATTGGATTAGTGATTCGAGTGACCTCACCCATTGGAGGCCAGCGCATTGCATCAAATTGGTCATGGTCATTTGAAAGAGTGAGTGATTGAATTTGCATGAGACCAAGCCCCTGCAAGGATTCACGGATTCTCCGTAGAATATGGGCGTCACGGCGCGGAATTGCAGTCAACGGTGCTTTCGGTACATCAGACCCTAAATCTTCGTACCCATGGCCAATTGCGACATCCTCAACCAAGTCGATGGGGTGAAGAATGTCAAATCTCCAGCGTGGCATTGCAAATGTTAGAATTGAATCCCCTTCAAGAATGTCTGACATTTTCTTAGAATTTTTAGAGGTGAAATGTTTTGC
>DAIUCF010000054.1:0-12046 GCA_036846305.1 Candidatus Poseidoniaceae archaeon | reverse complement strand
CACGAACCCATACGGGACCGGATCTTAAGCCCGGCGCCTTTGACCACCTCAGCCATCCCTGCAACCCCCCCAGCAGCCTAGAGGTTTTGAAGAAAACCCTTCACCATCTATCTCAAGGGGCGATGGACCAACCACCGTCGACATTGATGACTTGACCCGAAAGATATGGAGATTCCAACAAAAATTGTACTGCTTTGGCTACATCAGTAACATCTCCAGCCCTGCCGAGAGGAACGTTTTTGATCACTGATTCAAAATGTTCAGATTCCCATTCCGCAGCCACTATTGCTCCCGGCCCTACACAGTTCACCCGAACTTCCGGTGCCAAATCACCCGCAAGATTCAACATGAGTTGACGTAAACCTGCTTTGCTGGCAGTGTAATGTGACAAACCATTCCAAGCTCGTCCAACAGAAGTATCAACCATGCCAATTACGCATCCTTGAGCTGACTTGAGCAGGGGGAGAAGACCTTGCGTGAGTAGGAATGGTACTTCAATGTGAATTCGGTTATTGAGTCGAAGATATTCCCCGGATACTTTAGCGAAGTCTACCGAATTATAGATTGATGCATTGTGAACCAAAGCATGCAAACCACCATTGGATTGAACAACCTCATGTGCTCGTACGGTATTGACTAAAGAGGAGAGTTCTTCATCGCTGTTCAAATCAGCCTGTAGAATTTCGGCAGATGGTTCAAATCCATGAGTTTCTTGAAATTCTTTAAGCATATTCCGGGCTTCGTCTATTGAATTCCTCACGTGTAAAAAGACGAACCAGCCCTCTGAAAGCAAAAGCGATGCTGTTGCAGCACCTATACGCTTGCCACTACCGGTAATCAATGCAACTCGTTGGCTCATGAAACTCCCACAACATCGACCCTCATGAATACTGTTCATACTTCGACACAAAGAGGGCGGAAAAATATCAAAACCTAGGTAAATCATGAACCTCACCCAAAGTACACCTTTTTGATGGGCAAAGCATCGGGTAAAATGAGGGGGGACAACGGTGACGGGCAAACAACTTCCGATGGCGAGCAGAACCCCACCTGCACTTCGCCCAAAACCGAAGCGAGAGCGGCTGCCTCGTTGGTTTAGAACAACACTCCCATCTGGCGATGAACAAGCCTTGTTCAACAAGACGAAAGCTGCAGTCAAAGACAACGCACTTCACACTGTTTGCCAAGAGGCAAGATGCCCGAATATACACGACTGTTGGGCGAGTGGTGATGCAACATTCATGATTGCTGGCCAAGAGTGTACCCGAGGATGTCGCTTTTGTGCAGTTGGCACAATTAAAACACCGCCGCCACTCGATGTTAACGAGCCTGAACAGCTTGCTGATGCTGTTGATTCGATGAATCTTCGACATGTCGTCATTACGGTAGTCAACAGGGACGATTTACCCGATAGCGGTGCAGACCACTACAAAAGATGTATCGAAGCGGTTCATCGCCGACAGCCGGAACTTACCCTTGAATTGCTTTGCTCCGATTTAGCAGGAGATCATCATGCACTTGCCCACCTTCTGGAGGGGAGCCCCCTGTCAGTCTTTGCTCACAATGTTGAATGTGTACCTCGCTTAGACAAAACGGTGAGAGATCACAGAGCATCTTTTTCACAATCACTTGAAATTTTACGCCAAGCCAAAGTGTTGCGTCCTGACATTATCACCAAGTCCTCTTTGATGGTTGGGGTTGGAGAAACTGATGAAGAAATATCTGATGCTCTTGCGCTCTTGCGCAAGGCAAATGTGGACCTGATTACCATCGGCCAATATCTAGCACCATCATCAAAGCACTTAGCAGTTGATCGCTTCCCTGAACCGGAAATGTACGATGTCTGGGCAAAAGAAGCAATCGAAATGGGCTTCTCAGGAATCGCCAGTGGACCCTTGGTTCGTTCGTCGTTTAAAGCCGGATTACTGCTTCGAAAAACACGAGACTTGAACAACCAGGAAACGATGCCGGGTGCCTATGTATATGTCGCTGCGCACCAAAGCAATGAACCGGCACCACTTAAGACAGAGATGGAGTGAGGTGGAACAATGACAGAGAGAGTGACTGCCACAACCAAACCGTACACAATCGGAAGGCCTCCCTTTCGACCAGGTGATGAAGCGGATTTTGGCGGTAAATTCCCTCAGCAACCAGGAGATCTTTCTCGTCCTGACCCAGTGAAATGCAGTGCTCAAGATACCGTCTCGCACGCATCTGGACTTGTACGTGTTCTCGACGATGACAGCAATGCAAGCGGTGAATGGAACCCTATGCTGGATGCTGAAACGATGATTCAGGGTCTTGAATATATGATGCGGCTTCGCATTTTTGACGACCGCATGATTAAGATGCAGCGTACGGGTAAACTCTCATTCTACATGCGCTCATTTGGAGAAGAAGCAATCGCAATTGCTCAAACAATGGCTCTAGAAACGCAAGATTGGGTATTCCCTTCCTATCGGCAACCCGGTGCACAATTTGTTCGTGGAAGAGACATGGTAAGCATGATTTGCCACTGTATTGGAAATACCGAGGACAACGTAAAAGGCCGACAAATGCCAGTCCATTACACTTGGAAGCCCGGACGATTTATCTCCATTTCTTCACCTGTCGGCACCCAATTCTCTCAAGCTGTTGGGGTCGCAATGGCAAGTGCCTACAAGGGTGATGATGAAGTGTGCATATCTTGGCTTGGTGATGGAACTTCTGCTCAAGGAGATTACCACTACGCTCTGAACTTTGCATCTACTTTCAAACCCCCTGTAATCCTCAATGTCGTAAACAACCAATGGGCAATATCGACGCATGCCAATTTGGCTACCGGCGGTCGCACATTCGCCGAACGTGGACTGGCCTATGACCTCCCCTCAATCCGCGTTGACGGAAATGATTTCTTAGCGCTTTACAGTGTAACTAAGTGGGCTCGTGATCGGGCATCTGCTGGACTTGGAGCCACTCACATAGAAGTATACACATACCGAGCAGGTGCTCATTCGTCTTCTGACGACCCCTCTGCCTACAGACCAAATGATGAATTCAAGTATTGGCCCGGAGGCGACCCTATTCTTCGACTCAAAGACCATCTGATTGGTACGGGCTCGTGGGATGAAGAACGCCACATTGCTCTGGCCCAAAAAATCGATGCCGAAGTCATGACTGCTTACAAAGAAGCATGCGAATTTGGTGATTTGGCCAGCGGCCCATATCCACCTGCATCAACAATCTTTACCGAGGTCTACGAAACAGTTCCGTGGCATGTTCAAGAACAGCGTGAGGAACTTGGCAAGTGAGGTGATTTTATGGTTGAAATGAACATGATTAAAGCATTGAACTCTGCCCTAGAAGTTCAACTCGAAAAAGACAAAAATGTCGTTATATTTGGCGAAGATGTTGGATTTTTTGGTGGAGTTTTCCGAGTCACTGACGGTCTTCAAAAGAAATTTGGAGAGCATCGAGTCTTCGACTCACCCCTTGCAGAAGGCGGAATAGCAGCAATCGCAATGGGAATGGGTCTCAACGGGCTAAGACCTGTTGCTGAAATTCAGTTTGCCGATTACATATTCCCCGCATACGACCAAATTGTCAATGAAATTGCCAAAGTTCGTCACCGTTCAGGTGGAGAATTTACCGCGCCACTCACCTTCAGAACGCCTGCTGGTGGTGGAATCAAAGGTGGGCACCACCATTCACAATCACCCGAAGCTCAGTTTACCCACACACCTGGACTCAAAGTCGTATACTGTTCTAATCCATACAACGCCAAGGGACTTCTTACCGCTGCAATTGAATGTAACGACCCAGTCATATTTTTTGAGCCGAAGCGTTGCTATCGGGGTCCGTTTTATGGAGACCCCCACAATGTTCCAACTTGGGCAGGACACCCTGATGGCGAAGTGCCCGAAGATCATTATACGGTTCCTCTAGAGCAAGCGCGTGTTGTACGCGAAGGGAATGCATGCACCGTCATCGCATGGGGTACCATGGTTCATGTTAGTCAACAAGCAATCAAAGACTCAGGGATTGATTGTGAATTAATCGATTTACAAACATTAGTTCCGTGGGACCGTGACACAATTGTGAATTCAATCCAAAAAACCGGTCGCTGCGTCATTGTTCATGAAGCACCCAAGACAAGTGGATTCGGTGCTGAAATGAGTGCATCGATTCAGGAACGATGCTTCTACCACCTTGAGGCGCCAATTACTCGAGTGACGGGTTGGGATACTCCCTTCCCCCACACCACGGAATGGGATTACATGCCCAGTCCAGAACGTATCGCAGAAGCAATAAAGAAAACACAGGAGGACTAATTATGGGAACATTTGCATTTAAAATGCCAGATATAGGAGAAGGCGTCGTTGAAGGCGAGGTAGTAGAATGGATGGTCGCTGTTGGAGACACCGTCAAAGAAGATGACCCTATTCTTTCAGTTATGACTGATAAAGCGACTGTTGAAATTCCATCCCCTGTTGATGGAAAAGTCACAAAAGTAATCGGTGAGGCTGGAGATATTCTCCCAGTAGGCGTCGTTTGTATCGAATTTGAGGTTGAAGGAGATGGGAACTCTGCTGCATCTAAGGAAACTCCTGCTCCAAAGCCTGAACCTGTCCCGGAGCCTAAAGCCGAGTCTGAATCAAAGCCGGAACCTGCACCTCAACCAAAGAGCGAACCATCTGCAGTCACTGCGGCACCCAAGGTTGAACGTGCACCGGGTACGAAGGCACTTGCAAGTCCTGCAGTCCGTCAGCGTGCTCGACAAGCCAACATCGATCTCGAACATGTTGCTGGTTCCGGACCTGCCGGTCGAATCAGTCATGCAGACCTTGACGCACACATTGCTGGTGGAGCAAGTGGTGCAAGCAGAGCACGCCCAATGGGGGCTTCTGCCCGTACTGAACGAAACGGAACCGAGGAAATCAAAGTCATTGGACTACGAAGAAAAATTGCTGAAGGTATGATTTCCTCGTATTCGACAATTCCACACTTTTCCTACTTTGAAGAAGTGGATGTTACTGCCCTTGAAGAATTACGACAACACCTCAACGCTACACGGCCCGAAGGTGCTCCAAAATTGACATACTTGCCGTTCATAATGCAGGCTTTAGTCAAGGCTCTCGAACAACGACCAGAGTGTAACGCCGTTTACGATGATGACTCTAATGTTGTAACAAGGCATGAAGCCATCAACCTTGGAATTGCAACACAAACCGACCGTGGACTTTTCGTTCCTGTTGTCAAGCATGTCGAGGGAATGGATATCTGGCAAGCAGCGACTGAAATGACCCGTGTGACAAGCGCGACTCGTGATGGTAAAGCAACTGCGGAAGATTTGTCAGGCTCAACTTTCACAATAACAAGCCTGGGTCGACTCGGTGGATTAGGCGCTACACCAATTATCAACAAGCCAGAAGTTGGCATCCTTGGAGTCCACAATGCGAAAGATCGTGCTGTTGTTAAAGATGGAAATATAGTTATTCGCAGAATCATGAACCTCTCGTCTTCTTGGGACCACAGAGTTGTTGATGGCCATGATGGCGCCAGTTTGGTCCAACTTGTGAAATCTTACCTTGAACATCCGGCTACAATTTTCATGTGAGGTGTCAATAATGCAATCTAAAAAATGTCAAGTTCTCGTGATTGGTGCTGGCCCGGGCGGATATGTTGCTGCAATTCGAGCAGGTCAACTCGGCCTATCGACAATTATTGTCGAAGGCGAAAAGGCAGGGGGTACTTGCCTTATTCGTGGATGCATCCCCTCAAAAGCGCTAATTCATGCGGCACATCAATTCCATAATCTAGCAAAACATGCTTCAAACGATGGACACATGGGGATTTCAATACCTGGTCCCGCCGAACTTAACATGGCGAACTTGGTTGGTTGGAAAGAAGGAATTGTTACTCGTTTGAACAAAGGAGTTGAACATTTACTCAAGAACGCTGGTGCTGAACTAATTCATGGATGGGCAGAATTTCAAGATGCCAAAACAGTGAAGGTTGGAAAAGGCAAAGACGCCACCATTATTCAGGCAGAAAATGTAATTCTGGCCAATGGTTCAGTACCGATTGAACTTCCGTTCATGCCTTTCTCCGAACATGTGATTTCTTCCCGTGAAGCACTTTCACTTGAACAGCTACCAAAACATGTCGCAATCGTTGGTGGAGGATACATTGGTCTTGAACTTGGCATAACATTCAGAATGCTAGGTTCCGAAGTCACCGTTGTCGAGGCTATGGACAGTGTGCTTCCAATTTTCGATAAAGAACTACGAAGGCCACTCGAAATTGCCGTTAAAAAGCAAAAAATCAAGACGCATCTCGGCGTTTTTGCCAAAGGAGTTGAAGAAACCAAAGATGGAAGAACACAACTCAATTTTATTGATAAAAATGAGAAAGATGAGAATAAAATGCAACATGTTGTTGTCGATAAAGTACTGGTAACCGTTGGAAGAAAACCAAATTCTGCTGCATTAGCACCGACAGGTGTCGCTCTTGATGAGCGCGGCTATGTCAAAGTTAACGAACGATGCGAGACAAACATGCGAGGGGTGTATGCCATCGGAGATGTATGCAACTCTGGCGAAATGCTAGCACATGTTGCATCGTTCCAAGGAGAAATGGTTGCAGAAATAATTTCTGGACATAAAAGAGCTTACGACCCGGTTGCTGTTCCAGCAATAGTCTTCACTGAACCAGAAATAGTATCTGTTGGACTCTCTCCCGAAGAAGCAAAAGCAGCAGGTCATCCAGTGATTATTGGAAAATTCCCGCTTGGTGCAAACGGTCGAGCATTAACCCAAGAAGCCGAGAAGACTGCTGGATTTGTTCGGGTTTGTGCTCGTGAAGATGATCATCGAATTCTTGGAATTCAAGGAGTTGGAACCCACATTAGCGAACTCGTGGGCGAATGGACACTTGCCCTTGAAATGGGTGCACTTCTGGAAGATATTGCGGGGACAATCCATGCTCACCCGACAATGACTGAGATGACGCACGAAGCAGTACTTGCTACTCTAGGTCATGCTATTCACACAGCTTGAGGAACATCGAGTGAAGTGCCCACGAGCAAGGAAAAGAAACGTGAGATAACAACGTACTCGGGCCTTGCCCGAGGGACTTGAGCTCCCGAGCAATATACTCCGATATCGAGTGTGTATAAACTTCAACCTAACTTCAAGAGCCGCACATGAGACAATCATCGGGAGTGTCAAGTGAGCAAGCAATAGCGTCAAGGCTCGTTACATCTTCAGCACGCTCGGCTAAACCGCCAACTGTTTGATCTTCGGCTTTCTTTGCTTCAACAGTAAATTGAATCGCATCGGATGCAGCCTTGGTTCGCAAGTAGTACATTCCAGTCTTGAGCCCTTGCTTCCAACCGTAGAAGTGCATCGATGTGACTTTGGCCGGGTTTGCATCAACCATGTGAATGTTGAGAGACTGACTTTGGTCAATGTATGCACCACGGTCAGCAGCCATATCCAAGACATGGCGTTGCTTGATTTCCCATGTGGTCTTGTAAAGAGATTTCACATGATCCGGTATGCCTGAGATGTTTTGAATTGAACCCTTGTGACGGAGGATTTCGTCTTTCATCTCAAGACCCCAAAGGCCAAGTTCAATCAAGTCACGTACAAGGTGCTTGTTGAGAACAATAAATTCTCCCGAAAGAGTTCTTCGAACATATAGATTTGAAGTGAATGCTTCGAAACATTCGTTGTTTCCTAGAATTTGCGAAGTGGATGCAGTTGGCATTGGCGCTACCAGTAAAGAGTTACGCATGCCTTTGTCCATGATTTCAGCTTTCAAAGAATTCCAATCCCATCGACCACTGTGAGTGTTCATTCCCCAGAGGTCAAACTGAAGTTCACCACGGCTAGCAGGTGAGCCTTCAAAGGTCGAATAAGGACCTTCAGCAATGGCTCCATCTTTTGATGCGGTACATGCTGCGAAATAGATGGTTTCAAAAATCTCTTTGTTCAATTGGCGTGCCTCTGGGCTTTCGAATGGTAGTTTCAACAAAGCAAACGTGTCTGCAAGACCCTGAACTCCAAGGCCGATTGGCCGGTGGCGCATGTTTGAATTCCGTGCTTCAGGAACAGGGTAATAATTGACATCAATCACCCGATTGAGATTGCCGGTTGCATGGTAAGTGACATCGTATAGCAACTGGTGATTGAAGGTTTGATTCTCCACATCAACATATTTGTTGAGAGCAATCGAAGCAAGATTACAAACTGCAACTTCATCCTTGGCAGTGTATTCCATGATTTCTGTGCACAGATTAGAGGAACGAATCGTTCCGAGATTCTTTTGGTTGGATTTCTCATTTGCAGCATCCTTGTAGAGCATGTAAGGTGTACCCGTTTCAATTTGTGATTCCACGAGTTTATCCCATACCACTCGGGCGGGGAGTGTCTCTCGTGCAAGGCCTTGGGATTCGTATGATTCAAACAATTCTTTGAACTCTGCACCATAAGCATCCTGAAGTCCTGGACATTCATTTGGACAGAAGAACGACCAATCAGCATTCTGTTCTACTCGCTCCATGAATAAGTCAGGAGTCCATAATGCATAGAATAAATCACGCGCTCGAAGTTCTTCTTTCCCGTGATTCTTTCTCAAATCGAGGAAGGCTAGAATATCAGGGTGCCAAGGTTCAAGATAGATTGCTATCGAACCTTTTCGCTTTCCACCGCCTTGGTCAACATAACGTGCAGTGTCATTGAACACTCGGAGCATGGGGACAATACCGTTGCTTTGTCCATTTGTACCCTTGATGTAGGATCCTTTAGAGCGTATGTGGTGAATCGAAAGGCCGATTCCACCTGCTGACTTGGAGATTAATGCACATTGTTTGAGTGTATCATAAATTCCATCAAGAGAATCATCTTGCATTGTCAAAAGGAAACATGAAGACATTTGTGGAGTTGGTGTTCCAGAATTGAAGAGGGTAGGAGTTGCATGGGTAAAGAATCCTTGACTCATCAAATCATATGTCTCCAAAGCCTTGGAGATGTTAGCGTGATGAATTCCAACTGCCACGCGCATTAACATGTGCTGAGGGCGTTCGGCAATTTCTCCATTCAGGCGGAGAAGGTAGGAGCGCTCAAGAGTCTTGAAACCGAAGTAATCGTAGTTGTGATCTCTCTTGTAATCGATGTGATTGTTGAGAATCTCAGCGTTCTCCATAATAATTGAGTGGACTTCTTCTGAGATGAGAGGGGCGTGCTTTCCGGATTCGGGGTCGATGTATTCTCGCAAATCGGTGATAACATCTGAAAATGTTGTTTTCGTTGAACGATGGAGGTCGTCTACACAAATTCGAGCTGCTAATCGACTGTAGTCTGGATGTTGAGACGCTAGGGAGGCGGCGGTCTCAGCTGCAAGTTGGTCTAGTTCACGAGTCGTAACTCCATCATACAATCCTTCAATGGTGAGCTTTGTAACATGCCCTGGGTCAATCCAAGTCTTGTCAAGGTCGTATGTTAACGTCTTCAATTTGTCATGAATTGCATCAAATCGGACATCTTCTCTTTCGCCTTTCCTGTTCACTACTTGCATTGTCATTCTTGCTCCTCCATGTGATTAATTTATTCCGCAGTATTTCCCTTTCATCGCGTACGGTTCAAAAGTCTTCGTCCATAGCAAAGCGCTGTTGGATACTTCCGAGGTTTCCGCCATCTTTGACACCCGACTTTTGATATTCCCCGACTCGCTTCTCGAAGAAATTAGTTTTGCCTTGCATAGAGATCATTTCCATCCAAGGGAAAGGATTGGTTGCGTTGTACAATTTACTTGCACCAAGCGAGACCATGAGTCGGTCTGCAACAAATCGAATGTATTCCTGCATGAGTTCAGCATTCATCCCAATCAAGGATACTGGCAAGGCAGAAGTGACAAACTCAATTTCAATCTCAACGGCCTCTGAAATGATTCGGTGAATCATGTTCTCACCCGCACCTCGAATCAATTTGTTGTGCAGGAGGCAAGCGAAATCACAATGCAATCCTTCGTCTCTTGAAATCAACTCGTTTGAGAAGGTGAGGCCTGGCATGAGGCCACGCTTCTTGAGCCAAAAGATTGCACAAAACGAACCTGAGAAGAAAATACCTTCGACAGCTGCAAAAGCGACAAGCCTCTGAGCAAAAGAGCCCTTCTTGCGAGATAGCCAACGCATTGCCCATCGGCCCTTCTTATTCACAGAAGGAACTGTTTCCAGAGCATTGAATAAGTGATTTTTCTCATCAGGGTCATTGATGTATGTATCAATAAGAAGAGAATATGTCTCTGCGTGAATGTTTTCCATCATGATTTGAAATCCGTAGAAACAGCGGGCTTCCGCCCACTGAACTTCATCAGCGAAATTTGTAACAAGATTTTCGTTTACGATGCCGTCACTTGCAGCAAAGAAGGCAAGAACGTGCTTCAAAAAATGGCGCTCATTGTCACTAAGTTTTTTCCAATCTTTGGCGTCTTCAGCAAGATCGATTTCTTCGGCGGTCCAAAATGATGCTGCATGGAGTTTGTACATTTCCCAAACTTCAGCCTGTTCAATGGGGAACAGCACGAAACGATCCAAATTTTCTTGCAGCATTGGCTCTATGTGTTCTTGAGAAAGATCCAATTCAAATCCATCGTTTGCGTCTGAAGTATTGCTGTGTTCAATGACCATGATTCATCCCCCTCGTTTCTTTCACGCGCTGGAATTTGTTTGCCCTCCGAGGTAGTGTATAATGTTCACCCTTGAAGAGGCATGCAAAGTGGTGTTTTTTGCAGAGTTTTCCCGATGCTGAAAAGTGGCTCAGTAGACCTTTAACAGTACTTTTTCGCCATAGACTATAAAGGCCGGTTTTTGAATGTAAAATCTACACTGCCTCAAGGTTGGTTTCCACTCCAACTGCCTAAAGCAAGAAGACCATATTTGTTTGATTACTTAGATGGTTCTTCTTGAGAATGGATCCATCGACTGTAGGTTTCTGTTGATCCTACGGCTTTAACAAGAATCTGAGGGATTTCATACGGATGGTTTTTTTCTAAAAACTCTGTAATTTCAACCTTTTTCGATTCAGAAGATTTAACTTCTACTCGCCATTCTTTTTCAGATTGAAGTTCGCCACCCCATACATACATCGAACGAATCTCGGAATACTCCACACATTTCGCACCATTTTCAATCAAATTTTGACAGTAAGAACCAATTCTGAACTCTTCCCATTCTCCAGGGAGAGTGGTCTGAATCACAACAACACCTTCGCTCATAGGATTGGCGAGGAGGTATACTTCATCAATACTTTCAACCGGTAAATACAGCGTTAGAGAACTCGAGTGAAGTCGAAAAGGTTACACTCCAAGAGGCCGTAAGTGGCCATTCAGCTTCTAACGTCTGACAAGAGCACTGCCTACCGTTTGATTGAGTACATGGAGACGTTTCGGGAAAAGGCTGCATCTAAACAAGTATTTTTGCGGAATAAAGATTGAATATCCAGCCATTCCAAAGTTCTCATACGACGGGAGAAGTTTCTTTTATTGTAATGAAAAGTAACATGTATGCCCGCAGAGATCGTCACACCCGCAATTGAGGCTATTGGAGAATTTATGGATGCTGAAGAAAACAGATGGTGGATACGTCCACTTAAATCACTCCTTTACATAGCAGTGTTTTCATTTTTGCCGTTGTATTTTTACTTCGGTTAAATCATTCAAATTCATTTGGAATCTCATCGTCTTTAGATAGAGCAGATTGGAATTGGACAATTCGAGACACCCACACAAACAAAATCAAAATTCCAAGTACACGACTGAATGATAGAAGTTCACTTGCCAACCAAAGGCCGAGATAAAATATCGAAATCGCACTGGCTAATCCTGATTGGAGTAACGGTGCAAAACGTAACCTAGGGTCGATAAAACCGTAGACATAGTATCCACCCCAAAAATATGCGAATGGATAAGCAAACAAGGCGTAAAGAATCCCGAGAAGAAGCCCGAACAGTGCAAATTCCGGATGAAGTTCAGGCTGAGAAAGAATTATTTCAACTGCAAGGAAAAT
>DAIUCF010000053.1:0-12192 GCA_036846305.1 Candidatus Poseidoniaceae archaeon | reverse complement strand
GCACACCAAACGGGATATGCAGCACGTGGCAAGAAAGGCAAAGACATCATGTTGAAAGCCGAAAAAGAATTAGTTGATGATTTTGCCAAACGCATCACGAATGCTCGAAAAGCCAAAGGTTGGAACCAACCGACCCTTGGAAAGCGAATGGCTGAGACTGTGAACATTATCAAATCCACTGAATCAGGTAAGAGGCCAACGGATTCAGTTCTCAAAAAATTCGAAAGGGTCCTATCGATTACTTTGTTCGAGACTTCATCAGCACAAGCGACTCAGCGAGTTGATAATTCCTCATCTAGAGGCATGACTCTTGGAGACTACCTTGACGACATACGGTGATTACTTTGGCAGAGGTCTCTGTTCACGCCATTTGGTTGGCGCAAGATGATCCAAGAAAGAATACTGCGGTATTGGCAGCCAAACGCGGTGATTTGAAACTTCACAAGAAAATTAAAACCGCACCTAGACGAGGCATAATTTTGGAACCTCTTTGTGGAAAGGTGTTCGGGCCAGAAGATCATCAACTCTTGCTTAATGGTGGAGCACTCGTAGGTCTTGACTGCAGTTGGGCACATATAGAGTCAAGCGTTGAAGAAGTGATGAGAAGAACACGACTACTGCCAAGAATGCTACCCTTGCTACTTGCGGCAAACCCAGTCAACTGGGGAAAGCCAGGCAGATTAACAACTGCAGAGGCTTTAGCAACAGTGTTGTACCTCATGGGTAGAGAAGCCCAAGCCCGTCAAGTCCTCGGAGCATTTCGATGGGGTGAACGTTTTTTTGAACTTAATCAAGAACCACTCGATGCTTATGCTAAAGCATCATCAAGTTCAGAACTCGTAGCATTGCAGTTTGAATTCTTTGATATCGAATCACCCGAAGAGCAATCAACTTAACGCTCTATCACTGTCTATGTCCTACGGGAAGCGTGTTGGCATCCATCGATTTTCTCGAGGAATCTCAAGCATCGATACAGATATTCTTGCTCATGAATCTCTCATCCATATCTATGTTAACGAGGTTAAAATTACAAGTCTTCTAGGAACTCCTAACCAACTCAAGGAACTCTTTGTAGGATACTTGCTAGCCGAAGGATACGGTGATTTTCGTAGTTCCAGCATAGCGACAGTCGAGGAAAATGAACTATCATTCCAGGTCCATGGTGGCGGTTTTTTATCTAAAAAATCACCCTCTCCAGGGATAGTGACTACATCATGCGGCGCATGTAACAGCGATAATTTATCCGAACTTAATTCCGAAATCCCTATGTTCTCCAGCAACCATCTAGAGTTTATCCACGACGAAGTGTTTCAAGCTTTGCAAGAAATGAAGACATCTCAGTCTGGATTCAAGGAAACCGGTGGCATGCATGCTGCAGCCCTATGGAATCAATACGATGGTTTACGATGCTTATCCGAAGATATTGGCAGGCACAATGCTGTGGACAAGGCCATTGGAACAGCTGCACTTTTAGATATCAATTTATCAGAACAATTTCTTCTGTTGTCAGGGAGATGTGGATGGGATCTCGTTGCAAAAGCGGCACGTTCAGGCATCGGGTCAATCGCCTCTATTGGGGCATGTTCCTCACTTGCTGCCGATACAGCACGCCAACTTGGGTTGCGGATTTTTTCTTTTATGAAAAAGGACACATGCGTCATAATCGGGGGGTTTAATCATTTGAGGGACGAAAACCCTTGAGAACCCCCCAGCGCAGGATATTACGGTGGGCGTATGCGTAAGGGTGTTCGAGCAGAGACTCCAGTCGACCATTTGCCTCTTAAAATTTCAAAGAAAAAGAAGATGGCTGCAGGCATTCCTGCTGTAACTTCATCCCTCAAGCATGGCTTGAAGAACATGGGATTGAAGCGCACAGTTCGCACCCTCACAATGGTGAACCAGCAATCTGGATTTGATTGCCCTGGATGTGCTTGGCCAGATCCATCTCATCGCACACAGTTTGAATTCTGTGAAAATGGTGCGAAGGCAGTTGCAGATGAAGCAACAACTCGTCGCGTAACCCCGAAGTTTTTTTCGGAAAACACTGTTCAAGAATTGTCCCAAAAAAGTGACCTTTGGCTGAATAAACAGGGTCGTTTATCCCACCCTATGTACCTAAAAACGGGCTCATCTCATTACACTAAAATCTCATGGCAGGATGCTTTTGACTTGATTGCTCAACATATACATGCGATGGATAACCCTCATCGTTCTGTGTTCTACACTTCTGGTCGCACCAGCAATGAAGCAGCATTCATGTACCAAGCACTGGTAAGAAGCATTGGCACCAATAATCTTCCTGATTGCTCGAATATGTGTCACGAATCAAGCGGTAAAGGACTGGGTCAAACTATTGGAATTGGTAAAGGAACTGTACATCTCGAAGATTTCGACCTTGCAGATGTGATTATCGTAATGGGTCAAAACCCTGGTACAAATCACCCTCGAATGCTGACTGCACTAAGAGATGCGAAAAAGAAGGGTGCAACTATCATTCACATCAATCCTCTTCCAGAGGCCGGACTTGAACGATTTAAACACCCCCAAGATTACATGAAGTTGAATTTTTCATCCACTCAACTCTCTGATTACCATCTCCAAGTCCGAATTGGTGGCGATGCAGCACTACTAAAGGGATTAATCAAAGTTCACGATGAAATTGGTTCACTCGATCATGAATTCATCGACTCCAGTACTATTGGATTGGATTCAATGCTTCAAAAAGCGCGCTCAATTCCTTGGCAAGACATTGAAACTGACTCTGGAATCTTAGAACAACAGATTCGCCAGGTTGGGGCAGTATTAGCTAAATCGAACGGCACAATTGCATGTTGGGCCATGGGTCTAACGCAACAACCGAACGGTGTTGCTGTCATCCAAGAAGTGGTAAACTTGCTGTTGATGGGTGGCCATGTAGGTCGCCCAGGTGCTGGTTTCTGCCCTGTACGCGGCCATTCCAATGTCCAAGGCGATCGTACTGTAGGAATTTGGGAAGCTCCTCCAAAATCATTTTTGAAGAAAATGGAGGAGGGTTTGAAGACGCCAATGCCCAAAGAACACGGCTATGATGTTGTCAATGCAATTCGTGCAATGCGGCGTGGTGATGTTGATGTTTTCTTTTGTATGGGAGGGAATTTTATTTCCGCCACACCAGATACTGTTGCGACCGCAGAAGGAATTCAAAAAGTTGGTTTAACTGTTCAAGTATCGACCAAACTCAACCGTTCACATTTGGTCACAGGTAAGGAAGCTATCATTTTACCATGTTTAGGCCGAACAGAACTTGACATCCAAGAATCTAATCCCCAATTTGTTAGTGTGGAGAATTCAATGGGCGTGGTCCATACTTCGACAGGGAAACTGCAACCTGCTTCAAGTGAATTGAGGAGCGAGCCGTGGATTGTTGGCCAATTGGCGAATGCAATTCTGTCAGATTCGAATATTGACTGGGAATCACTGGTCAATGATTACGATTCAATACGTAATCTAATGGAATCTTGCCTTGACGGTTTTGATAACTACAATGTACGTGTTCGACAACCGAACGGCTTTCTTCTACCCAATCCCCCCCGAGATTCCAGGTCATTTGAAACTGCGAGTAATAAAGCCCATTTCACAACTCATGACTTGCCGAATGTGCATCCTGTTGTTGGCGAATTCATCATGATGACTTTACGTTCACACGACCAGTACAATACTACCGTCTACGATGTTCATGACAGGTATCGAGGTATAAGTGGCAACCGTAGAATCGTTCTAATGAACGCTATTGACATGTCTGAACGCGGATGGAAAAATAGACATCGAGTGATGATCAAAAGCCATTTTGAGGGCGAAGTAAGAACTTCAGATGATTGGCAATTGGTTGCCTATGACATTCCCAGAGGTAATGTAGCCACCTACTTCCCTGAAGCTAATTCGCTTGTCCCTCTCAACTCTACTGCAGATATCTCGAATACTCCCACTTCAAAATGGGTCGAAGTCACACTGCACTCCAAATCATCCGTTGGCTCGGAGGATGAAGAGGAATGAGTAAGATTGGTTATCTCGAATTACTTCGGACCAACAATCAATTTCGTCGGTTATGGTCAGCATCGATTATTTCATTGCTCGGTGAATGGTTCAACACAATAGCTCTTTTTTTACTCATTTTCAAGTATACTGATTCCGAATTTCTACTCGGAATTTTATTCACCATTCGAATGCTGTGTTTTGCATTATTGCAGCCTATTAGTGGGCTACTTGCGGACAGAATAAACCGTAAATCAATCATGATAGCATCCAATCTTGCCCAAGTAGTACTCGCATTATGTTTCCTTATGGTAAATGGCCCCGAAGATATCTGGTGGATGCTGTGGCTTTCCGGTTTAATGATGCTATTGCATGGCGCATATGTCACAGCCGAGCGTGCTGCGCTCCCCAACATTGTATCTAAAGAAAATTTAGCAACTGCAAACGCACTTGAAGCAGCTTCATGGTCATCCGCATTATGTATTGGAGCCATGTTAGGAGGTATTGTGGTCGATCTATACGGGACCAGTGCGGCTTTTATCATTGATTCCTTCACTTTCTTGTTGAGTGCAATTCTTCTCATCCCGATCGTACTGCCTCAAAATATTGAACAAGATATGAAAGGGCCTCTGCTGAAAACTGCATTACGTAATATTCGAAACGGTTTTCGCCGCACTATGAGTGAATCAAGACTACTTCGCATCGTCTTTGCTAAAGCATCATGGAATATCGCTGGTGGTGGCTTGGCTGGAGTTTTCCTCGTCATTGCAGGTTCCAAAATTGATGGTTTTGGGATTGCAATTGGATTTGGTTTGTTCTTTTTGGCACGTGGCATAGGAACTGGCATTGGCCCGATACTAGCACGGAAATTTCTTACAAATGAAGAAAAATGGCCTCTGCTCATTGGACAACTCGTGGTTCTTTCAGGATTTTTTTACTGTCTCGTAGGATTGACTCTTGAAGTTAATTTATGGCTGACTGTTGTTTTGATCATGTTCGCCCATTCTGCAAGTGGTGCAAACTGGGTACTGTCGACTATTTTGACCCAGATGTGGGTGGAAGATGAAGTCCGCGGCAGGGTGTTTTCAATCGACATGCTCACCATGTCGGTCGCATTTTCAGTCTCAAGTGCATCAGCAGGTTTTTTACTCGAATCTGAAGTATTAACTCTTAAAACAGGATTTTTATCCTTCTCCATTCTTATGATGCTATCTGGTATGATATTTACTCTATGGTCGCCACGAGAAAAGGTTGCTAAAGACAACCCACGCACTTCTTGAGAAGATACAATACGAATCCTCAAGGGTAAAAACTTCAAGCACCTACCATGGGCGACAACTATGATGTGCTGAAGGCATTCATCGCCGAAGGTATTCCAGAGGATTTACCCGACCATCCCGGTTACGACGATTCTGTCGACCATGCTCCGCCTCGTCGTCAAATTTTAAATTCAGATGAAAAGAAACTTGCTCTACGAAACGCTTTGAGATATTTCGATAAAAAACATCATCCAATTCTCGCTCCGGAATTCCTTGATGAATTGTCAACATTTGGTCGAATAATAATGAGGAGATTTCGACCCACACAATACGCAATGTGCGCTCACCCAATAGATGCTTATCCTGCTAAATCATTGCAGGCGGCCAGTATTATGCTGATGATTCAGAACAACCTTGATCCTGCCGTAGCGCAATTTCCGCATGAATTAATCACCTATGGAGGAAATGGATCTGTGTTTCAAAACTGGGCACAATACCGCATAACAATGCAGTACCTTTCACAAATGAATGATGAACAAACGCTTGTTCTGTATTCTGGACACCCAATGGGCCTTTTTCCATCACATCCAGGTGCACCTCGAGCAATTGTCACCAACGGCATGGTCATACCAAATGCATCCTCTGCTGAAAATTATGAACGTATGAATGCGTTAGGAGTGACACAATACGGCCAAATGACTGCTGGCTCGTACATGTACATTGGGCCACAAGGAATCGTTCATGGGACAACAATTACTTTGCTCAATGCTGCAAGAAATCATTTGGGAATAACAGGTGATGAGGGGTTAGAAGGTGTTACCTTCGTCACTTCAGGTCTAGGCGGCATGTCGGGCGCTCAAGCAAAAGCAGCAGTAATTGCAGGAGCATCTTGCATTGTTGCAGAATCTAACCCTCACGCAGCCTACAAGAGACTTGAGCAAGGTTGGCTGACAACGGTAAGCGAAGACGTCGACCAAGCCATTACAAAAATGGTTGAAAGTGCAGAATCCAAGACTCCGATTTCGATTGGATTTATCGGTAATATCGTAGAACTGTGGGAGCGAATCATCGAAAGGGATGTGCGTGTTGATTTAGGTAGCGATCAAACCAGCCTACACAATCCATTCCAAGGTGGTTATTACCCTGTAGGTTTCTCATACGACGAAGCATCCCAGATGTTGTCTGAGGATCCGCCGCGTTTTGCCAACGAGGTTCGCTCAACGCTGCGCCGACATGCTGAGGCCATCAACCGTCTTGCTCAATCTGGAATGTACTTTTGGGACTATGGTAATGCATTCTTGTTGGAGGCCGGTCGTGCAGGCGGCGACGTAATGTCAAATGACGGTAAATCGTTCCGTTATCCGAGTTATGTCGAGGATATTATGGGTCCAATGTGCTTTGACTATGGATTCGGACCTTACCGATGGGTTTGCTGCTCTGGAGATCCCAATGACCTCGAAATTACTGACCAAATAGCATGCGAGGTTTTAGAAAATATGCTTAAATCAGCCCCGGCTGAAATTCAACAACAACTCGTAGATAACATTCGCTGGATTCGTAATGCAGGGGATAACGCAATGGTCGTAGGCAGTCAAGCTCGCATATTGTATGCTGATGATGAAGGGCGCAGAAAAATCGCATCAGCAATGAACTCAGCAGTCGGTTCTGGCAGAATTTCAGCTCCTGTCGTACTTGGACGTGACCATCATGATGTTTCGGGCACCGATAGCCCATACCGAGAGACAGCGAATATTCGTGATGGTTCGATTCTTACCGCAGACATGGCTGTTCAAAATTTCGTCGGTGATGCTTTTCGCGGTGCGACATGGGTAAGCCTTCACAACGGCGGGGGAGTTGGTTGGGGCGAAGTCATCAACGGAGGATTTGGAATGCTTCTAGATGGTTCCGAGGAGTGCGAGGAAAAGCTTCAACGAATGTTGCACTGGGATGTCAATAATGGTGTAGCACGTCGTGCTTGGGCTAGGAATTCTGAGGCAGAATTTGCCATTCAGCGCGCTATGAATTCGGAACCTTTGTTGCGTGTTACACTGCCGCAGCACATGGATGATGATTTACTCAATCTGTTGTTTGAGGAAGGTGACCTGCGATGAAAAATATATCTCTCGATGGATTTACTCTCACATCTGCCGAAGTTTCACGTATTGCGCAAGGCAAGGTAACGGTCTCTATATCATCCGACGCATTGGTGCGAGTTCAGTCCGCTCGTTCAGTCGTAGAACGTATTCTTGCCGAAGACGAAACAGTTTATGGAATAAATACTGGTTTTGGAGCACTAGTGCATGAACGTATTTCACAAGATGACCTCACACGACTTCAAGTTAATCTTGTACGTTCACATGCTACTGCAATTGGAGATTTAATGAGTAAAAATTCTGTCCGAGCAATGATGGCAGTGCGAATTAATTCACTTGCCAAAGGCAATTCAGGCGTTCACCCGGATGTCCTCAAGCAATTAGTTGATTTCTTGAATAACGATATAGTCCCCGCTATTCCACGAATTGGCAGCCTTGGCGCCAGCGGAGATTTGGCTCCACTATCGCACATGGCTCTCAGTTTGATTGGTGAGGGGCGAGTTCTTTCCAATGATGGTGGCTCTGAGCCTACATCTGGCAAAATCCAAAAATATGGCTTAATACCTCTAGAATTGAGAGCAAAAGACGGTCTATCTCTCATTAATGGCACAAGTCAAATGTGCAGTTACCTTGCATTATCGGAACAAAGACTTGCCGATCTTTTGGTTTATGCTGATTTGTGCCTCTGCACTTCTATTGAAGCAAGAAAAGCAAGTGTCAAACCTTCCGACGAACGCGTTCACAAGGCTCGACCACACCCTGGTCAACTGCTTGTTTCATCCCGAATAAGAAAAATTTTGGCCAATTCCCCTAATGTTGAATCACATGCGAATTGTGACCAAGTTCAAGATGCCTATTCATTCCGATGTGCCCCTCAAGTCCATGGGGCTGTAAATGAGCGAATTCTAGCACTCCAGTCCACTTTAAGCATTGAATTGAACAGTGCAACTGACAATCCACTTGTATTTCCAGACCACGCCAATCCAGGGCCACATGAAGTGATTTCGCAAGGGAATTTCCATGGTGAAATTTTGGCTCTTACTGCAGATTCTATGGTTTCTGCTATGTTTGAATTAGGGTCTATATCTGAAAGGAGAATCGACCAAATTCTTGACCCTGCACGTAGCGGCTTACCTCCATTCCTTGCTAAAAATTCTGGCCTTGAATCCGGTCTGATGATAGTGCAATATGTTGCTGGAGCCTCACTTTCGGAATTACATGGCCATGCAGCCCCGAGAACGATTTTTTCGACCAGCACCTCTGCTGGACAAGAAGACCATGTTAGCATGGGGGCAACTGCCTCATGGAATCTCTATCAAGCGACGAGAAGATTAGCAGAAGTGCTCGCTTGTGAACTACTCGTTGCTTGCGAGGCCTTGGAGCTAAACGATTCACCACCCTCGCCTCATATACGGGCCATGTATGACCGAGTCAGGTCAATTGTAAAGCCGCTTGATGGAGATAGAAGTACCAGTGAAGACCTACAAGCAATTACTGAACAATTGCTTGAAAGTTCATGGTTGGCTAGGATTGAGGCCGAAATTGGACGATTGCCACGTTAAGATGGGAAATATTTTGAAGCCATTTCTTCGAGTCCGGTTAATTGGCGTATTCTAAACCGCGCTGCAGCAAGTTCGGATGCTGAGAAGAGATTATTATTCAAATCGAGATAATGGTCGAGATCAACAGCTTTTCGCACTTTTTCTTCTACAACCGAGTACAACTCATAGTCAGCACCTTCGCTCAAATTAATTGCAGGTTCAACCTCGGAGACATCCAAACCCATTCGGCGCCATTGAAGGATTCGCTTTCGTAATATTGATTTTGTGAATCCATTCATGGGTAGTCTGGTAAGATGAATTAGTTTCGGTGATCCATCATCAAGGATGTCCAAATCAACCACCGGTTCATGAAAAATGTCAGAAGTAGAGTCAACATGTTCGAGTTCAGCTGTTCCAGTGGCTTCTTCTGCCTCTAACTCTATCGATGGAGCTTCTCTCCGTAGCCGTGCAAGCCAAAGTCCGCTAAATGCTAACGGCCGGAGAGGTATGATGATTGACCAGTGCGTTCGATGTACTGAGTCTCGGAGTTTCCGGACAAATGATAGAACATTATCTTCTCCGTTTTGAGTCACAAGCCATTCTAAGCCTTCAAGAACTACGACTCCCGCATAATGCGATAGATGGCGAAGTATGAGTTCTCGAATTTCCTCAAGATTTGGACGGATTGACGCATCAGTGATTCTTTCAGTAAGCCAATATGCCTCCACTGAGTTGATGTCTATATGTTCTAAAAGTCGTCGATGGGGTAGTCTGGAGAGCAAAAGGACATGCTCGTCTGTGGACTGTGATAGACGGTCGACCCATGCTAGAGTTGCATCGTCATCGATGAATTCGGTTGTGAAAATGTGTCCTTTTTCCATTCTCATCCCCCCTTGGCATACCCTCGTATAGGGGGGGTTCATCATTCAAAGTCTATGAATCATTATATCCGACGATGCACTGGGGAGAGCAGGTGTGGAAATGTCCGACGAGACGAAAGAAGATATCCCTATGGCTGAATGTGGTGCTTGTAGAGCAATTGTGCCATTGAATTCTGATAAATGTCCCGAGTGCGCTATATCGTTTTCAGGAGTTTCTGATGAATCGTTGGGCGAGTGTGGAGCATGTAAAGGTCTTGTCCCCCTCGACTCCACTAAATGCCCACACTGCGGCACAATTTTTGTTGCTGACGATGTTGTCGAAGTGTTGCGCAAGTGGCTTGAAACTACTGGCATCACCATTCCAACCTTATTTCAAAAATTCGATACTAACGGGGATAATTTGATTGACTCCACTGAATTGAAAACTGGTTTGTTAAGTCTTAATTTAGCCGACTTACCTCCTTCTCAAGTCGAACGCTTGGTCAATACCATCGATGAAGACGGTGATGGGCAAATTGATCTATCCGAATTGCACGAGACCATTACCGGTGAAAAGTTGCCAACACCCGAGTCGGTCACCGAAAAAACCCCCCCTATTGCAGAATCCAATGAGGAGGGCAGCGAAACCACCGAGGAGAATGAGGTTACTGAAGAGCTTACTAGCGAAAATTCCAATGAGGTCGATGAACCTGACCAGATCATCGAAGATGATAGTGACGAGGTTGCCGATGATTCAGATTCCGAAGAACAAGATTCTGTTGTTGAGGAAGAAGAGTTTTCCGCAGATGAGGCATTTATGCAGCTTGGAATGGCCATTTCCGAACAAGGATTAACCATTCGCGAGGTGTTCGAAACTATGGATACTGACTCCAGTGGATTGATTATGGGTCCTGAACTCCAAAAGGGCATAGAAGAAATCCTGGGAGAACATATGGATTCTTCATCAGTCTACTCAATTCTACAACTGTTGGATCAAGATGATGATGGAAACGTCGACCCAATGGAACTTATCGAAGCATTGGAGGAACTTGACCTCGGTATTGACTCCGACGATGCTTCTCTTTCTGACATCGATGACCATATTGATGATCTTGAAAGTGAAGTAATGGGTGCTGAAACCATCCTCCACCTCATCTCTGATGCGATGGACGAATCAGGACAGTCTCCTAATTCATTCTTTAACACGCTTGACAAAGATGGGAACGGACAAGTTTCAGTTGAAGAATTTACTCAGTCCATTTCGGAATTGGTAGGTCAAGAATTTTCTCACAAGGACATCGAATCCTTCCTTGCCACTACTGATGATGATGGTGATGGTTCAATCGACATCATCGAATTTGTCGGCGCCCTAGAATCATTGGATGATGCTGAAGATGCTGTCGATGAAGATAGCAGTCTATCGAAGAAAGTCGACAAACCATTCCCCACAGACATGCAACGCAAGATGATGGGTAAGCAGTGGAATGACATTGTTTGGCCCCTCATTCACTTATTATTCGGCCTCTTTATTGCTGCCTGGATCCTCAACGGTCTAGGTGGAATTGGGCCCCTGGGCGTAGATGGTACAGGCGGTAATGTTGCCCTTGAGACACCATACAAACTTGGCTTTGAAGGTTTAAATGAAGGTGACATCTACTCTTGTGACCCTGATGTTCAAGTAGGCGAATGTAGAAATTCACTCACTCCGTTTTCCGGTGAGTCATCATCGATGCCTGCAGGTTTCTATTGGGATGGTATTTTCATGATTGTTCTTGGCCTAATAGGTCTTACAGGCTCCCTTGTCATGCATTTGTTTGTAGTTAGCGGATGGAGAGCGCGTGCCAAAGCAATGAAGGAAGTTAGCGATGATACAGACGATGCGCGCAATGAATCCTCAAACGAAGACAATGAGGGCGAAGAATCTGAAAACGATGATAAAGAATTTGATGATGAAGATGAAGAGTCTGATGACGAAGATGAAGAGTCTGATGACGAAGATGAAGAGTCCGAGGACGAAGATGAAGATGAAGGGTCCGAGGGTGATTCCGACGATGAAATCGATATCGGATCACATATTGGACTTTCATTTGAAGATGAAGAAGTGTACGGCACAATCATCGAATTTGACGATGAGGAGGAAACCGTCACTATCGAAGAGGATGGTACCGGGGACTTAGTTACAGGATACCAAGAAGACATGTTCTTGGAGTGAAACCATGGTCGTAAAAGACGAGCTTGACGTTCTTGTTGGAAAAGTATCGTGTCCAGTATGCGGATGTGTTGAAGCTAAAGGTTCAGTCCGATGTTCCGAATGTGGAACTTTTCATTCAGGAGTACATTTGGAAGAGCGTGAAGCACCTCCACCAGGGCAAATAAACGAACGTGAAATCATAGATCCATCCGTTTACTCACTTTCAGAGAATCATGC
>DAIUCF010000052.1:0-12401 GCA_036846305.1 Candidatus Poseidoniaceae archaeon | reverse complement strand
ACTGGATTAGCAATCCAGCGCAATGGCCAGGCTATGCGACTGCCGCAGTAACCCGTCGACCGACGAGGCAGTCATGAACATGACGGTTGAAGAGTTAGACGCAGAAGGAATGGAGATATCAAGAAAGAGGACCGAAGAAGCCCAGTGTTTCAGGTGGCACGATACAAACTGCAACCAACGCAACGTGCATCCATCCTAGATAGTAAAGTGATCGAAAAAAGGAACGGGCTGCCATTGGCATGCGACCATTTGCATCCAGCTCTTCAAGTGGGTCAATATCCCAAACTGACTTTGCATACCAGACCGTGAGCCCACCTGCTAAGAAAGCCCAAAGAAGAGGTAGGCCGCTATTAGGCCAAAAGCAAGGTACTGAACCTAACATTAGCAGCAGAATACAGTACACTTTAGATTCTAGAACTGTACGCTCAGGGCCTTTAACTTCGTTGAGCATTGGAATGTTGACTTTACCGTACTCACCGGAACGATACAGCGCTAGGGCCCAGAAATGTGGAGGGGTCCACAGGAAAATCAGCAAGAAAAGCATCCAAGGGATTGGAGAACCTAAGTCAAAGGGATTCATTGAATCAAGAGTGCTCGAAGCTGCTGCTGCCCATCCAATAAGGGGTGGAGTTGCACCTGCAATACCTCCAATAACGATATTTTGAGGTGTTCTCCTCTTGAGCCAGATTGAATACACGAGGACATAAAAAAATACGGAGAAGAACGACCAAAAAGCAGCCTTCCAGTGAACCAAAAAGAACAGGGATGAGCCGGTGAATGCTATTACAATTCCAAAGATGAGCGCTCCTCGCGGAGAAATGTGGCCTTGAGGAACCGGTCGGTTTTTTGTTCGTCTCATGTGAGGATCGATATCCGCATCATACCACATATTGATCGAGTTGGAACCACCTGCAGACAAAGTACCAGCGACCAGTGTAAGGAGAACCGTCGATATTGTGTCGGTCCAAGACCTGTCCACGTCGAGAAGTTGGTGTCGAGCAAGAAGGTCATGGACTAAAATTGCGCAAACTGCGGTGACTTGCAGCAGGACAATAACTCTTAGTTTCATGAGTTGCATGAAGACTTTCAACCAGCCAGGATGCGGTAGTGGCTGGTCGTCAGATGATTCATCCATACTCATTCCTCCTCGATGTTCATTTTGTTGGTGGGATTAAGTCTCAAAATAAACGATGCGGAGACGGCTACAAGGAAACAGAGAACGCCGAACAAAAGATGAAGCAGAGAAATCCATTCTGGGAAATCGTCCATATCTGCCAAAACGATGTATGAGCCACCCACAAGAACATTGAGAATCCAAAGTCCTGCTGCCCAATCAGTGATTCTTCCAAATGCAGGTGTTACTTCGAATTGACGAGCATCAGCACGAAGACGAGCAGAACCAGAGACCAGAATCAAACCTACCAGCACCGCACCAAACCGATGTATCATTTGCACTAGAATTCCGGGTCCGTCCAGAGAGGGAAGAAATGAACCGTTGCATTTCGGCCATCCGTCGGGGAATCCGACCGAGCAACCTTGGTTGTATTGCCCTCCAGCAGTCGTCGAAACCCAAGCTCCAAGAATCAACAATGTAAACACTGCACCTACCATGGAATCAACTCTCTTTTTACTCGATGATACAAAGTCAGAATGGATGTTAAACAGTCCTGAATCCGGTTTTTCTGCACGCCTCATGGCATAGAATTGATACAAGAATGATGACGTGAATATACTTGCCAATGACAGGTGCATAGCCACAGACCAATCGATATTATCCATATACACTGTGAGTGCCCCGACTAATGCTTGAACAATCAGCAAAATCCCTGAAAAAAGAGTTGAATAATAAACTGATTTGCCGTAGGTGTCAACCATTTTTCGCGCGATTATGGCATTCAACAATACTGGGACAGCAATGATTCCAACCAGCAGCCTGTGAAACCATTCTGAAAAAATCTCAAACGTGGTATATCGATGATCAGCGCCTCTGGAATCTATCTCATCTGGATTTTCGGCCCAATATGCACCTTGTTCATCAACCGATACGTCAAAGCCCCAGGTACCGAAACATTGCGGCCAGTCTGGGCATGATTCACCAGCGTCGTTGATGCGGATTGTCCCTCCTGCGGCGATAATGAACAAGGCCATGAGCAGCAAGACGATTGGGAGAGTTGACGGTCGTCGCCACCACGCCAAGCCCCCCATGTGTAATGGTGGGAGCAGACCCCTTTTGAACACATTCATCTAGCAAGAACTGTGTCGGAGATGCTTACCCGAATTTTGGCGATGACGCTCGTCATCTTAGTGATTTCAACGCCTGCACCGGCTGAATCCACGTCCAATGACAACGAAACGGCAGTAGCGTCAACTTTCGATGTTGCGATAATAGATTCCGATTGCCTTGATTCGGGCATTTGTGAAGGCGTGCGCATACAACACCTCGTCGAATATTATGGCGCAGATTGGTGTGAGCCTTGCGAACTGATAGAGCAAGAACTCAATCTGATAAATCAGACCGACATCTTCGTACTACAACATCATCCATCCGTCGTAGACGAATCCTTTCTTAGCGAATCAAAACTAAGATTTGACCAAGAACATAGATTGTTATTCATACCAAGTTTGGTAATTGATAGCAAAGGCTTGTTGACCGGTTCAAGCCAAGCTCTCGAACTTTCAAATTCACTTAGCATGCGTACATCAAATTACTCCGGTTTGAACAACATCTCCATTTCAAACGGAACATTATATTGGGATTCAGCGATTGGAAATCGACTCAGTGTATGGAGAACGGATTCTGTTGAACACGAAAATCGTAATCGTACACACCCTACACTGGCAACCGATGTTATGCAGTTTAATTCATCCCAATCACAAGCTAATATTTCACAACTCTTAATTGATTTTAATGGGACACTGGTGATAATTTTAGAACAAACTGGGACCTATCGATTGACCAGTGACTCCTCAAATCCGACAGGTGCGATAGACTTGTCTGAACCCGAACAAACTGTCGATGATACACAACAAGGCGGCTTGTCCCCTAGCACACAGGCCCTGATTTGGGGAGTTGTCCTTTTCGCAATGTTACTGCCTGCAATTTACATGCGTTGGAAACTATCCAAACAGCCAAAATTTAACCGTGAAGAGGAGTAATTCACTGATTGAACCTTGGGTTAGGTTCAAGAACAGTAGATAAGTCGGCAGATTGCGGGAGTCCCCGTAGGTGTATTACATGGTTAAACCAGCACGACTTCACACACGTTTTGAAAGAGCTAGAATTATTGGTGCCCGTGCACTTCAGATTGGAATGGGTGCACCACTTTATGCTAACGAAGAAGTTCTTCGAGACGCCTTTAGAGAAGAACTCATTTCGCTATACGGGCTTGAAGAAGCATCTGTCCGATTTGTTCTTGACCCTCTTAAAATTGCACTGTATGAGTACGAACACGAACTCATTCCAATCGATATCGACCCACACATTGACTGAGTCAGTCGTGCACGGCATAACCATAGAAGGCTGCATCAGCCACATTAGGTAAAGCCTCTCTCTTAACCAGGAGTGTCCGTACCGCCCATAGATCGACAAACACTCTGTATTTGGTGGTAGCATCAAGATAGTCTACGCCACTCGAACCCCCGGTTCCCATCCGACGACCAATCATTCTCTCTACCATTCGTGCGTGAGCAGTTCGAAACAGTAACATTGATTGCTCAAGACCAACAAAAGAATCGATTAACTTTCGTGGCCATGAAAGTAAGGGCAATTCACGATAAGATTCAATGAACAGAAGGCCAGCCCTCGAACGTGAAATTTCTCCATTCGGTTTGAGAAACTCCTCCGCTTGTTGATGAGCGGCCTGGATTCGAGCACGAACAGTTGACTCTTCACCGTGTCCGATTGATACGATGTGCGAAATGACCTTTTCCCCGTGGTGTTTCATAGCATCCAAATGCCCATTTACAAACGTCTCCAATACTTCGGAATCATTTTTTGAGCCTGCCAATGAACCGTTTATTGGCGTACGAGCTAACCACGCAGACAGTGCGTGGCGAAGAGAAGGTTGAGTCGATGTCAGCTCAAAATCTGAAAGTACACGTTTTGTTACTTTACCCTCCAAGGCCAACTTTTTCATATGCTCTAATGGGTCCATACCCCCCATTCTCTGCTCTTTTTCAAGACCAAGAAGAACCTCAAGTTCTCGCATCTGCCAAGATTCAAACCCTGAAGATGTACCCAGTTTGTCCCTAAATGCCAAGAAATCTTGCGGTGCAAGAGTCTCCATAACCTTCCATTGGTTTGATAGTAATCTGAAAATTTCTGTTACTCGGTCAAGATGATGAACCATTTGAGGCAACTTTTCTTCTGGAACATTCTCCTGATTTAGAAGAACATGGGCTTCCTTTAGTTCTCTCAGAATAAGCTTGAACCACAGCTCAAATGCTTGATGGACGACTATGAAATGCTGTTCATCGTTTGATGGAGGAGGAGTGTAACCTTCTGGACCGCCTTGAAGAGAGAGCAACTCATCCAATCGAAGATAGCCGCCGTAAGTCATTCTGTGCGAGGGAGTGCCGTCGGTCATGATTGAGGATTGGTACCAAGCCCTTGAACTCTTCACTTGAATTCAAACAAATACGCAACGACTCATACCAGCGTTTGGAAGCCACCAGCCAATTTCAATCCCACAACATAAGCAAGGATTGTAAAAACTATAGAAACGGCGAATGCTGGCCAAAAGTCAATACCGCGATGAAGAAGAAAAGGGAGTGTTGCGAACAAAAGTAATGAAGGTATGACCAACCAAAAAATATCCATGCTAAATTGAGAAATCTTTTCTGTGTCACCTGTATCGTTATACAGCCACATTATTGTAAGAATTGAGATTAGCGGCAACGAAGCAATCAATGCACCAAAAACATCGTTTTTCTTGGCAACCTCGCCCGCCCCGACCACGAGACTACCTGAAAGAAGAAGACGAGCCAAGAGTTGTAACCATGCCATATAACTCGATGATAACAGAGGGTTTGTCTTTGTTTTGGAAGAATAATTATTGAAGATTCCCTAAAAAAATAGATTTCAAAATCTACGCCCTCAATACTTTCTCATGAGAACACTCATATCACACATACTTGACCCCTCGACATGGGCGTAGATTCAGGTACACTGGCGAGTTGGCTGGCCGACTACGACCCTGACAACATCACCATTGGAGTTGTCGCATCCCACTCATCACTACAAATTCTTCACGGTGCTCGAGTTGAGGGTTTCAAGACCTTAGGAATCGCTGTTGGAGAAAACAGACGCCGATTCTACAAAGCATTCCCTGGTGCTGAGCCTGACGAATGGCTTATGTTGGATAATTACCGCGAAATGCTTGACCATGCTGAATGGTTCAGGCAACGAAACGTCGTGATTATTCCTCACGGTTCTTTGGTCGAATACCTTGGGTCCTCGAATTTCCGAGAACTCCAAGTTCCAACTTTTGGGAACCGAGGAATTCTACATTGGGAGAGCAGCAGAGAGCGTCAACGCCAATGGCTTGAAGCAGGTGGGTGCACAATGCCAAGGGTCTTGGAAGACCCACACGATATCGACGGCCCGGTTATTGTCAAATATGCTGGAGCGAAAGGTGGACGAGGTTACTTCATCGCTCGAAATTACCGAGACTTCCGTAGAAATGTCGATATTGAAGAAGAATTCACGATTCAAGAATATGTGTTGGGATGTCGATATTATCTTCACTTCTTCTTCGACCCGACTGCCAGCGATGGTTTCCAAGTTCAAGGAAAAGGCTCTCATGCCGGCAAAAACCTTGGAAGATTAGAACTGCTTTCCATGGACCGTCGTGATGAATCCAATGTTGATGAATTCTACAAACTCGGCTCCCTTCGGGATTTGCGTGAGATGGCCTTAGAGCCATCATTCGTTGTCACCGGAAATCAACCGGTGGTCATACGTGAATCATTGCTTCCCCGAGCATTCGAAATGGCAGAAGGAACTGTAGCTGAGTCATTTGAACTTGAAGATGGAAGCCGCGGTATGATTGGCCCGTTTTGTCTCGAAACCATCGTTACTGATTCTCTAGAATTCAAAGTTTTTGAAATCAGTGCTCGAATTGTTGCAGGATCGAATCCTTTCGTTGGTGGCTCCCCTTATTCTGATATCAACGAAGAGCGAATGTCGACCGGGAGAAGAATCGCTCGTTCAATTCGAAAAGCTGTTGAGAACAATTGCCTTGAAGATATTCTTTCATGAATTGACACAACTGGGACCAAAACCACACATTACAAGAACATCGTATTTTTTTGTGAACGGCTGAAAACTTATTCACTAATAACGATGAGTAGTGAATGTGGTCGTGATTGAGTGTCCCTATTGCGATGAGGACATCGAATTAAATGACGAAGTATATGGAATGTTTGAATGCCCTTTTTGTGGAGATGATTTTGAATGGAACCGTGAAAGTGCCCAAACGAAGGGATTATTCGGACCTTGGGATTTTTGGATTGGCCTAATCTGCCCCTTTTTACCGTCTGGCTTGGGGATTTTATTCTCACTCGTTTTTTTCTATGGCTGGGATTCTGTTATCGGAGTGTTTCTTTCGTTTTTAATTTGGCCACTGGTGGCACTAGGTTTTGCAATTTTCGGATTTATTAAAAAAGTCGATTCATGGTTATTTGGCGCCATTATATCACTCGTACTCTCTATTCTATCGATGTTTTTGCTCCTTAGTTTTTGACAAAAACCTTGAGATTAGGGGCCTATCTGACTTGAAAGTCCTGAATTTGAAATAAAGCTAAATGAGGAAAAATTGTTAACATGTATGTTTAGCGTTATTTATGGACCCACTTCCAATGATGCTCTTGTTGACAATTTTACTCTGCTCGTTAGTGGCAGGACTGTTGTTTGGATTTGCAGTAGTCGTGATGCCTGGCATCGCCAACCTTGAGAATAGAGAGTTTCTTATGGCCTTCAAACACATGGATGAAGTAATCCAAAACAATCAGCCTCTATTCATCATGGTTTGGGGTGGTTCAATTCTTTCAGTGTTCATCACACTGATTCTTGGGACAATGAACACGGCCGGTATGGAACTCTACCTACTCTGGTTCGCATCCGCTCTGTATCTACTCGGCGTTCAAATACCTACATTTCGATTTAATATCCCCCTCAATAATTCGCTGCAAAGCATAGAAATTCAATCATTGGATGAGTCCGCAGTGGCCTTATTTCGAACAAGCTTTGAAACGCCATGGAATGGTTGGAACAGATTGAGAACCATCAACGCTGTGTCATCTGTCTCGATGTTGCTTGTACTTCTCTGCCTACTCTAACTTTCACCCTAAGCCAATCGAAGGGTGGAAACTCATCACCCGGTGGAATCAAATGGGCTATGGGAATACGAAGTGATTCAATCCTAGCGAGAGAATCGGGCAATCGATTAACATAAATCAATGCTCAAAAACAACTATGACAATCTCTTCATGTGTTGTATGAGATATATCGTCCCAGCCAAAATGAGTAATGCGACAGAGATTCCAACACAAACTTGTGTTAAAAAAATCGAGAAGGACTCGGCAGCCCCTTCTGCCATTCCTTGTCCTAGCCCTACAGCAAACTGCTCTTCCCAACTACAGTCCTCACATGGTTCATGTTCGATAGGTTCACTTTCACCAAAGTAAATTATTCCAGCACCAATTACCGAAATGACAGACAATACAAGTAGCGTAGTTACCACTTTTCCGGGCCTAAGGGTAATGTGAGTGTTGCTAAAATCATCAGCGTACTCAAATTCCTTGTTACAGTAAGGACAATCAAACAGCCCAAAGACTGCTTCTTCTAATTCGACCTCCTTATCACAATGGGGGCATTGAAGTCCTACCATGGTAAATCTAGTTCTTCAAATTAGATAAGGGTTGAACCGGCCTACGGTCAAGAAATTCCTGTTGCAGGTAATTACAAGCGTACCACTGATTTTGGTTCGTAAATCGGGAGTAAAGACACCTAAGAATTTAGCAACGTACAATCAACGATGTAAGAATCAGCTTTCATCCGAAGAAAGTGAATCTAAATCCGGAGCGCTGGGGAGATTTTCGATGGCTGCTAAGTACTCATCCAGTGATACTGCGCCGTCTCCATCTTTGTCTGCCTTCTTGTGAATGACTTCTGCATCTTCAACTGACATTCCAGTGGCTTGTGCGAGTTCCTCAACTGAGAGCATTGCGCTACCGTCAATATCTGCACTTTCAAACCGAGTCTTAAGGGCTGCAAGTTCAGATTCAAGAGCGCGCTTGATTTGTTGGCGCTCTGCCTCACTGGATACGCCGAAAGAACAGACTTGCATAATCGGATCGCCAGCACTCAACTCAGCAGAATATTCAGTGGTATCTCCGCCGTTGTTGACCATAACTTGGAATTTTGTTGGGTCTTTGGAACGTCGCTTCTTATGCTTCTTGTAATAGTGGACATAGACATGGTACTGGCCACCAGGAGCGGTCCCCTCTGGCCAGAAAACATTCTCAACCGGCTTTCGAGTTTCAGCACGCACATTGGCATCAACATCAAGTTCACCACCACATGCAGATATTTTGTTACCCCCGTGGATTCGTTCACCTGATGGACAGACAATGTGTAGGTCGAGGTCGTTGTAATTGTTCCACATTAAGGAAACCTGCACATCGGAAGACTTCGCACCTTCACGCTCGAGTCGTGCTTGTAATTCTTTGACGGCTTTGGAATTCGCATTGTTTGACGCAATCTGTTGTTGCTGTGCGTCAGCGATTTCAGCGAGCCTTGCTTCTTCGGCTGCAAGCAAGTCTTCTTGACGGCGTAGTTCACGTTCAGCTGCCAAACGTGCTTCTTCCTGTTCACGGCGACGAGCTTCATTCTCTTCATCACGTACCTTCTGCGCAGCCTCATTGGCCAAGCGAGCCTCTTCTAAGGCAGCAGCACGTGCCTCTTCAGCGATCTGCAGTCGTTCAGCCTCTTGTTGGGCTCTGGTTTGATCGAGTTGTTCCCGGGCTAGCCTTTCAGCGTCTTCAAGCGCTAAGCGGCTTGAAATCGCTTCTTGGCGGCGGCGGCGATTTTCAACAATTGCCAATTTCCGGTCGATTTCTTTTTTTGCATTGCCAAAACCAGGAGCTCGAGAACCATATCGCAGGCCTTCAGGATTCATTCCTTGACGCGCAGAAACAGTGATGTCTTTACGAGTATAGATAAACCAAAGTCCATAGCAGAATCCCCCCCCTAAGGCGAAAGATGCGATGAGGTATGTTATCTCCATCGTTACACCCGAGGGAGTGATAGTCTTTGGTAGCATCGGTTGAAAGATTCGGTGGGGTATGGACAAAAATCTTCTCGAATTCATGTCTCTTAGCGCCCACACATTCTTTGTAAACTGTTTATATTCTAACAGTACTTGGTCAGTTCGTGAGGGAAATACATCTACGTTGGACGGCCCAAACCGTCGCTAACTCGGAATATGCGCCGATTGCTAAAATTGCGCATTCTCTCGAGGTCGTTGGGCATCTTGATATCGGTGAGAAAGGTATTCGTCAATTGATTTTCCCTCACTTTTGCGAAGGTAAAGGACCGGGCGATTTGAACGAGGTCCCTTTCCTGAATGTTGAGTCCGAACTCGATGGAGGACAAAGTGGATATCTCGTGGTTTGGAACTCACATCCGCTGTCAATTGCCGCCATCCACTTTTCCAATATACATATTCTACCTCCGTACACTTACGGTGGAGATGGCATCGATATTACTGTTCGAGGAGTACCTTCTGGAATTTCACAATTCCTAAAAACATGCAGAGCACTTCTTCCACCCGACACCGTAAAAGTGGTTGAGATGGCTGATAATCAAAGTATCATTGAAAGTACACTCACTCCCCGCCAAATAAAGTGTGTGAAAATGGCAGCTAGTTCTGGTTATTACGATCATCCCAAGAAGATTAAATTGAGAGAACTTTCAGAATTGATGGATATACCTCGCTCTACCTTACAAGAGCACCTCAACAGAGCCGAGTTAGCAATGATGAAATGGGCGAGCGAGCAAATTGATTCCGAATGAGACGTGCAAAACCTTGAGAACAAGCGGGTTTTGCGCAAGGTATGGACAAAGAGGCGCGCCTACAAACACTGCTCCCGAATGGACGTGGTGTTTGGATTCCTATAGACCATGGAGCCTCTGACTTTCCAGTCGATGGACTCATTGATATCGAACAAACCATCACCTCTCTGGTCCGCGCAGGTGTCGATGTAATTTTAGCACAGAAAGGAGTGGTAAGCCACTTCAATCACCTTTGTGAAAACTCAAGCACCAACATGGTGATTCACTTCTCTGTATCGACACGTCACGCTGGACCGGATAGTACGAACAAAGTATTGGTAGGAAATGCAGACGAAGTATTACCTCGAGGCGGAATGGGAATCTCCTGCCAAGTAAATATGGGCAGCCCAAACGAAGCCGCCATGGTAGAACGCATGGGAGAAATGAGCCGTCAAGCATTCCACCATCAACTCCCCATGTTTGGAATGGTGTATGCTCGAGGAGAGTATCTTTCTTTGATGCAAGGTGATTCTACAAACGCAAATGCTCATGCAGTTCGACTCGCATTTGAACTGGGCTGCGATGCAGCTAAAACGACCTGGACCGGAGATAAGAACAGTTTTTCAGAAGTGGCAAAAGCCGCACCGATACCTGTCTTGGTTGCAGGAGGACCTGCAACTGGAGACTCGCACGCTATTTTGACCATGGTCCGAGAGGCCTTAGACGCAGGAGCTTCAGGAATTTGCATGGGAAGACAAGTTTTTGCTCATCCGAATGTTGAGGGCATTGCAAGGGCACTCGTAATGCTCGTACATCAAGATTCAACCGTTGAAAATGCAATTACTCAATGCGGACTGTGAGGGAGAATCATGGAAATCTGGCTTGATGAGCGTTTTGAAACGAATAAGAGCGTAGAGTACGATGGCGCCTTTGACCGAAAAATTGGCTTAGCATCAGACCAAAAGACTCAGTTGTCCCTCGAGGGGGGGGTTCTCCAGAATGGAGAGCATGTTATTGGCGGCCATGTTCTGATTGTTGATGAATTGTCTCAAAACCATGCCCGTTCATTGATTGGAAGTGTGGAATGGCTCTTGGTTGAATTCGCTGATTGGTCGATGATTCCTATTGAAAATCTGATTGCTGCATGTGAAGGTACTCCAACTAAAATCGCAGCATACATCACCAAACCTCACCAAGCACAAGGTGCTGGTTTCGCTCTGCAAAAGGGGGTCGATGCGCTGGTAATAAGCCCGAACTCAGGATTAATTGAAGAATCGATGATTGTCAAATCACAGCGAACAGAACGGAACCTTTCAACGGAATCTGTTCGTCAACCGGACCAACAAAGCGCTGTAGGCTTACAACACCTTACCATTTCGTCCATTGAAAACGGAGATACTGCCGAGAGATATTGTATCGACATGACTCGTCTGCTAAAGGATGGCGAAGGCCTTTTACTTGGCTCATCGGCATCGAGTTTTGTTCTCGTACACGGTGAAACATTGGCAGCAGAATTCGTTCCTCCTCGTCCTTTTAGAGTCAATGCAGGCCCACCGCATGCCTATGTTACAATGGCAAATGGTAATACTAAATATCTCTCTGAATTGTGTGCTGGCGATCAAGTTATGCTTACTAATACCGAAGGAATGCAACGCAGCGCCACGATAGGTCGCCTTAAAATTGAGATTCGGCCTATGCTCATGTTGAATTGGGTCGATGAAAATGATAAAGAGGGAAGTATGTTCTTGCAGCAAGCAGAGACGGTACGCGTCATCGGCCAAGATAGTCAGCCCTTATCAATTACAGAATTGAAAAAAGGCGATGTCATCCTTGGCTGGTGTCAAAAGGGTGCTCGACATATAGGTGTCAGCATCTCAAGTAACGTTTCAGAGAGGTGAGCAATTGGCAGTCCTTGGCACAGGGAGCGCAAACGGCGCATGTAGTCTGTTACATGCTGCGGGGTTGGGATATGGTGCAAGCATTGGACTCGACCTCCCTGTTGCTGTTCGATGTCTGGACAAACCGAGTAAAAGAGAAATCTTAGACCCTGATCATTTACTTCCCGCAGTTATCGATGCTTGGCTTTCCGCTGAATTCCCCTTGCCTAACGGCCTTTCTAAGGATGAGATTCACTGGGCCATCATGAGCAAGATTCCTCCGCGTCAAGGCTTGAAATCGAGTGCAGCGATAGCAATCGCTGCGTTAAAAGCTCTTGCTGATGCAACAAATTCAGAGGTCGAAGATGAACTGTTCGTGTCCATGGCAGCCAATGCACAAATATCTGCGAATGTCTCTATCACTGGCTCCATCGATGATGCTTGGGCCTGTCTTACTCCTGGATGGAAAC
>DAIUCF010000051.1:0-12672 GCA_036846305.1 Candidatus Poseidoniaceae archaeon | reverse complement strand
GCATATTGGTGTGAAAGAAGAAGTCTTTGACAACCTCCAAGCTTGTTTCTTCGGGCCATCTCTTGACAGGGATGTTCTCAGTATTGAGTGCCCAGAGCATTTGGATTGTGTGCCTCAATTCTTGGCGCTGAAGTGAAGCGCTGAGAAGGTTGCTTATAGAACTTGAACCGCCGACAATCGAATTCCAATCTGGATATGTGTGTGCCATTTCCACCCAAAATGGCGATTGATTCGGCGCATTGAGGATTGTTTCAATCTGATTACGTGACGATGGGGCAAGAGCGAAGGAATCAGGAGAGAGTATGTGCTCGAACACTGAATGATCGATATGATTGAATATATGCAGCAAGATTCGGTCAAGGATGTGTGTATTTTCATCTAAAACGACATTATTGCCTTTCATGCGTTCGATCGTGCTCTCAAGTGATGGTTTGGTGAAATGCGGTTTGAATTGGCCGTTAAATGAAAGGTTTTCATCGACTGTAAAGCCCTCCCCGACTTTAAGGGCATATTCATCGAAATGAATTCCAAGTATTTCCTTGCCAATAAGATGGAGGATGTACGGGTGGTGTTCAACACACATAGGGGCATCTTGCAGAACATACTCCAGGAACGGTTCGAGCAATTCACCGAGGGAATAGTAGATTTCTATTGGCAATGCGCCGTCGAAAATTCCTTTTGATAAAGATGTGAGGAAAATTTCTACTGTTCCAGAGGGAGATTGATCTGCTAACTTGCCCCAGCTAGAAATTGTGCTGTACTGTTTTCGGAAGGCTGTGAGTGCTGTAGGGAGGCGGGTTTGATTGCCAATAAATGTTCCCGGTTCTGCAGCGTTTGTACCTGCGAGGAGGAGGGTTGAGAAGACGGGGATGGGCGCTGACTGTGATTTGATTAATTCGGCTGGCTTCACTTCAAGGAAGTTTTTCCATGACTGACGTTCATTAGCAAAGTTACCTATTTGAGATTCGTCCAAGGCCCACCGAAGATAATTGTTGATGCTGTAACCCTCGACATTGCTGGCTCTAAGCAGGGCGTTTGAAATAAACTGGTCAAGAGCGGGTTTTGGTTGGTTCATGTCAAGCATGCTGATGTCAAGCTCGTCAACGGTGCTAGTTGGTAGAGTTGGTAGGCTAAAGACAATCGACTCTGGTGCTTCAAAATAGGAATTGATTCGCAATGCATCGTTTGCTTGAGCGGTTTGAGGGAAGGGTTCACGCGTGACGATGAGAAGGCGGAATTCAGGACGAGAAAGAAGGACATTCATCCTCGTCATTATGTTTTGATACAGTTTCAAGAAGTTATTCACGGATTGCTTTGATGGTTCCGAATCACGTTTCATCCATGTTCGAATACGCTCTTCAATGCCTGATTTGTTCAAGCCTTTGTTTAGATTACCTTCGGCATCCGAATAAAACATCTCATAGGGGTTGAAAATAACAACGCCTGAGAATTCAAGTCCTTTTACCGTTTCACCGTTGTAGGTTGTAAAATTGCCAACCGATTCGAGATCATCCTCAAGAGTTGATTCATAGGGTGTTATAATTGACGTCTTGGAAGTGATTGAAATCTCTCGAGCGTTACGAGAGAGAGAAGAGATGACATCGCGAAGGTGTTTGTCTGTCGGAGCTGAAATGATTGAAATTTTACAATCGGCATTTTTCTCCTGGGCCATATCGCTAATTTTGAGAAAATCTCTTGGGTAATTCGGCATTGTCTCCGTTGGGTATTGATCAGCAAATGTACTCCTGAATGTGTCGTTCAATATAGCAATATTCGGGGCGTTTCGGTAGACTTGTTTCAGCGTCTGTAAATCTGAATCGATGTTTTGAGATATCCCAAAGGAGAGGAGGCGGTCAAGTTCTGAATGCGCCCGTTCTTCGGTCCATGTTAAAATCTCAATTGTTTTTTGGCAAAAGTCAAACCATGCAAAGCCGCTACGGTTCACTGTTTGGAGGTCGTCTCCTGCAACTAAGATGGATTTGGGAGAAAAACCTGGTTTGAGGAGGAGCAGTAGGAGGGACATCGTTGAAGGTGTAATGTCTTGTACTTCATCGATCATCAACATGTCATATTTCTGTTTTGATTTTCCACGACTAAGTGTCAATTGTTTTCGAGCGAGGTATGATGCGTGGGCATATATCTTCCATTTGCTGCTGAGTATGTAAAAACAAAATTTTGCAAAAAGTTCGCGTTGATTGCGAGTTCCGGCAACCGTACGCAATTCGTGGTCTTCATATTCTGATTCATCACTGATTGTATTGTTTACAGCACCGCTAGAGTGGTGAAAAAGGGTGGTAAAATCTGACCATGCGTCGGTGTACGATGGAGGAGAGGTCGTCCCTTGGCCTTTTTTCTCAAACCAATTATCAAGCGCTTGTTTGAATCGAGAATAGTCAAGAAGTTTGATTGAATGGAGGGTTGAATCGTTCGATTCACGTAACACGGACAAGATGATGTCTCCGACGCTACGAGCACCGGAACCAGCATCTTGCATGCCAATAATCCCGCTGTTCTGTGGGCGGCGTGCTCGTTCATCCCACTGAGTTACTACACTGTCTACGAGTGGTTTGTTGAGAGTGACATAACGCCAAAGCATTCTTTTTGAAGTGGTTTTCAAATGTTCAACAATAAAATTGAGGCAAAAATAGGTCTTTCCGGTCCCGGGAGCCCCTCGTAAAAAGAGGGCTGAGTCGTTGTTTGAATCCATGTATTCTCTGAGAATAATGTTTTTCTCGTTCATTTCATTCTCTTCAGAATCTGAAAGAAGGCCCAGTTTGTACGCCTCTTCGATCCAAAGATTCCAGTCCGCATTTTCCGCACCACCAATATCTGGATGGAAACTTAGAACAGCGCCAGTCCAATGGACTCTTGCTTTCTCGGCTTCTCTTCGCAAGAGGTCTTTACCGCTCCCTGGAGGAAGTTTACGCAGAGCGACGGATGGGAATTGATAGGTTGAGATTTCATTGAATGTTTGTGTGAAGAGTGTTTCTTCGAACAGTAATTGGTGTGAAAACTCAAACCAGTCATCTATACTTTTTAGTAAACCAAATTGTATACAAGCATCGAAAAACGCCCCAATATCCCTGTTTTTCTCTGACTGGCTAGCGAAATATTCATCCCGCAAAGGTATGAAAGATTTGAGTTCTTTAGCATAGGTGTTGCTTGAATCGACATCTGAAGAATCATCAAGTTTAGCGATTTCTTCGGCCAGCTCATTTCGGTATTTTGTCAGTTGGACGGGGCTTTTCTTAATCTGGGTCGAACGGTCCATGACAAACTTCGCTCTGATCGCATCAATGGAATCGTTTGAATTACCTGAATAAAAGGTTGAAAAGTCGGTGGCTGAAAAACGAAGTCGGTGGCTTCTCGACCTGCGGGTAAGGCTCATGATGTGTTTCTCGAACTGTGTTTGGAGTTGAGTGGTTTCCTGCAAACTCATCGATAATTCATTGGAAAGGTTCGTACGTATCTTTGACCAAAGCGAATGATAGTAAAGAGTTGAGGGGAGTTCGAGGGATTGCGTTCCAAGCGGGTTGTTCCAAACCATTTCGATGTGTTCGCCAAGTTGTTGGAAGAAATCGGAAGAGAGTTTCATGTCATCCGCACATTGCATGGTCCATCTACTCGCAAAAAGAGGCATGTAAGATTGAAGTTGGGTAGACCAATTCGACCAACGCGGATCATCTGCCTCGAGTGTTTTTGGAAAAGGAATGCAGTGGTTACTCTCAAGTGGGGGAAGTTCGATATCCATTGTTCGTTTCAATATTTTTGGGTTGAGTTTTTCTTTGAAATAATTCCATTCATAGGGCCTGCATGTCCAAAATATTGAGACTCCACACTTAGAAGATTCTAACAAGAATTCGTTCCACTTCTGCATTGTATTGGCGGTTCCAGCAGCTTCATCGAGGAGTAGGATATCAAGGGTGTCGAGAACAATAAGGGGGGTTTTGTTCGCCTCGTGTGCAGCACGAGCGAATTGTTGAAGAGATGTTTCATGTTCTAGCGCCTCATCAAAAAGCAGCGATCCTGTGCGGATATTTTCCCAAATGGTTTGTTCTACAGATGATTCAGCACGCTGGAATTCAGAAAACATCAAAGAAAAATTACTCTTGAAAATCTTCTTGCCACAAAGTAGGCGGATGATGTTGCGTAATTCAGTCGTTTTACCCAAGGAAGGATGACCGTAAAGCATGAGGTTCAGTGATTTACCAGGAATTGATTTAGAGAGGTCCTTCAAAATGCGTTTTCCGATGTAACTTTGGAAACCACTCGTGACGATTGCGCCGTTCGCTACAAACCGTTCAACTCGAGGGATAAGGGTTGATTCATGCGCGAGATTTTGAGAAATCTTAGCGAAGATATCCGACTCCATAATCTCACCCAATCGCACGAAAGCGGTAATGCCCGTAACCGTGTTCGCTTTGACGTTATATAAAAAGAGAAGGAAATTCGATTAGAAGAGAGATGCGATTGTCTCAAGCAGTGCGGACGGCGACCAAAGACCAAGTGGCCATACTGATAAGCTGAGTATTGCAAAGACGGAAATTGTAATGTAAAACGCATTTTCACTCCAATCCTTGACTTTCAAACCATCAAGCGGCCCCCAGGGAATCATATTGAACAAACCGAGTGCAAGATTCGCACCAATCCAATACCGGCCTGCGTCGATCAACATTTTCTGCCAGATCAATTGGCCGCCAACCAAATATTGAGTGTTTGATACATCTGCGTCGAATGCACCGGTTAGGCCAAGAATGAGCCCCCACAGCGGGATGCCGATTAAAAAAAGTCCGAAGTTTACGAGTGGGCCTGCAATGGCAATGTGGCCATTTTGACGGCGAGTAACAAGTCCTGCAACCATAACGGCCCCTGGAGCCATAAATAAAACTCCAATGAAAAAGGAGAGGAATATGCCAAAACGCAACCCCTTTGGGTCAGCACGAAATTCGGCCCAGCACCCGTTTTTCTTTGCAATGATTTTGTGTCCGATTTCATGGAAGAGAAAGGCTGGGCCAATTGCGAGGAGGAAAACGGGCATTGAGAGAAGCATTTGGATAACCCATGAAGAAATCCCGAGCCTACTAATGCCCCACATACCTCCAACAGACATGAACCCTAAGGCAAGTGTAAAGGCAGCCATTGCAAGCCCCAAATGGCGTTTTTCTTCATCACTAAAATGCCATATTCGGCCCTTGTGCAGCTCTGCTGGCTGATGTTGTGACATGCCCATCAGTTGAGAGAATAAAGGATTCATTTTGACGTTAGAGCCGGTGCTAAAGTGGATAGTGCCGTCTGAGGTTTGACGCGCATGGACGCGGTGGATTCTAGGTTTTTGACGGCGGAAGGGGTCGTCATCAAGAATGTCCGCACGTGAATCCCTCCCTGCCATATTGTGTTCTCACGGCAGGTGGATTTGAAGCCTCGCATCCGAAGTTTGATGGCAAATGGATGAGTCAGTTGTATTGAGTCTGCCATGTCAATGCCCCGTCGCGCAATGAAAGAAATGGGTTTCCAAGCCTGTTGCCTTCGATGTGATGCTGAAGATGTGGCAGCGACAAGCCGTTGTAAAAAATGTATATCTCGGCATGTTGGAGTCCGTGATGAGTTAGCCAAAATATCCCATGATGACCCATTTTCTCAATTCGCAAAAGAGTTGTTGGTGATGGCTGCAGAGCCACACCGGCACGACCATGATGAAATTCATGGGCCTGCTCTTCTTGAACAACAGCGCTTGGCTGCAGGATTGTCGGCGCCCGTTCAACAACAAACTCTCGACGATGTCTTATCGGTGTTTGACAACCAAAAGAAACAGCGGAAGGTGAATATTCTCCGTGATGTAGCTAACCAGAATGAATGGGTGGATCGGCCGCCAACATCGGAGCAGCGAGAAGAAATTCTCGAAGTGTTTGGTGGAGAGGATCACTCTGATTATGGAGCACGAACAATTCCATCGAGAGAAATTGCTAAAGTTGACCGCAGTGAACGTATCGGTGAAGATGTCGCACTTACGGACCGTCTTGAGGCGGCTAAAAACGCCCAGGAAGCCCCAATTCAATCTAAAGAGGCGATTGAAAAAGAAATCTTCGAAGAGTTGCAAAACCAAAGGAAGGAATGGAAAACTGTACTCTCTGAGGTTGATGAATTGCTCGATAATGAATAATTTATGAATACTACTTAATCGTCTTCCAAAAGTTAAAACAAATTATTTCTTTTTTGGTATTTTCATTCCGCAGCCTCAAAGAAGTTCTCTGTTTGGACTCGCAATTATTTTTGGGATTTGTAATTCGTAAGTGATTCTTTGTGTTCCTTTCCCTTTGGATTTTTTGCCAGTGATGTCGATATGCCCTATTTCGCCAAGCCTTTGGACGTGTGTCCCAGCGCACGGGCAAAGATCGAGGTCTTGCCCAATCTTAACCACGCGCAATTCGTTAACCGATGCTGGGAGTAAATCCATGTTCGTTCGTTCGGGTGGCATCTGAGAATTAACCTGTTCTCGTGTCATCGTTGAATCTGTTACGGGGTGATCTGCATCGATAAGTAGGTTAACCTGCGCAGTTATTTCTTCAAGCATTTCTGGAGTAAAAGAAATTGGATTGAAATCTATACGAGAGCGGTCGTTGTGAATTTGATTGCCAACTGTTCGCGTACCGTTGAACAATTCGTACACGACCCCTGACATGAGATGTTGAGCAGTATGCATGCGCATATGTGCGTGCCTTCTTTCCCAGTCAAGAGAGCCATGGACCTTATCTCCAACAGAAAAATTGTGTTCAGGCCCGACGGTATGTACTATCTGGTCACGGCCTCGAACCTCACGTACCGTTGCAGTTCCATTCGGTCCCTCGATGATCCCAGTATCCCAATTTTGGCCACCACCCAACGGATAAAACAAAGTTCGGTCAAGAGAGATCTTTTCGTCTTCTATCGCTGTAACTGTCGCGCCAAAATCTGTTGAATAACCAGCTTCGATACTGTTCAGATAAAGCCGCTCTGTGCCCGCCATAGTTGTGGGTAGGGGTCGTCTTTGATGAGGTTTTCAGGCTTCAAGCGGATCGTTCAACTCGCCCTTTTCATCCAACACAAGAGATGGTGTTTTCCATGCAGTGTGGAGGGCTACTGTGGAGTGCCATAGGGCTCTAAAGAAACCAACTTCTTGGTATTGCCAGCCGCGCTCTTCAGCATATTCTTTGACGAGTGGTGCTGCTTTTGGAAGGTTAAAATGAGACATTGCTGGAAGGAGGTGGTGTTCAATTTGATAATCAAGCCCTACAAAGAAGAACGAGCCGATTCGGCCGAGTTTTATTCTTCGCGCTGTCTCAATTTGCAATCGCCAGTTTTGGTCATACTCAGTAATGATTGGTCGACCTGCGTGACCTACAATGAAAATTGCAGTAAGACATGTCCCCACCAAACTCCAAAGTAGAACATAGAATCCGAATGTAGCTTGCCAAGAAAGACCGAAAAGAATCGGCAAGACGAGCCAAATTGTAAAATGGGCAAGGATAAGTGAGGTATCGAGAAGCCAAATCTTGGTAATTCGCTTCTTTTTCTTGGCTTTAAATGGTTTAGTAGCGATGTATTTCAAGCCGTCAAATCGCATTAGGTGGCCGACAAGAAGAGAAATTGGCCAGAATGTCCAGCCTTGCAAATGGCGTTGGAAAAAACGACGTATGGGTCCGCTCGTCTTGTATTCTTCTTGGCTAAATGTAAACGGCCATGAATGGATATCCGGATCGACGTTAACGACATTCGGGTGTGCGTGGTGTTTGACGTTGTGCTTCTCTCTCCAATATTCCATTGAAAAACCTGCAAAAAGGGGGAAGATGATTGCGGCGAGTGAAGTGTTACCTGCCTTCGATTGACAAGCAGAAGAATGAACGCCCTCGTGGCCGGTCATTGCCAAGGTTGTCGAGAAGAGGGCAGTAATTGGGATAAGTATCAAGCCAAACTTGAGTGGGAGGTAGATATGTGCGCTGTAAAGTGCACATACAACAACCAAAAGTGAGATTGCTTTCAGCCATGATTTAAGAGTGGGTTTTTCCAGAAGGTTTGCTTCTTTGAGTTTTTTTCGCAAGTCGGCCATTGGATGTTCTGCCATATTCATGCCCCCAGAGCAGTGCTCTACGGATGCAGGGCAGGGGTGGGGGGATTTAAGGTGGTGTGCTTGACAACACCTAATATCAGGATTTTATCTTCTCACCGATACTGCGGCCCTCGATAATCTGCGCGTCAATACTGCGTTTAGCCAATTCACGAGGAAGAAAACATTCGATGGTTTCAATCCACCCGTGTTGAGGATTCCATACTGGAGTTTCTTGCCAAACTTCAGTCAACCCTTCATGACGAGGTAATGAATACACTTGTTCTGGTAAGGACGTGCAATCACTGCTGAGTGAAGTCCCGCCGTGCATGTGGATAAAATCTCCGAAATCCGGTTGAATTGTGTCGTTCAATCCGCCGAGGTTGTGTTGTTTCGAGCCTGGTGCAGAGTAAGTCCATTGTCGATCATCAACAAGGTATTCGCACTCGATTTGCCCAGCTTCTTTCAAACCAGCTCCGATGTATTCAACTGTAAAACCGGTCGGTGAAGTGTAGCATTCTGTAATACGAGTGCGTGTTAACACATTCACACCATTCTTGGCTGCGATTGAACCGAGATGTTTCAAGACCCACTCAGAGCGAAGTGTGTAACCGTGTTCAATAGAATACGGTTGTAAGAATTCCATTTGAGTTGAATCAAGGTATGTTTCGAGAAGATTAAGTTCGTAAACATGTCCTGGTGATGTGGATGGAAGCCCAATCTCTGCGTTTAATTCGAGAATTGTTATGTGGTATTTTGAGCACAGTTCAAGAGCAGATATCATATTCGATATCGTCCCACCAACCAGTACAATTGATTTCACGCTTTCACCTGCATTGGTACAATATCAAGAGCGAAAACTGGGCAAGAGGGGATGCATAATTCGCAGTGCGTGCAATTTTCTTCATCAACAACGGCAAGTCTGTCAACGAGGGAAAGCACATTAACTGGACATAATGCAATGCATGCAGCACAACCGAAACATCGATCTTCATCGACAACAAAGTTGTGTTGAAGTTGTCTTGGCATGATGTTTCGATAACACGGTGGTTCATGTCATCTTCGCTTGTGAATGAAGAATTTGGTAGTTCCAGTGGTTTCTTCTACTCGCCGACAAGAAAAATGTTTTTTCTGAAAATATAATTTAATCTTAAATGGTATTGAATATTCTTTAGAGTGGAAGTGAATTCTGGAAAATGAAGGTGAAAAAAACAATCTATTCACAGACCCCTCTGTTTCCGATGGAGAGAATTACTAATCGGAAAGTGAGTATGGTGTAGAATGGGATGGTAGTGAACGTGAGTATGCCCCGTAGAATATGGTCGCGACAAGCACTTAACTTAACCCCTTAACAACCTATGAAATTCCACGTTGATTCGAGAAAAACAATTCCAATGGAAACAAAGGGGTGCGTGTAGTCAAATGAGAATCAACTTCAAGAGTCGGAGCATTGAGCAAAGTCTGATTCACATGGTCTTCTACTCGCCTGGTCGGACAACTTCCTATCCAACAGAACATCCAGAAAAAGGAATTCGATATCATTACCTCGGAGGCGGTGATGAAGTTGGTAACGTTGGTATAATGCTTGAAGATTCGAAAAAGACTCGGCTTTTACTGGATTATGGACTCGCTCCAACAACTCCTCCAAGATATCCATCTGAAGCCCCCGAAGTACGTGACGCTGTTATCACTCATTCACATGTTGATCATCTAGGGATGGCTCCTTGGTTATGTGCAAACCATCGTACTCGTTTGCATGGAACGGCATTAACAGCAGAAATATCCGAATTGATGTGGTACGATTGTCACAAAGTTAGTTCAATTGAAAAATACCCTCTCGCATGGGATAAGCGTGATATCGATACCGCTCTTGACGCATGGAATATTCATTCTTTTAACGATCCATGGATGAAAGAAGAATGGAAACTAGAACTTCACAGAGCCGGTCACATTCCTGGTGCGGCAATGCTTCACATCGAAACTCCCGAACGTAAGATCTTACTTTCAGGGGACTTCGATACGAGAGATTCTCCGTTAACTCAAGGAGCTCAGCCTGTAAAAACGGATACATTGTTCGTCGAAGGTACATACGGTGGCCGCAACCACCCCCCACTTCAAGAAGAAGAATTACGATTCATCAATCACGTTCAACGGGTCATCGACAGAGGCGGGAAAGTACTGATTCCTGCTTTTGCGAATGGAAGGACTCAAGACGTTGTCATGCGATTGTACAAGCACCTACCTCATCTCAATGTACACGTTGATGGTATGGGTAAACGTATCGCAAAAATGCAGATGAATCATCCTGAAACGTTACGCGATCCAGACGCCATGAAGACTGCATGGTCATGGTGCAGAAGAGTCTCAAGTAAATCCGATAGGAAAAAGGCCCTCGATGCCGACGTCATCGTTTCAACATCAGGAATGCTTCAAGGAGGCCCCTCTATTTGGTATCTTAACCGATTGAGACAAGATACCAAAAATGCAATTCTATTTACAGGCTATCAAGCCTCAAACACCGGCGGACGAAAATTACAAACAGAAGGAAAAATAAATATTTTTGGCAATGAAACAGATATTCCACTCGAATGGGAGTCGTATTCCTTTTCTACACATGCTGGGCAAAAAGAAATTGTTGATTTCGCTGCTGCTTGTCAAGCTGAAGAAGTGGTAGTATACCACACAGATCCCTCACATGCACGTCCACCGCTTGTTGAAGAACTTGAAAAGAACGGACATATTGTTCACAACCCAGTGAACGGCATATCCGAATATCTTGGTGACGATTTTAGCCGAAGTAATTGAATACAACAACGCTAAGCGGTAGTCGATACCCATGGCGGCAAAGGCACCTAAAGGCTCCCAGCCCAAGAAGCGAAAGCGCAGAATGCGTCTCTCTTTGAAGCAGAAGAAAATGAATGTCAAGGCTGACAAGTATACAGATTCTCTTGGATGGTCTCAAGACGTTGGGCGCACTCTAGGAGATGCACCAAAGGCTGCTGCACCAGAAACACTCAAAGTTCAATGTGAGATGTGCGGTTCAATGCTCAAAATCCCAAAACCAAAAAAATCCCGTTACACAGTCTCATGTGCATACGCAGAATGTGGGCACACCATGAGCTTCGACTGAGGACTTGACATGCTTCGAGCGTTTTATTGGCGCCTGAATCTTGGTTTTAAGAAAATTAAATCAAAGCGACTTAGGAAAAAACTTGGCAAGAATATCAAAGCCATCATTACAAACAGTGAAAACGGTTTATTCGCAGTTGACCCAGAAGACCTGGAAGTAGGTCAAAAGTTACGATCGGGTGGATTTGGCATCGAAGAAGTGGAGCGACTAAAGAAATTCATCAATAATACATCAAAAGTTTTGATTGTTGGAACGCACATTGGCTCTCTAGCAATACCTCTTTCAAAACATTGTAAGGAAATAACAGCGATTGAAGCTAACCCGAACACCTTCGAATTACTCAAAATAAATCTCCAACTTAACAACACTAAAAACATAACACCACACAATATTTTTGCGAACGACTCCCACGAAAAAGTAGAGTTTCTACTCAATACAGTAAACTCGGGGGGAAGCAAGAGGAAACCGAAAAAGAGCAACTTCCTCTATGATTATGATAATCCAGAAATTATTGAATTAGAATCTCACAAACTCGATGATTATTTACCTCAACATGACTATGACCTCATTCTACTGGACATAGAGGGCTCTGAGTATTTTGCAATGAAAGGCATGAAAGATATTCTATCAAATTGTAAAACATTAGTTGTAGAGTTTCTACCACACCACCTCAAGAACGTTGCAGATATCGATGTTGATACATTCCTTTCAGTTTTACCAGGGCATTTTGCCAAGTTTACATTGCCAGATAATAAACAAGAACACAATATTTCTGAAGTCAAGACGGTACTGCAGAAAATGTATGATTCAAACATCGGTGAAGATGGAATTATATTCACTTCTAATTAGATCTTAACTCTACTACAACGGCTCAACATTATAGCAACAACCCTTCTCACATAACACATGGCTAACCTTCAAAGAAAGCGCCTTTTACTTGTGAAAGGCTCATTTGAACCGTTCGGTGGAGGTGAAAGAGATTTGATAAATAATCTCGAAGCTTGGTCAAAATTTTTCGACTTAAGTGTTGCAACATTGCACCCGAATAAAGAACTAATAGAGAAATTAAATGATTTGAAAATACCACTCTTTTCTCCAGTCAGTAATTGGACTTATTCGCGTGGAATATTTTCAGAAATCTTTGCAAGCTCATCTAGAAATGCATCTAAAAAATGGTACTCTATGCTTTCTTTAACAAATCAAGGTGTTGGCCTGAGTACCTTATTTTCTAATATTGATGCAGTAAACATAACAACAGGAATGGCCTCTTTAGAAATCCTTCCATTGATACCCAGCAACATCCCCATCCATACATACATGCATGAACCAAACCGGGGTTTGCACAGCAACGACCTCCATTTCGATGTCGACGGAACGCCCAAACAAAACCTCAAATTAACAAATTTTCTGCTGTCAAAACAGAGAAGGATAGATGAAAAATTAGTAACACTCGCTTCCAAGA
>DAIUCF010000050.1:4170-12735 GCA_036846305.1 Candidatus Poseidoniaceae archaeon | reverse complement strand
CTGGACGAACCGGTTCTTTGAACCAAAACCCAACATACCTCCCCTCGGAAGACGGCCGGGGGGACTCAGATTCCACACCAGCGTGCTAAGTTGGTTGGTTCCCACGTGTCCAGGACCCCACATACCTGGGCACAATGATTCACATCAGTGCATCCGCGCATTGAACTCCCCAATCCTTTAGAGGTGTCGACACCGAACCGTCGATATGACGGCCGAGGAGGGACAAGCGCAAGAAGCGGTGTTTGAGTATTTGGCTCATGAAAAACCTCGTCCCGGGCAGATAGAAATGATTCATGAATGCAGAGAGGCCTTGCGAAAAAAAGGCCATCACCTAGCCGCTGCACCAACCGGGATTGGAAAGACAGCTGCATCGCTAGCTGCTGCGGTTGAAATTGCCCGAAACTCAGGCCATACATGCAAAATTCTATTTCTAACCGGTCGTCAATCACAGCACAACATCGTCATAGAAACAGTCCGGAAAATTAACTCTCGATTGGACCATCAAGTGAGACCCATAAGGGTAGCAGATCTAATTGGGCGAAAGGCAATGTGCAAAGATGTTGATATCTTATCTGGAAAGTGTTTTTGTGAGCAGGGTACCGATGATTCGTCGAAAATTTCTGGAAGAGAGGAGGTCCGCGAATTCATTCTCCATCACCCTCGGCATGTCGAGGAAATCATCGAAAAGAGCCGAACATGGGGCGTTTGCCCCTGGTCTACGTGCCGTTCAGCGGTAAAAGACTGTGATATTCTTGTGTGTGACTATAACCATGTTTTTGCTGAAGCAGTACGAGAAAGTTCACTCGCAGCAATGAATATCAATTTGAAACAAACGATACTTATCGTTGATGAAGCGCATAATCTCCCCGATAGAATCAGAATGAGTATGGAGCGAGTGGTAACGCCATCAATCGTTCGAAACACAGCTTTTGAACTTCAGGAATATGTTGAAACGCTAACTGAAACATACCAGAAAACAGGTTCTACTTCAACAGCGATAGAATTGGATGCATCCACTTGGGCTTGGGAAATTATCAAAATCGCTCGAGTCAAAGTCGAGGATTTATTTCGCCAACTGCGCTCTGACCTTATTGGCAATAGTGAAGAATCCTTTGTCGAAATCCCTCGCTTTACAGACATTTTTCATCGCTCATGTGACGAATATGAAGGATTAACCGGTCAAAAAACACTGAGTCAACATCCTCCAGATCCTGAGAAGACGGTTGAAAGAAGCCACAGATTACCTCGTCTAGCTGATGTGCTTTCACGAGTCGTCGTTGAACTTGATTCAGAGGCCGATGATGAAGACAAAGAAACCTTTTCACATCGCCTAGCACACGTTCTCAAGTGCATTGAAGTCTTTGGAGATACGACTGCCATCGCACTTGTGTTTAGTATGAAGGGTAGAGAAGGGAAAATTACCTCGCATCTATTAGACCCTGGATTGGTTTCTGGCCCGCTTTTTTCATCAACTCTTGGTTCAATTCTCATGTCCGGAACGCTATACCCAACTCAAATGTATGCAGACATCCTTGATATTCCTAAGGACAAGGTTACCAAGACGGAGTACTTGTCGCCCTTTGCTGGAGAAAGAAGGCCCGTTTTGATTGCAAGAGATGTTACCACAAAATATACTCAGAGATCTCCGCAAATGTGGGAGAAAATTCGAAGCCATATCCAAGCCCTAATCGATGGCACTCCGGGTCATATTGCCGTGTTTGCACCATCCTACAAAACCATGGAAGAAATCTTTGACCACCAACCATTCACTGGCGTGGAGATGGTCATGGAAAATAGAGATTGGAGTAAGCATGACATCGACCAACTGGTGTTGGAATTAAGAAGAAAGAAATCCACCAAAAATCGAATCCTCTTGTGCGGAGTTTACGGAGCTCGACTTTCTGAAGGCATCGATTATCATGGCGGAATTTTAGATGCAGTAGCATGTATAGGAATACCAAACCCACCTCCATCAGTTCTTTCAGATTCGCTGAAAAAGTACACTGGTGAACGTTTTGGAAAAAATAACGCTTGGAGATATACCGTTACCCAACCTGCGATAAATTCTATTTTACAAGCTATGGGGCGGCCTATTCGTTCAGTTGGTGATAGAGCATTGATTCTTCTGCTGGATTACCGGCACACAGACCGAACCTACATCAGTTGTTACCCGAGTGATTTGCGAATGAATGCAACAAATGACCCCAAAACAACTCAAAGTTTTGCTCGACGGTTTTTCTCAAGAGTACACACCGTTGAAGAAGTGTAGATTAAAGTGAAATCTTGGAGGACGAAGGTTCATGGAGGCTACACACCACCCGAGTACCATGTCAGCATGGGAACCCGTGGAAATACACACTAGTTCGTCGGAATTTGAAGAGGTCAAAGAGTTACACGCAAGCCCAATTGGACTTGATGCTCAACCCGAGCAGTTGCACGCTGACTTTCAAGTTCAAGCCGACCATCTAAGCGTGGTACAGATGAACCACCAGCAGGTTCTCGTCGCTGCTGGAATGATTCCTGAATCCCATCTAGCCGAAGTTGCTCCGGAGCGTCAACTCACATGGATGGTCAAAGAATTGCATGGCACGGTCAATCCAGATGGGCTGATGATTCCACTTCATGGTGCAAATAAAGGCGACATAGAAGTCTCCACGTTGCAGGAGGATGCGCAGCGAAAACTTCGGCTCGTCATCAAGGAAGCAGAGCATGAAGACCTGTTACGTGTTATGCCTCTGCCTGTAGAAGCAGGTGAAGTGAAAGCTCACTTTATCAACGGACGCCTTCATCTGCGTTGGTAATCCTCTGAATTTGTCGAACGACATCTGCGTTGGCCGATGTAAGTCTGCAACCATGGTTACAAGAATTTCATCGAGGTGGCACCTTCGTCAAACTCGAAATTTCTTCTCCCATTTTCCCGAGTGCCTGAGTGGCTGCAACTTGATGTTGTTCTCCCATTTCTTCACGGCTGTACCTTGCTTGCTCAAACATGCTGTCAAGTGATAGTAATGAATCCTCAGAAATTTGAGGCATTGCTTGTCGGATAGCCATTTCAAACTCTCGCACTGTTTCAAAGTCTCGACGTAAGAAACCTCTTTCTTGGAAAATCGAACAAAGATTCTGGTAGCATGTGAAAATTGATTCACGAACCGAATCACCTGCTGCGAGAAGTTCTGCAGTATAGGCAAAGACTTCAGCTGCCTCTTGAAGCAGTTCTGAAGATTGACGACGACGGTACATGACTACACCAGCAGTTGCCAGCCCCAGGATAAGAAGGGTGACCAAATAAGCCCAGCCAGGAACTTGTGACTCAGCGGCTTGGTATTCATACGACGGTGTAATGGCTTCTCCGTAATCGAGAGCAAATTGCTCGAGCGTTTGTTGAGAGAGTCGTGGATCATTGATGATAATATCCATAGACACTTCGCCCCACTCATCGGTATCGCCGTAAGGTGGGTCAGAATTGAATTCGAAAGCAGCCACTCCATCTGCATCGGTAAGAGGCTGAATCGGATTGGATAATTGAGTTCCATTTTCCGAGTAAAGATAGATGGTTACGGTAATCCCATCTACACCTTGATTCGTATCGAGTGCTGTAATGAGAATCGAGCCGCCAATATCTTCCTGTTCATCTTCAATAACATCGTAAGGAATGATGAGAATTTCTGCATTAATCTTCACGTAGATTGGATGACTTACACTTGCCGAATTGAGGTAATGTTCCTCGTGACGAGGGGTATCCAAGTGCAAATATTGGGCGCCGGGGCTGAGGAAAGCTGGAGCAGTTGCAGTTAGGGTAAAGTTGCCACTCGACCAATCAATAATCAAACCATCCAAGCAACGCGCTCCGTCATTCTGTTCCAAACAGTTTGAAGCATTGCCCAAGTAAAGTGTAACATTGTTGAAAACCTCACCCTGTCCACCAATTTCTGAGACTGAACCAGTCAGTACAATCGGAGAGAATACAGAATCAGAACGAACTACAATATTCGAGGAGGTCTCATCGATAGTGATGAGAGCGTTGGACCAAACTGTTGCAGTTGCAGTTGCCTGTGCTGCCAAGTGAGCCTCAGTACCTTCGAAGACGAGAGAAAAGACGTGATCTCCGCGAGCCAGATCTAATGTCGCAGGGACTAAGGCCGACCAGCTTCCATCTGATTCAGTGACCAATGAAGCCACTTCGATATTGTCAAGACGCAAACTCAAATCCATACCTGCTAGACCGTCATTGTTCACGGTGTCAATATCGTATAAGCGACCACTTAAAGTCCACAAATCACCTCGAGTAGCGTCTTTTCCATCTTCAAAGACGAGCGTGACATCTGAACGGTGTGCGAGGAAGAAAGATGTATTTCCTGAGCCAGAGCGATAGAATCCTTGTGAGTCGACATTTGCAAACAGTGTGTTGTTTCCAAATGCAAACGTATCCGGAACTGTCCAGAGGAATGTAAAGTCTCCAAGAGAATCTGTTTCTATTGTTGCAATGATGAGACCTTCAACTTCAAGATCAACAAAGTGATTTGGAACACCTGCCAACTGGTTATCCACTACACTGCCGGAAATTGTCGCATTTTGACCTACTGCTGTGGGGCTATCGATGTTGACGGTTACGAGTACGGGGCTGTAAATATCCCAGGTTCCTGTTGCATTACTCGGTAGGTAGAATGTGGTACCGGTGAATCGGGTCTCCAAAGCGACCGAACCCAATTGGGCATCAGAAGGTACCGGATAGACTGCAGTGAAAAGACCTGTTTCATCGGTCGTCACATTGGTCATCCATTGACCACCTAGCCAAACCTCAACGGTAAGATTTCCAAGTGGAGAGTCCACGATATCTAACAACCGACCTTGGATGGTCATCGATGCCTCTCTATCAACGGTCCCTGAGGCAGTCAAGAGAAGAATCTTCGTCGGCACGCTTACATTGAAGTCAACTTGAATCTGGCTGGGAAGATAGAAATCAGGGTTTGCTGGGTCACCTACTCCAATTGGATCAACCCAGTCTCGACCTCCAAGGAAACGAATTTCAATCTGGTGGGTTCCTGCCGAAACATCTTCTGGCAGAGAGTAAGATACTGTGTAGTTCCCTGTTAGTGGGTCAGTCTCAACACTTGAAACTGGTAGGCCGTCCACAAGAAGGTAAACGATACCTAGCGATGCAACACCATCCACGGCCAGTGATTGATTCAAGTCGTCAAGTAGGGTTCCTTCAACGATGAAGGTGTCGCCTGCAACCAATGTCGATGGTGAAGAGGTGATGGTAAGTCGTGTTTGGGCAAGGACTGCAAACTGTGTAGTTGAGTTAGAGCCCAGCAATCCAGTCGAACCGGAGGTTCCAAAGAATTTAGCATTGAGGTCGTTAAATCCTACACTTTGGTTGGCAGGTACGGCAAGATCACCAAACGCAGAACCATTTGCAAAAGTGGTCAAGGTGACACTCACACCCGTACCAATGAGAGTAACAATGACTTGTTGTCCGTCGACTGGTTGGAGGGTATTGTCTCGAAGAAGAACTTGAATTGTAACGTTGTTCCCTCGCTCTGTTCTGTCGTTAAGAGAAGGTGAACCTAATCCATCGAGAGCAGGTTGGACAAATAGCAATGTTGTAAATCCTCTACTATCGAAGGATGTGTTGCTCGTCGAACCGATGTAATAGTTCACTGCGGGAATGTAAGATGCTTCAAGCGAATTGTTACCAGCTTCAAAGGAATCACTAAGCAACAAGGTAGCATTCCAGAACCCTCCAGCAATTACAGAGCCTCCAGTCACGGTGAAACCCGTTGGCTGGCCATTGATGCTGAACAAGATATTGGAGGGCAGAACACTTCCATCTCTTTGCTCAAGCCCACTGCCGTTATCGCTTACAACACGGCCTGATACATTGAACGAAGTACCTGCAACAGGGTTGGCGGCGATTGGGTCAACAACAAGTACTGTCAAAGAGCGAATCGTGATGCTTGAAAGATTGACTTGGGTCGTAAGTAAGTCTGCAGAACCGTTGAAGATTAAGGATACAACAATCAAACCTAGAGGATGAGAATATGGCACTGAGTAACTGAAATTGCCAAATCCTTCACCATCGGTTTGCGTCCCATTAAGCCAGGTCTCGTGGAATTGAATGTCAACATCATAACCTGCTAACGGAGCGAATAAATCAGATGACTCAAGTAAACGACTGGTAATGTTGACCGTAGAACCACGGTTGACTGTAATTGGGTTCAATGGTTGAATATTGTCGAATTGACTGACGCCCATGACCAACATTCCAGTCTGCGCTGAAGCTGTGAGATAGAAAGGTGAAGACCCTTCGATAACCGTCAGGACCAAGATTTTGTTACCTCGGTCCGTACCGTTGCCAGAAGAATCCGTGGGGACGCTGATATTGAAAGTCCCGTTTGAAGAGGTCTGGTATGAAGAGACGAGAATCTCATCTGGATTATTCAACCAGAAAGCCGACATTCCAACAGGAGTTGTTAGAGGCCGAGCAGAATTATCACCATCCAGGACTTGTCCCAAGACATTGAAGTTCAGACCTGCCGTTGTAACAGCAGGAGCTGAATCGATTCGTATATCGCTCGGCACTTGCACGGTGAGATTAACGAGAGAGGAATTGCCAGTTCTACGTGTATTTCCTGCGGATAACCCTGCAGTTAAATCGTCATAGACAATAACCAAGACATTGTAATATCCTGGGGGTGTGCTTGAAACATTCCATTCAAGCGTAGAGTTTCCATCACCATCAGTTGTCGAGGTGCCGAGAGATGTGTTTGAGCCACCCCAATCAAAGATGTACTCTACCGCAGCGCCAGTGATATTGGAATTATCTGCAACATCTGTAACTTTGGTTACAAACTCCACCGTATTGTTCACTTCTACAATCAGCGCACTACGTTCCGGTTCAACTACGAATTCTGATTCAATTCCGACCAGTAATGAAGGAATTACGGGTTGCGCAGGCGGAACAGAGGTGTCCACAAGGCGGTAATAAGCACCCCCAAGTGGAGCCATCGAGTCGAAATCCAAATCCAAGAAGAATTCATAGGAATCCGAAGGAGAGTTTGTCGGAGCAGTAAAACTGAGGTTGAAACTCCCTGTTGAATTGTTTAGGAATCCTTGTGCGAGGTCGAGAGGTCCCTCGGGAGTGCTCATTAACAACGAAATCATAGTAACGTTATCACCCAGCACGCGCACGCTGGGATAAAGTGCGTCGAAAATATCTCCATACACATAACTGGTGTTACCTAAGTGTGTCCAGTCTTGACTTACACTCAAGTTCCAGCCTATTTCAGCAGCAACCCGAACGTCAAGGGTAATTCCTGAAGGCTGATACAAATCCGAACCATTAAATGATATTTCAAAGGTATAATCGCCAGCAAGCATAGTAGAATCTACGAGCCATCCAATCGTCAATGTTTCAGATTCTGGGTCTACAGTGGTATTGACCCAAGTCCCGTTAAAGATAAAATCAAAATTACCAGATAACATCAAATCCGTGGTTTCAGCGCGATGATCAGAAATCTTGACGATAACAACCGCATCTGAACCTCGCAATTGTGAAGTTGCTTGAATGCCGAACTCAAGAAGTCCTCGTAAGAGATATGGCGCCCCTAGTGAGACATTCGCGTCATCGGTAGCCTCAATCGCATCGGGGAAGAAACGAAGTTGAATCTCAGTGATACCCGACTTAATTTGAGCATCTGCAGAATCAAGGAAATGTTGAATGCTAAAGGTTCCATTCACGCTGAGATTGAAAATTTGAACCCAATCTTGTGAACTAGCGTTTGGACGTATAGAGAAAGACAAGTTTCCTGGCATGGCAACTGGTGATGCGCCGGTAGTAAGAGTAGTGCCGTTTATCCAAACATCATCGTTGAGAAGCAAAATACTGCTGTTCGAGAGTGGGCCTTCAAGTGTGGCAGTTAGGTTGGGTGCATCACGAACATCGATTAGAATTGGAGTCGTAGACGGACGCAGATGGAATTGTGGAGGGGTGATCGACGAAATCTGTGTATCTTGCCAACCCGAAAAACCCAGTGTGGCTGAAACATTGGTTTTGGTTTCAAAGGGATCAAGTTCAAGTTCAATACTCCAAGAACCATCAGGATTGAGGAAACTGCTCAGATTTGTAAAGCCTGAAACAGATGAGGTAAAGGAAAGCCAAACTGAACCGGGATTAACCTCATCTGAGCCAATTGAATCCAGTTTGTTATTCGGTATGTTTTCCAGCGACAGTACACCCTCAATGACGGTGAGAGCACCAGCACCTGCGATTGGTGCATTGATGGCATTGGGTGCTTGATGTTCGATTAGCGAATCATCTGTAACGTTGATGAAGCCGTCAAATATGACACCTGATTCCGAAATGTATGTGTCTTGAGCGAGAAGGACTACGACTCTGTACATCCCCGGACCATCTAATTCCAACGGGGAGCCATTGATGGTGAATGTTCCGTTTTCAAAGGTGTCTGTAAAGCCAATTTCAAAATTAGAATTCGCTGCCGGCCCAGGTATGAGTTCTTCCTGACCAACGGGGACGAGGTAAGCTACTAGCGGATGCAGTGGGAC
>DAIUCF010000050.1:0-4160 GCA_036846305.1 Candidatus Poseidoniaceae archaeon | reverse complement strand
GATGAGGAATTCTCAGTATACCGAAGATGACCTTCAATCGTTAACGGTGTCAGCCCGTCTCTATCAAAAGTAAGGTTTGAGATGGTCTGATTCACGATTTCGACTTCTTCCGGAGGAGGGCACGCATCAAAGGCAATCCATCCAAGGTCGGTGTTTCCATTTGCAGCATTTTGTTGAAGACGCACTTCACCCCATGTCGATAAGTCTGATGAGTAAACAGTGTATCCTTCACCGTTCCATGTACCTCCAGAGAATCCAGATACCTTACGAGCTGGTAGACCTGCAAGTCGTGCCATAGTCACGAATGCAGTGTTAAATTCCGAACATGTGCCTTCACCAACATCTCGAACAAGTCCTATGCTCAAATCTAAAGTATTTTCAATTGCCGAGCCGGCATAGTTACGCTTGAATTCAGTGGTAGAGTTTCCGTTTGAGAGGAATTCTTGTAAAGCAACAGCGCTGTCATAGGCATTGGTTGCACCTGACTGTGAAAGAACTGCACTGGTCACGTTGAGTAGATATGAATCCGGGTCCAACCGGTCATTAAACGAATCCGGGAGTATCAATTCATAACTGGAATTTGTACCCGGGACTGTCGATGCAGCAAGAGTTTGCCAATCAAAATAATACTCTGGTTCTTGGGAATAGATCTCCTGAACAGGACCGGTGTTGACAAAAATATTGTGAGTGTCATTGGAGCGTTCCAGTACAGCTGCTGGGTCCACAATAAACGACAGGTTCGAAAGATCCGCAGGAACTGGCAGATTGCCGGTTTCATAGTTATCCTGATAACGAATGAACCACTCAAGAGTTCCGTTTGAGAAAGCAACATCTGCGAGATGAGTTTCATTCGATGCAGGGAATATCATCGTTTCAGAGGGATGTACTTCTGCGAGGTGAGCGTAAGTCGTGCCTGTATAGAAATCGTTGGTGTACACTCGCCAACGATGAATTTTATTGAGATCAACTTCGCCGGAAGAATTGTTGGCCCAGAAAACTACCTCGGAGGGAAGATAGTCATCCGTCGGGTCGAACGGGTCGCTTGGCGAACCCAAACAATTGGTTAGCCAGAATTGCTGCGGACATTCGATTCCGTCAATCACTCCACCACCGTCCGTGTCTGGATTGGTCCAATCCGTTCCAGTTTGATTTTCGACTGCGTCCGGTATGCCGTCGCCATCAAAGTCTGAAGGCAGCAAGTCATCTATTGGATTGTTTTCGGGGTTTGTTCCGTCGAAATATTCGTCACGGTCAGGTACACCCCCGTCATCAGTATCTTGCTTGGCAGTGTCGGTAATCCATACATCTATCGAACCGTTAAGAATTCCTATCCACGACAATTCACAACCAGTGGTAGATTCAAAGAAATTATTCAATCCATCGAAATCCTCGTCAAGCAAGTTTGTACAAGGTTCATTTGGGTCTGTATTTTGATTAACTTCATCGAAATCATTCACTCCATCAGCGTCAGTATCTGCCAGGGTGGGGTTCGAGAACCAGCCAAACGTCCCTAGGAGTTCCTCCCAATCTGCAAGGCCATCCGCATCAGAGTCAATATAATCATCATCACAATACTGTTGAGTCGTAGCGAGTGTGCCGGCGGCAGTGGCAGAAGTGTAACAAAACGAACCATTTCTATTTGCCACTTGAGTGACACCTGAACTCGGTCCTGAAGAAACCCCTTGCAGAACATTGTTCACAGTTGCAGCATAGCTAAACGGAATCCAAGTACCTGAAGTATTGTACCACCCAACACCTCCAACTGGATTGAATCCAGAAGCGTTCAAAAGCTCCAGTCGATTACTTCCTGCGTTCCAGGTTAAGACCGTAGTTTCAAAGTTCACCAAAGAATCACAGGGGTCCGTTCCGTGAGATACATTCCGTTCTTCACCATCGTCAATACCTCCAAAGTCAGTATCTGCGACGTCCCAAAGGGTGCAGGAGAGGTTCTCTTCCCAATTTTGAATACCATCATTATCTTCATCACCAGAATCTTCCATTCGAGTAGGATCGGTTTCTCCTGGGTCAATTACACCATTGAAATTCTTGTCTTCATCGCCGTCATCAAAAGCATCTCCATCGGTGTTGTTGTCCCTAGGGTTGCTCGCTTGTGGAGGGTTTCCGTAAGCGCCGTTGATTTCAACACCGTCGGAAAGTCCATCACCATCGGTATCGAATGAAGTGGGGTCCGTAAGAAGAGTCAACGCCTCGTAGGAGTCGTTCAATCCATCTCCATCAGTATCTGCGCGCTGTGGGTTCGTGGATGTGATTCCGTCAACTTCAGCCGTAAATGTGGCACAACCACCCGGTCCAATACCTGCGACTGGGTCACAAGGTGAAGTCGTCTCTGTAATGAGGCCGTTTGGTCCATTTCGGAAACAGGGATTGGTGCCACACATTGTAGTCCATGTAGGATTGACATACTCGAGTAGATTGGTCAGACCGTCGTTGTCAGGGTCTCCATTAGGTCCATCGGCGTTTGAAGGTGATGTTGCGTTTAACCCATTCGCAGCCTCCCAACCGTCATCCATTCCATCGCCGTCAGTATCCCATCCAGCAACATCTTCGTCTTCTATGCCGTCACCGTCATCATCATTTGAAGAACAATCAGCGTCACCGTCGTTATCGGAATCTGCAGAATCAACAAAGCCGTCTTTGTCATCATCAAAACCATTAGCACAGATATTTCCAACTGGATCTTCATCACACAGAATGACGGTACCAGTTCCGTCAGCGCCACTGTCACCACAGCCAGGCCTGTTGTATTGCAATGCATTTTCCTCGTCCCAGTTGTTTACTGGAACAGTGCCGTTCCACCAAACTCCACGGTCAAGAACACTTGGAGTAGAAGAGCTGTCCCAGTTAGTTGGTTGCAAGTAAGAATATTCCTGAAGGTTCGACATACCATCCCCATCAGGGTCACCTACTGCGCCGTCTCCACCATTGCTTGAGAGTGGGTCAAGACCATACTGCCATTCCCAACCATCGGGTAATCCGTCATTATCAGAATCAGGGTCATTTGGCGCAGTGTTCATGAGGTATTCCAAGCCATAGGTGAGGCCGTCACCATCTTGGTCAGTGGCCGCTAAAGCGTCGAACGAAACGTAAGGAATCGCTGCAAAAGTTGAGAGAATCATCAAAGCAGCAAGAGAGACCGATTTCAATGCATCGCGATGCTTTAGAATTTGGAGTTGGAAGCGCGGCTCGGAGGGGGAAACTGTCGTTCGCATTGCTTTCACTAATGGCGGGCTGGTTTGATGCCTCATAAGGGAAATGGTGCGATGTTCATACAATAATCATATTTCATGGGGATGAAGTGAAGTCTAAACTTGGTTGTGAGGAGATTTAGTACCCCGTTTAGACTCAAATGTCAAGTCAAAAAAAACAATTCTAGATTTTTTGAACAAAAAAGGTTCAAAATTGAATTTGGAATCTCCGTGAACCCTTAGAAATATTAAATTTCCTCGAGCTCATCGAGAAGTTCAATTTCATCCTCTTCTTCGACAATCGGCACTGGAATAAGTTTTTCCTCAACCACAGGCAATTCATCATCCGATTCGATGAAATTTTGGTTCACTTCATTCACGAGACCAGCAGATTTTCCTCTGCGATAAACGGCGAAAATGAGCACGAATACGAGTCCAACTCCAAGCGCTAATGTCTGAGCGCCCGGACGAACAATTTCGTTCACCAGACACGAGACTCCTGAGCACTCTGTAAGATATGTGAACGTTACCATTTGAGTGAACTCGCTATCGTAAGGGACTTCTTCATCCATCGGCGTGACTGTCAGTTGAATTTCGACTTCTTCTCCGTTCTTGAGGTTAGTAGGTGGGGTCATCGAGACGGAGAAGTCCTTAATCGAATAAGCTGGAAGAGTGAGAAGAAGGAAACTTCCACCGGTCTGGTCAGATGATGCACGAATGAGACCGTCCCAACCGTTCGGTTCATCAAGAGTGATTACCACATCAAGCGGAATGTTGTTGTCATTTGAAATCTTGAAGTTGATGTTCCGTTGACTCTCGGAACTAAATCGAATAATCTCACTGCTCGCATCAGTGATGGAGATTCGTCCTGCAACAACTTCTTCGCGCACCTCAACAGTTACTGGAAGGTCAAAGTAGCGTGCCTCTTCGGAATCAACTCCCTCTTCGATTACC
>DAIUCF010000049.1:2321-12774 GCA_036846305.1 Candidatus Poseidoniaceae archaeon | reverse complement strand
GGGAACGGAGCAGCCCTACTCGGAGCCATGGGTGCTGTGGGGTAACGGGATGGAGAAAGTGTGTGGGCTAAGTCGAAGAGAGCGCATGTCCACCATTGGAATTCCCACTACGAGGTTTCGGTATGGCATTTGTAAACCTCTATTCCGTGAGTCACTTTTTCATTTGGTTTTTGTCGGGCCGTTATATCTTCCAAAATTGGAAAATATTTTTCCTCCTCAGCATTGGTTGGGAAATCCTTGAATGGTATTTGCCTTACGAATTTGCAGTAGAAGAATTCGGTAACAAGTGTATGGATGTAGTTTTCAACACGGTGGGATTTTATTTCGGTAACCGATTACGAATTGATTCTGATGGCGGTCAAATATCAAACACGACATCGCATAACCAACCAGGTCCTTGAAAGTCGGGTACTTGCTCCCAAGGCGAATATGCATGCTCACCGTGTTTTAGTTCAGTGAATTGAAGTTCATGTGTTGTCACTGCCTTAATCTCAATTTCACGTTCGAGATTTTCACTTTCAATCCATGATATCTGTGCGTTAACAACAACCTCATTCGTCTCCCATTGGAAGTTTAATTGACAATCAACAAGCCACTCACCATGCACCTCGGAACGGTACAGTACCTCCTCAAGCCATTGAACTAATATCAAGTCCCACTGCTTTTCACCGTCATTACGAGGTGCTTTGATCTGCCATTGTCCTGAAAATCGAACATAAGAGTTAATCATCTTTTTAGCATTGTCAGATAAGAGTATATTTTGCATACCCAGTGCTGCTTCTGTAAATAGGCGAGAAGGAGATGAAGAGAATGCACGAAGAGCAATGTCGGCAGTCGTAGGCCTTGGCCACGCACTCAAAATTAACACCTCAGCGCTTTGAAATCTGTAAATTCCAAGACATTTCGCCTATTCGATCAATCAAATCTGCTCTGCTCAAAACAAACGATTCAGTCTTGTCAGCGCCCAGAATACATTCGCATGCTGCATTGGCTAGAAGAGCGGTATTTTGAACTGACATTTTCTTTGAAATGGCTACAGCAATGGCAACTGCTGCAGCGTCAATAAGTCCGATCATTTGACGTAAATCATCTAGAGTGCAGGGTGCATGAACTACCTCCTGCTCCCGAGAATATATGGTCACACCGGCTTCACCAGAAAGTACTACTAAGTGGTTCCAGTTATGGGTTTCAATAAGTTGAACTGCAGCCTCACTACCTGTAGATACTCCAAGTCTTCTCCTCATTAATTCAAGACCCTGCGATTGAAACAAAATCCAATCAACTCCATGAGTTCGATGAAGACCGGTTAGTTTTGGGTCTGCAATAATAGGCACTTCCATTTCTCTTGCCTTTGAAATGATTCTTTCGGCTCCAATATCATTAACTACTCCTTGTCCATAATCTGAAAGTATCAACACATCAGCATCAGATATTTCCTCTATGGCATGGTCATACAACGATTGAGATGCCTCAATTGGCACAGGATTATCATCCTCGACATCCCATCGTAGAAGCAGTTGCTCTTCTCGAACAAGACTCTCACGAGTCGCTAACATCCGTGTTTTTACCGTCGTGGTTCGCCCATCAATTATTGAAATTCCACTCGTTCCTACTCCCTCATCATCGAGAGATTGCAAAATGTTCAGTCCTGCTTTATCATCACCTACAACACCGAAAAGGTAACTCTTCAAACCCATAGAATTCAAGCCTCTGCCGACGTGAGCAGCAGCTCCCACATCTTCCTCTCGCATGGTTTCTCTTAACACGGGCACAGGAGCACGTGAATTCAGGTTGTTGGCATATCCATGAATGTAGCAATCCATCATAATATCACCAATCAGTACGGCTTTTGACTCACCTCCTTGCTTAAGAGAATCCTTTAGATTTTTCAAATCTTGGTAAACAGCTTCTTCTTCATCTGACATTCCCATGATCAACCCTCGACTGTTCCTAGTGTGAACTTCATTTTATTTTATCGCGTAATTCTGCAAGTAAACTGGCATGTTGGGAGTCAGTAATTCCAAGCGTTTTTCGTAAAGTTGACAGCATTGCATCTTCATCGTTTGTAATGATTCCATCATCTAACGCGGTGATGAGAGTTGACTTGTAAGTAATGAGTTTCTCTGAAACGATAGGAGATTTCTTTGCGTCATTGAGTAATTTATCGTGTGTAAGTCGGTCAAACCCATATGCAATTCTTACGGTTTCCAGCAAGGCAATTTCATCATCGACCAGTTCACCATCCACCATTGCCTGTCGTAACATGTCGAGATATATTTCTTCAGGCGGAGGTGCTTTTTGATCTCTTCTGGCCTCATCGGAAAGTCGACGAACACGTTCGGGATGCATGCCCAGAAAGTCCACAACCTCGGAAAGTAAGTATTGCTCATCCATGGTGATTTTTCCATCTTCCCACGCTCGTGCAAACAAACGCCGAATGAGATTTTCTCCTGCTTGGGCATCCAGTGAAGCAGTTCCTTCCGGATTAGAAACCGGTGAGACAACGGGCTCAGTATGGTAGTTCATTCCTTCATCGACATAAGAAAGTAAATCCAAGGTTGACTGACCACCTTTTCTCAATATTGAAAGTGAGATATTTTTGCCATTCATTGTTACTTCTTGAGAAAGAATCTTTGTGCGCAAATCCATTGCCAACTGGTAGCCAGTGCTTGTTAGTCCGTACACTTGACGGCGTTGCTTTGCACCTGGAACATGGCGTTTGGACGTGGTTATATCTCCACGGTTTTCTAGGCGCTTAAGGGTTCGAGGAACGTGTTTTCGTTGAACATGTACTGCTGCCGAGATGCCTGCCTGAGTGAGGGTGGCAGGGGCTTCCCATTCCCCCTCGGGTAGTGTATGGTCAAACAAGTGCAACAGCATACGTTCTTCGGTCGTTAAAGACCCGAGATAGCCGTCAACCACTTCTCTCCCCATTACCCCGTAGAAGTGCCGGCTCATAGGGGCATCGGTAACCCTAAACTCAAAAGTTGTGATGTTGACGGCGATTCATGGCGAGGCAAAATCGAAAGTTTACCCCTCGTGTCCGCACGACTCGCCCACTTGGAACATCATTGACCACTAATGCACCACCTATGCAACCTCATCCTGCGCCAATTCTACGTGATGGTCAATGGTTTATCGAACCCCCTCTTTCGTCCCGGCTGTACCAGAAAAGTGGCATAGGGATGATGCATAGTGATGGAAGCATCAGTCTTCGTGATGAAGAAATTCTCTTTTGTCATTGGCATCGGCATGTACCTTTACCTGACGGTAAATGGTTTGAAAATCAAGTCCGATTGGACTCAGACATTGTTGCTCGAAGTGTGATATTTGATACTGCACGAAGCGGTGGTGAATTGTTAATTCCCTGTGAGAACATCCCAGATAAACGTGAGATTTCATACAATTCATCAACTTGGGCACTTCGCTGGAATCGAGAACAAGTTTTCTCAAAAGAACCTCCAGTTGCTCAAGTTCGTTGGGCTTGGACTACTGATGAAATTGATTGGATGAAACTCTTGGAATGGACTGTCGAAGTCCATTCTTTAGGCATGAATGCAGAGTTGTTTGTCATTGATGAAGAACTTGATGTTACGATGTATCTTCTTACCGAGGCTATTCCAATTGGCACTCAACCTACTTGGGAATCACTCGGTACTGATGAGATGAAAGAAGTCTCATCACTCTGGGATTTACGCATAGAAAGAGGTGAAGGTTGGTATATTCCAGGTGCTACTAAATGGCCACTAGAGACGGTTGGTGTTGAGCATTTGTCAGGGCGACATCTAAGGCGTGAAGAGGGGATTTACCTCGAATCAAAACTTTCACACACCACATTACCTGATGAGTACCACCTATACGGGGACTTAATGTCACGAGGTGTTGTTTTACGACCCGGTTTCAAGTATGGCTCCATGTGGAGGGTGTACGAAACATCTGTCGGTGAAGGCCATGCGCCATGGTTGATTCAACCAGCACATCGAGCTCCTCTAAATTGGGAGGGTTCATGTCTTGCAGTCAGGCTTTCAGAGGGTGTCAATAAACTCTGGGTTTGTGCATTGTTTTACCAAGAAAAATGGTTCTACTTACAAGTCCAAAGGTGGTTGCCTGGGCGTATCTAGTTCATCATCTAGAGTCCTTCCCCATGGGTCTTTGTGTTCGATTTTCGGTGACTCCAATACTTGACTGTGAATGACTGTAGATTTATCTGCTTTCTTTGTTTTTTCCAGCGTGCCCAACAATACCCAAAATGCAGCAATTATTCCCGCTGAACCGAGTAAAATACCTGGTTTTTGCCATTGACTGAATGCACTCGTATCCTTGTCCACTGCTGTATATTCGAGGTGGATTACCCATCTGTGGCCACTTTGTGAAATCAACACAAGTTCACCGTCAACTGACATTCTGTCTTGCAATAATCCATTCGGAGTAATTTCTATTTCGATAGAATCATTTCCCACCAAATTTACTTGTGAAGGCGGGCTTCCAATGCGAGAAAATGGTCCGTCCAAATCAACACTGAATGACTGTGAATTTAGGCCAATTGACTCAATATCGATGTTAATTACTGAACGATCATAGGCATCAAGCGTACCTCTAACGGTAGTTTCAGTTGGGATTCTTCCAATTGTGAGTATTTTGGTTTTGATGAAGAGAGAATCATTTCCACAAGAGAAAAACCCCTCCACTATGGCTTCTGAATTCGATGAGCTGGCAGATGAAAATTCGAGTTCAATCAATTGTTCTGGAACTCCAACTGAAATATTGGCGGTCGGAATGAAAGTTCGGCCATCTGAAACAGTAAGGTTATGACTGAATTGGCAAGTTTGATTCGATGTTACCCGAATTGGAAAAGAATCCCCAGGGATGTATACACCTCCGAAGTCTGGTGCATCGACCATAAACTGGCTGGTGCATTTAGGAGCAGAGAATGAAATTTCGACAGTGACGTTGATGTTTACGGTTGCTATCCATGGGACAAGTAGGCCGTCGTGTGTGAAAATTTGCACTCCCTCTGCTCCGAAAGTACTGCCATTTTGGAAAACATCCGACTCTTCTCCAGAATTTGCACCGTAAAGAATGTCTTTTCGTCCGTCTGCTTCAATCACTGACAGCCATGGTTGGTCCTGATCACGATTAAGTTCATTTTGCTCTTCATCCCCCACGCTTCTATCTTGGTATGTAACTAAAATTCCATTTCCCGGAAGGTGTTTATCAAAGCCACTGGGGGATCGATATTCAATCCAAATATTTTCACTCTCACCGATAGGAATGCGTAATGAAGTACCATTTTCACTCATCCCCCGTAATTGGACTGTAGGGCCAATACACGGCTCTTGTGCATTCACTGGCCAAGACAAATCCATCGTTTGTGTTCTGTTCGCTTGAAGCATGTCCAAAGTGGCTGCGGTTGGAAGAGCTGGCCAAACGCCGCCTCCGTTCCAGTTTCCACTCGCCATAATATCCCAGTCGCCAATCCCCTGCCAGTCGTTCTGATTTCCGCTATCATGTACTGGATAAAGATCTAGTGCGCCCATTTGGTGTAACATCTCATGCAAAATGGTGCCAATGCCGCTGGACCCGGTTCGAATGCTCGCCATAGTGTAATGCTCTACTTTCGTATTTTCTGCTACCTCTATTGGCGTATCAAACGTTGTGAAATGACTCCAGATGTTGTTGGTTTGACCGGGATTTTCTTCTTGTCCTTTGCTGGTATGGAGAATTAGTAGTCTGTCCACTGAGCCGTCCTTGTCCAAGTCGTACTTCTCCCAATCAGCAAATTCAATGTGGTCATTCACCACTTCCTCTGCAAGAGTCATTGGCAAGAACTCACCCTTTTGGTTCATGTCCCTATTTCCATTTGAATCCTCTCCGTAGACTTCAATGTTATGCTGAGCACGAGTTATTCGACTACTAACCACGATTTCAATATCTGTCGCCCCACCTGATAGTTGGTGGATGTAATCATGTCCAATATCATCAAGTAAAGTTTGGGCTTTTGATGGCCCCCAAGCATCTGCGACAGGCTGAGACTCAAAATCTGTAATGAGGACGAGCCAATGTTCCTGCTCCTGCAACGAGAGGAGTTCGACTTCATCATTTTGAACGGTGATTGAGTTTTCACTAATCCACTGTTCAATGGTTTGATTATTGGTAAATGCCCATGAGCTAAACAACAAAAGAATGACGATGAAAGGAACGCCAATCTTTGGACTCATACTTATTCGCAGTACGGTAAAGTGTTTCAATGCTTGGCTTTATTGAAACACAGATTACTGTAGATATCTGGTAAGTTTGTAAGTCGGGAATGTGCGCTGAGATTAAATCAATGAAGCATTGAATCCAATACGAACTTGTTCTCGCTCATTTCTCGAAGAATCTTCTCTAACATCAAGCGTTATGGAATTTGAAGTCTCTCCATTCTGAATAAATATGGCTCTTGCTTCTAAATCATCTTTTTCACACTCATTCCATATTGCGCATCCAATTGAATTGCAGTTGTTAAAAAACGAATTCGGCATTGAATTCTTACACCCAATGACCAAGAGGTCTGTGAGTCTGTTGTGTAGAGATATTTCCAAAATCTGTTCTTGGACTGATACACTAGAGCACAGAGATTCTACAGAAATCGTCGCAATAGGTATTTTGGAGGTCCATTCATACGGTTGAGGAGAATCATTGCATACACATTCAACGAGCAAGATTCTTCGAATTCCACCTTCATGATCCATAATCGGATTCTTACCTTGAAATAATGGGGGTTCAGACATAATCCACTTACGAGCACCACGTTCTACGATTATGATGGATGCAAATGTTAGCATTATTGCTAAACCACCATAATCTGGTAATGATGCGAGTAAGAGTAGCGCAACCAATCCATGCACTCGAATCCTCCACCAGTCTGCAGTTTCCTTATTGAGTAGCCCAAGTATACCTGCAAAGACCATGGCACCTAGGCCGCATGCGACAATAATTTCGGCCCATATGACTGCAACGACCATCGAAATCATGAGTATTGCATCGTATCGAGCATCCAGTTTCATTGATACGTGTGTTGCATGTCCGTTATCAAAAGCCATTGGAAAGAGATAACCAATTGTGAAACTGATGGTAATCAGCAGCATTAGCCCAGTACCAAGAAGCCAAGATTTGAGCCATCGTCGCTCGCTTGGTAATAAGCCCGGTCGAATAAACTTCCATGATTGATGCAGGAATACTGGGAAGGCACTTACGATGCCTAGTGATGCTGCACTCATCCACCTTACCGCACTCCAACGCGCTGGGTCATAGAGGTTTAGGCAACCTTCGGAACATGGGTTGAGATACCTTAGAGCAGAATCGAGCATCGAATCTATCTGGTACAGCCAAAATATGGTGAAGAGACTTGACAAAAACAGAACCAGCGTCACTCTGGCCGTGAGTTCATTGAGATGTTCTTGAACATGACTTTGATTGTCATATTCAAGGTTGAGTGACATGTACTCACCTCTGTACCAGGACGGTAATCAATTTCACACCAAATCTTTGGATTGAGGAGGAGCACGGGCTTGAACTACAGTGCGATACACCCCAAAGAATGCCCACAGAGTCAGCATTCCCATTGTGAGCATAACTTGCCAAGATGAATCATTGTCCACTGACCATGCAAATCCAATGAGAAGAAGTGCAGAAATAGCCCCACGTCGAACTCCTTGGGGAATGGCTAAACTCTTGTCGAGGTGTTCAGGACCACCGCCAAATTTACGCTCATAGAATTCACCCTGGATTACAGCAGCAATAATAATAATTGAAAGGGTCATGAAGTAGTAAATGTTACCTTCATCAAAGAAAAGTTCCGCCAAATTCTCTTGTCGCTCTGCTTCCACTGCTTCGGGGTCTTCAACAGCAACGAATAGTGACTCATAATCTCCGACACTGATTGTTCTCAATGCCAAGTTTTCATCATCGTCGTTTGTTGCTGTATCTGGGGGGCTGATGGAAAACGAAACAATGTTCCATGCATCCCCAGCATCAAAATTTCCATTTCCGTTAACGGCGTTACCTACAAGTTGAAACGGTATTATTCCGACATCTGAACTCGGTGCAGTCCAAGAGATCACCCAATCGTTGCCAGTTGCTGATTGAGAAACAGCTCCTGGCTCATCAGATACCGATTGTGAGCCTTCACCGGGAGTTAGTGTCCCATAGTTATAGTCCCATATCATGAATCCTCCACCGTCATTTGAGGCATGTTGGAGTGAAACAGTAAACTGGTATGTTTGATTGAGTGTGTAAGCGCGCGGTACACCAGAAATAGAGATTACAACTTCGGTCGATGCAGCCCCATCACCGTGGCAACTGCATCCACTTTCTACAACGAGGTTATCTCCATTTTTCCATGGAGGTCCGCCAGGCATTGCAAGAGCAGGTGCAATAAGCAGCAGTGCCATCAATCCAAGTACTACGAATCGAGAGTTGCGCGAAAGCATGGTCCCACCTATTCTAATCGACCAGTCGGTGACCTTTGAACGTTCCTTTTCCCCATCCCCCTGTAGGGCGATAATTGTTGTATTGATAATGGTCAAATTTCCTTGATAGCAGTGTTTAGATTTGCCATCATTGCCTTGCCATCACCAAACAACATCATGGTCTTGTCCATATAGAACAAGTCGTTGTCAACTCCAGCATAACCTACTGACAATGAACGCTTGATAATGACAACGGTGCGAGCCTTGTCAGCATCAATAATCGGCATTCCTGCCAGCGGACCTTCTCCGCTTCGTGCAGCTGGATTGGTCGTGTCATTGGCACCAATGATCACGGCAACATCACACTCAGGGAATTCGTTGTTGATTTCATCCATTTCAATAAGTTGCTCGTACGGTACATTAGCTTCAGCCAGCAGGACATTCATGTGACCCGGCATTCTTCCGGCTACTGGATGGATTGCATACTTGACTTCCGTATCGAATTTTTCGCTAATTAAGTCGGCAAACTCCTTTACTTGATGCTGGCATTGTGAAACTGCCATCCCATATCCAGGGACGATGATGACTTTTTGAGCACCATCGACCATCATAGCGACTTCATCAGCATCAGAACCAACCTTGGTCCGAGTAAGTGATTCTTTTTCTCCCCCTCCACCGAAGGATTTGAACAACACGTCAAGCAAAGTTCTGTTCATTGCCTTACACATGATGAATGTGAGAATTAGACCGGATGCTCCAACGAGTGAGCCTGCGATGATCAGAACAGAGTTTCCGATGATAAACCCAGTAAATGCTGCTGCGATTCCAGATAGTGAATTCAAAAGTGATACGACCACCGGCATGTCGGCTCCTCCGATAGGTAACACCAGAATTATTCCAAGTAGGCAAGAAATTCCAATAATTCCCCACATGTAGTCTGTGTTTGTTGGACTATCAATGCTCAGATAAATGAGAACAGCAACAGTAACTAGCAGGAGAATCTTTACCCCGTTTAGCCAACTTGGGCCCCATGTTGGTGTTTTGATCCACTTTCCAAAAACACTGACTCCGCCTTTCAGTTTATACATTGCAAGAATCGAACCAGTCAGCGTCATCCATCCTACGAGTGCTGACAGACCAGCTGCAACCATAGTGACGACAAGTTTGAGTTCGTTATCAGGAACAGTATCTGAATCTTCGAGGTACTTCCACACCTCAGAAAGTGCAACCAGTGCCGATGCTGCACCACCAAAACCGTTGAACATTGCAACCAATTCCGGCATTCCGGTCATTTCTACGCGCACAGCCAACCAGTAACCAATGAGTGAACCAATCAAAATTCCAGCACCTATCAATACCCACTGGGCTCCACCAGCGAGGTGCATACTTAGCACAGTCGTCAATACTGCAACAAGCATACCCATTGCGCCGAGTTGATTTCCAAATGGAGCAGTACGAGGGTGCCCCAATTTTTTCAATCCAAAAATAAACAAGGCAGCTGAAACCAAATATCCAATCGATACCCAATCTTCCACCTCAAGCACCTCCGCGCTTCTTACCTGCAATCATGTTGAGCATCCGATTTGTTACTGCAAATCCTCCTACAACATTGATCATCGCCAATACAACGGCAACAAACGCCAGAATTCCTGATACTGCGGTACTACCACTCTCATATGCGACATTCGAACCGATGAGTGCACCGATAATACTGATTCCAGAAATTGCGTTGGCACCACTCATGAGCGGAGTATGCAAAGTTGCCGGAACTTTGGTAATCAATTCAAAACCAAGGAAAATAGCGAGAACAAATAGGGTTACATTGGCAATTAAAAATTCAGGCTCCATCAAAGAACACCTCCAAGACGAGTTTGTTTAGGGTGTAAAGCCCCATCATGGCAAAGCAAGACGCCACCCATGCCATTCACGTAGAAATCTGAGCCTTCTGGTGCTCCAACCAAAATGTCATCTTCATCGCTAATTTGAACTTCACCATCTTTTAC
>DAIUCF010000049.1:0-2311 GCA_036846305.1 Candidatus Poseidoniaceae archaeon | reverse complement strand
TCTTTTACTAGCGAGGTAATGAATGTGGTCAAGTTGTTTGAATACAACATGCTGGAAGTTGTGGCGACAGTGCCGGGGAGATTCGATGTCCCGACAATAATGACGCCGTTTTTCGAGGTGATTACTTCACCAGCCACAGTGTCTTCACAATTTCCGCCAACATCAGCATTCATATCAACAACGACTGCTCCAGGCTTAAAATTTTGAATAGCACTTGAAGGCACAGTAATCGGTGCAGGGCGTCCAAATATGCGAGCAGTGGTTACGATGATATCTGCGTCAGACGCAACACCACATACAGTGTCGTTGACTTTTTGAATGAATTCAGGAGTGAGTGGTTTTGCATATCCCGATTCATCTTCAAAATCATCCATGCCATCAACTTCGATGAAACGTCCACCAACAGACTCGATTTGCTCCGCAGCAGATTTTCGAACATCAGAAGCATAGACAACTGCACCGAGTCTTTTTGCTGTGGCAATTGCTTGAAGCCCTGCAACTCCGCTACCCATAATAACAACCTTTGCCGGTCGCACCGTACCTGCTGAAGTGGTCATCATTGGGATTGCCTTGGGTACATGGGCAGCACCCAAAAGCACAGCCTTGTATCCTGCCAAATTATCTTGGCTAGAATTTACGTCCATTGATTGTGCTCGTGAGAGGCGACGCGGGATCATGTCCATTGAAAGTAGCGTAATTCCGTTGTCAATGCATGATTGAACATGTTCAGGATGACGAAAAGGGTCTGCTACACATGCTATTCTTGTACCTTTGTTAACACCATCTAAACCCGGGAAACGGATGCAAATGATTGTGTCACTCTCCATCACTTGTTTTCGAGTTCCTAGCGAGGCACCAGCTGCTTCGTAGTCTGCATCCAGATAGTTGGATGCAATACCTGCTCCCGATTCGATGATGACTTCAAATCCGGCTTTGAGCAGCTTTTTCATACTCTGGGGTGCAATCGCAACTCGAGTTTCGCCTTCGGGCTCATTAGGGACTCCAATTCTCATGTAAATTCCTCGCATCCTCTCACTTTGAGCGAGCGGATTACCTGCCCCACAGAGAGGAGGTTCTTAGAGAACACGCTCGTTTTCCGTGAACTATAATCTGGCATTACGAAATAAAGCCTCCATGATTTGGCACCATGTTGCTTATTGATGGTCGTGTATTCGAGTGTACTGTCGAGGGATAATAGATGACAAACAACCGCAAAAAAATCGCCGTAATTGGAGCAGGAAATGTAGGAGCAACATGTGCATTTGTGCTCGCGCAAATGAAAATTGCAGACATCGTTATGCTTGATATCTACGAAGGTTTTGCCAAGGGTAAAGCCCTTGACATGTCCCAAAATGGTCAAGTTTTGAATTATGATGGTTCAATAACGGGAACTGCTGATTACAGCGATATCGCTGGTGCAAGTGTTGTTGTTGTCACATCTGGTTTTCCTCGTCAGCCTGGAATGACTCGAGAGGATTTGATTGCCAAAAATGCAGGAATTGTAAAGCAAGTTGGTGAAGGAATTCGAGAGCATGCACCAGATTCAACTATCGTAATGGTTACGAATCCTTTGGACCTCATGACTTACCATATGCAGAAAGTCACTGGATTCCCTCCTAACAGAGTTTGCGGTCAGGCAGGAGTCCTCGACAGTGCAAGAATGACTCATTTTGTAGCGAAGGCAGTTGGATGTTCCGAGGAAGATGTTCAAGCAATGGTTCTTGGTGGACATGGAGACACCATGGTTCCACTTCCTCGTTTCACCACTGTAGGCGGAATTTCAATAACACATCTGCTTGACGAGCAAACCATCGAAGATATTTGTAAGCGCACAGCATCTGGAGGTGGAGAAATCGTCAAACTTTTGGAAAGAGGGTCTGCGTTTTATGCGCCAGGGTCTGCTGCAGCAATCATGGCCGAAGCGATTCTCAATGACCGTAAAAGACTCATTCCAGCATCAGCACATTTGACTGGTCAATACGGTCTTGAGGATGTCTATATCGGTGTCCCAGTAATATTAGGTGCCGGCGGAATTGAGCGTATCTTAGAACTTGAATTATCATCGAGTGAATTAGAATCCCTACAGGGTTCCGGTAATTTCTATAAATCACAACTCGAGGAATTGCTGGAATACTAATTTTGCCGTACAATCGCTAACGAGTGGGTTTTCCCCTGAGTTGATATGAATTTTTCATCAACCTCTCCGTTGACCACACGTGTGAGTCTTTTCCCTTGTCGCTTACGAGAAATCATCCTTGCAAGTACTTCTTGACCAACATAACAACCCTTGTCCGGATGGACAAAATTGGAT
>DAIUCF010000048.1:4769-12839 GCA_036846305.1 Candidatus Poseidoniaceae archaeon | reverse complement strand
GGCTCAGTCGTTCTCTTATGGACTGCACTGATTCTTACGATAATGATACTCTGGTGACCAGTTAATACACCTTGAGAACAATACAGTCATTGACTCAAAGTTCGGAATATGTTCTACGCGAGAATCCAACTGCTCCAAGTAGTGACACAATTACAAGAATCATGGAAAACCCAGGAGTCTGATTACTCGAACTCGGAGTGTTTTCCATATTGACCGTGATGATGGTCGTTGCAGTGTTAGTTCCATCATTCCAAGTAATGACTGCATCAACCGATTCGTTAACATCTTCGGAAAGAGAGATGATTGCTCCAGCAACCACTTTTCCTACAGCAGGACCTACAGTGACTTCATTGACTGTGAGAATCACTGGATCGTTGTCAATGTCTTCGCAAACTGCAATGACGTAATAATTACCCGAAGGAATCGTGATAACCGGTGTTATTCCAGTTCCAGCACCTGGATAGGATGAAGTTCCCACGACAAGGGCAGTAATTGCAGCTTCACCGGTTATTTCAGCAGGTATTCCATCTGCCTCAAGCGTGTAATACACCGAACAAACAGGTAATTGGTTGGCTGGAACATCATTAACATCAAATGGATTGGTTCCTCGGAGGATTTCATTTTCATCAGAGAAGCCATCATTATCATCGTCAGTATCGACAGCATCACAGTCTCCATCACCATCAAAGTCTGATGGTACCGACGTGGGGTTCTCAAAGTCTGAACCACACGAGATTTCAACGCTATCATCCCAACCATCGAGATCTTTGTCTGAACAACCATTCGTTTGAACCACGCTATTTACTGGTGTACCAGGACATTGGTCGTTCTTGTCATACACTCCATCCGAATCCTCATCGGATACAGAATTTTGAGCCCAACAAAGTGTGGAGGCTTGTGCACCTGTACCGTTTAGGCTAACCAATTCATCACCTGCTGCATATAAGTCGACGGCTAAGCAAGCGTTTGAGGAATCTGAAAGTGCATTGAATTCGAGGATTATTTGTTCAACGCCATCTGAACCCTCAACCCAGGTATCGTCTCCAGAGTCAAGAAGAATCTCAGAACCAGGAGTTGATTCATCATACACACTCCATACAATGGAATAACTCTGTCCTGCATCGAGTTTCGTCATCGAGACTAATACCAGTGCCCAGCCTTCGGGTTTGACAAGTGTACTTGCAGTCATTGTTGCATCATCTTGATTTGCCAAATCCGGTAACACGGTGATTGTGTCGCTAGTATGCGTTCCCATGACCGTTGAGTCCACTTGGCGTGTCAATGTACACTCGACATAGTATTCACCTTCAACCGGTGGAGAGAATATTGAATTTGGTGTATTAATCTGCTTAGGCCTGTGATTCCATACCGCAGTCTTTGTATCCAACACAGTTTGAGTATCTGCATCTACAAATTTGCACTCTTCTTGATAAAACTGGATGAACTCATTTCGGTGGTCGAGTTCCCAAATCATGTCGACAATCAAATTCATATTTGGCAACAATTCAAACGAGGGATACTTCATGTTTGAAGAAACAATTTTACCACCGATTGTGAAATACGAACTCACTTCATCGGAATTATCCAATTGTACACCTTGTATACGAAGTAGTGATTCAAAAGATACCGAAGCATTCTCCAGTGACCAAAAGACTTCATTGGCAATTTCACCACAACAATCTGGAATCTCCACGCTGACAATTTCGGTGTGAGATGCAGAAGTTGGTGTGAAATCAATCGAACCTGACATGAGCGTATTGGTCATGTTTTGAGAAGAAAATGATGGTGAACCCGAGCAAAAGGTCTTGAACATTTGGTTTTCAAACTTCGTCGCAAGTTTACAAAGCTCGTATTCGAAAGTATAGACCGTACCTGGGTACATGTTTTCAGTCGTGACGCTCAATTCTATGGTCGAATCGTGGGGATAGAAAGTTGCATCAGTTTGTACACTATGCTGTTCTTGGCCAGTGTAATTGGCATCGATTACGACAAACGTCGAACCTGTTTGAGTTCCAAGAATTGTGTTGTCAATCACTCGTAGGAGGCTGCACTGTGAATAATAATCACCAGGGGATGGAGGAAGGAGGTGCATGTTGGCAGACGGATTGCCGTTGTGACTCCAAGTTCGGGTTTCTGAATCCACATTGATTCCTGTAGAGTTCACCAAATCACAGGTGATGCTGTAAACAAGAGTGAATGCATTGTCTGTATCAAGCGTCCAACGGCTACGGGATTCACTCGACATGCCAATCAAAATTGCATTCCTATCGTAACTGATCTGGTCACTCAAGACTTCCCCACCCAGAACAAAGGTGTTCGACAGACCCGAAGCAAGAGTCACGTTGTACGCCTTAACGTTAATTTCGAATGCGAGAGATTCATTCTCAAGTGAATCGACACTCAAGTATCCATCATTGCCAAACATAGATTTATTGTCTCCACAGCAACCTGGGAAGGTGAAGGTAATCTGCTCTGTGTGGGTCGAAGCGACTGGAGTAAACAGGATTTGCCCCGAAAAATTAACCACTGCAGATTCATCGACACTTGGCGTAAGTGGGTCATCAAGTAGCCCGTATTTGACATCAGAACCACAATGGAATGTGTAACCCGGTATCGAAGAGTCATAGCCAGACCAAACATCACACATATTGTAATTGAGTTCATACTCAGTTCCGATGAAAAGGTCATCGATAACAACGGTAAGTGTGAGTGAATCATTGTGTACATAGAAATCGGTATTTGTGGTTCCACTGAATGCTTCCAAACCGGTATAATTTGCTTCAACAACCTCAAAATAAGGTCCAATTTCAGTTGCTATTACAGTAGCATCTGTATTCCGAGTAAGTGTACAATGGGAACGATACTCACCGATGACCGATGCTTCTAACGAGAAGTAAGGGTCAATGACATGTCCATAGTCACCCCAAGTTGACGATTCAGTTTGTGACAGTCCGCCGTTTGCGTCCATGAATGAACATGAAGTTGTATAACTTAACAATTCAAAATTCTTAAACTCCAATGTCCAAAATGCATGTATATTGTAATCCATATCTACGAGGACGTCTTCGTTTGATACATCCAAATGACTGTTGGTGACTCCGCCGCCAAGAACGAACATATTACTAAATCCTGAGGAAATGGTAATATTTTGGGAAGTGATGTTGACATTGAACATCATTGTACCGTTGTTGATGTTTGTCGAAGTAGACTGTGATGAATTAAAGCAACATCCAGGGTCTGGAACAGAAATCGTTGTGAGCGTGAATAAATTACCCGAACCAATGTCAATCGAGTCAGTAACTGAATCGAACAACTCTGTACATTCAAGGTCCATTTCTTCGGTATCTTCGTTCCACACTTCAGTAACCTTACAGAGAATATATTCAAGTGAATATTCTGTTTCAATGTCGAGGTTGAGTGAAGTTACCGAGAGGGTCATGTTTTCTCCACGATCGTAATAATCGCTCAAGACATTGACATTGACTACCTCCAAACCTGTTGAACGAGCAGATGTCGCTTCAGCAGAGGGAGGTTGGATAAATCCGAAGCATGTGGAGGTTAGCAGCAAGAGAACAAGAACAAAACTTTTGTTGCGAAAACCGTTCATAATTAGGCGTGACATACACCGCGGATGAATTGACGAATAATAAACCTGCCACCTACAGCCAAGGCCTGGATAATGGTGTCAAATCATGAATTGCATCATATATTTCCTTTCGAACCATATCAACCTCGTCAGAACCGATTTTGGCTTCAAGACGTCGAATGAGTTTTCTACAACGTGAGGTATTCTTGCCTGACATTGAGTGAACTGCAAGTAAAAAACGGTTTGCCCGACGTTGTTGATCTTGACTTGGTTTAACCTCATCTCCTTTCCAGTCTCCAAGCATCTCAAGTACTCTAATTTGATTTGGGTGGATAAACCGAGCGGTCGTAATTTGTTCTTTCATTCCATCATGAAGTGCCTTCTGCAATCCATCATCGAGATTTGCGAAGCCTTCTGGAAATGCGTGATTCACAAGTTTTGGGGTGAGTTCATGGCCTACGAGTCTCGAACGCATATCCTTCATCATCACATTCATTCCAAACATATTGAGGAGAACAAACATTGGAAGCGATAGCAATTCAACATATGCACGTAGAGCCACACGACCAAGCAATCGAACCCACATTCTTCGCAATATCATTTTGAAAACTGTTGCACTGGCAACGATTCTCACCTTCTTCAAAGCCTTACGAATAAGCATTCCAATTTTACCAATTTTGGCCAACGGGTCAATCCCGAACATAGTACCGTGAAATCCTGGCGCACCTAGAGCTGCGTGTATGAGCCAATGCGAGATGGAATTCTCCAATTCTACCTCCTCCAATTCTTCTTTGGGGATATCCAATATTTTGGCCATCCTGGCAGCCGTCCCCAATGAATCACGATACAAGAACAGTAACTCAAAGCCAGTAGTAATACAACTTACCAGGGACATAACTACGACAAAGCCAAATGAAGTTAATCCTTCTGAACCTTCCCAATCTCGAAGAAAAAGCGCAACCCCAACGACACACAAACCCGAAATTAATCCCGATAAACCCGCACGAAATACAGCTAGTCTACCTATTTGGTCAAGACGTTTGTCGGCTTCATGTCTGTCTGGAATGTGAACTTCGGGCGTACTGATTACTATGTTTAGGAAGCGGGCTACGGCCCAATGCTGAACTTTGTCTTTTACGCCCAATGAAGCCACCTAGTAGGTATAGAATCCTTGCCCTGTTTTTCGACCGAGTTTACCTTGCTCAACCATTTCGATGAGCAATGGGGCTGGAGCATATTTGTCATCACCCATTCCGTCATGCAACACATTCATGATGTGAAGAACTGTATCCAATCCGATAAGGTCAGAAAGTGCAAGTGGACCAATCGGGTGGTTCATACCCAGTTTCATGATACCGTCAATGGCCTCGGGTTCTGCAACGCCCTCTTGCAGAGTTAAGATTGCCTCATTGAGCATGGGGCAAAGTATTCTGTTAGAGATAAAGCCTGGAGAATCATTGCAGGAAAGAGCGGTTTTACCCATTTTATCAGATGCTTCAATCACTGCAGTGTTGGTTTGTGTACTGGTTAATTTACCGTTAATAATTTCAACCAATTTCATGATGGGGACTGGGTTCATGAAATGCATTCCAATGACTTTTTCGGGTCGGTTCGTTGCTTCTGCAATTGTTGAAATGGATATTGATGATGTATTGGATGCCAGAATTGTTTCAGGCTTGCAAAGTCCATCCAACTCTTGGAATATCTGAATTTTCAAGTCAAGAATTTCGGGTACCGCTTCAATGATTAAATCGCAGTCAGCACAATCGGCTCGGTCGATAGAAAGAGAAATTCTTGCTCTGGACGCATCAGCATCCTCTTGCGACATACGTTCTTTGGAGACCAACTTAGCGAGTGATTTCTCGATAGCAGCAATACCTCGGTCTACGAATTCTTGTTTGATGTCAATCATGGTTACGTCGTAACCTGCACATGCTGCAACTTGCGTAATACCATTTCCCATTTGTCCTGCGCCAAGTACTGCGATTTTCTCGATATTCATCATCTCACCAAATCTCCGAGTACGATTCAATTCATGAACATGACGAGGGTTTTTAACGAGTCGTGTGGTAGAGTGTGAGTATGTTTGTTTAATTCAACTAATTTGTTCAAATTATGGGAGACTTTCGAACGGCCAAAACTTTAACATTCATATCTTACAGGTACTAGCATGGTAGAAATTCTATGTCCGCACTGTGAAGAGGAAATTGAACTGGATGATGATGCATCTGGAGAATTCAGTTGTCCTTATTGTGAAGGAGAATTTGAATGGGGAATGGAAAGTGCTGATGACCTTGACTCATTCATGGCCGGGTTCGATGATACCCCTGCCTCAAACCCACCTCAATCCGTGATGATTCCTGCTGGCGGAGAATCAAACACAATCGCAATTGTGGCGATTGTGTTTTCAGGTATCGCAGCATTGGGTGTATTATCAGGAGCTTGGGTACCTCTATTCGGGTTGTGTAATCTTTTGTTTGCAGTTCCTGCATTGATTCTTTCATACATGTCCCGAGAGAAGATACGTCATGTCGAGAATCACAAAGACACTTCACTGGTAAAAACGGCATGGATTATCTCTTTGGTATCTCTCATCCTAACGATTCTCCCACAGATCTTTTGGTTGATCTACCTTTTCGTGTTTGCCGATGTATCCGATATTGAAATCGTAGATGGATTTTTCGAATGCGACAATGGTGAAATCATTCCTCAAGAGTGGGTTGGAGATGGTGAATGGGATTGTAGTGATGGTTCTGACGAGAACTAAAATGAGGTTAGAGGTAGCCCGACTCGGATTTGAACCGAGGTCAACGGGACCAAAACCCGTTATGATGGACCCCTACACTATCGGGCTATGATGTTGATGCGGTCGGCACACCCTTTTGTTTTTGTCGGAACTTCGGCTTCAAAATTATCTCATGGAAGGAGATTTTGAAGTTCGTCGTCAACAATCCGCTGCCGAGCACTTTCAATGAATTCATCCAATGAAATATTGTAATCGACTTGATAATTTTCTGCTTGCAATGCCATGTCCAGTTTATCCAACTGTTTGACAAACTGAGCCTCGGGAGATTGGCCGTGTTCATATTCTTCAAACAGTGTAATCCATTCTGGTGCCAATTCGGTCATTGCTTCATGCTCATCACGTGCTTTATTCGTTGTATCATCGTGCGGAGTTAAATCTCCAACACGCACCTCTGGAACATCATGTACGATGCACAGCGATAGAACTCGGACCAAATCAAGTGTAGGTGGCGTGAGTTTGAGAGCCAACATCGACATCCCCCACGAATGCGCTGCAACAGATTCTGGATTCTGGATTCCCGCACGAACCCAACCGGCGCGTTGGATATTTTTGAGCCGAAGTATCTCGAGCAAGTTGTCCCGCATGGTTAAGCCATGAGACAAGACCTCAAAACCTCGACGCTTTATTTCACGCCATGGACACAGGTAGGCCGAGTTGGTGGACAGATGCAGTAAACGCACTGTCACAAGATGAATTACTGGGAAAAATTGTCGATTCGTACCCAAATGAAAGCCTTGTTGGAAGAGGTGACCTGTTCTCAACACTGGTACGCTCTATCGTTGGCCAACAAATCTCAGTTCTTGCTGCAGATGCAGTTTGGGGTCGATTGGTCAATATGGTCAAAGAAATTACACCTGAAGCACTGCGAGAGTATACTGAAATCGAACTGGCATCATGTGGTCTTTCACGCCCAAAGGCAAGCTATATCCACGGTTTAGCCCTTGAATCCTCGGAACTCATTCTCGATGATTGGGGTGCACATTCTGACGCTGAATTAATCAAACATTTTTCCTCTTTTCGTGGAATAGGGCCTTGGACTTCCGAGATGATGCTGATTTTTACATTCATGCGGCCAGATATCTTCAGCATCGGGGACATTGGGCTTATTCGGGCCGTTCAAAAACTCGTACCCGAGGCTGACTCGAAAGAAAAAGTCCTTGAAATTGCAGAACGATGGAAGCCCTATCGAACAGCGGCAAGTTGGTATTTGTGGCGAATGCTTGACCCTGTTCCCGTAGAATACTAAGTGTGCGAACATTTGAGAAGTGAAAGAACACACGTTGCAACATGGGCGAGCCAAAGGACAAGGTTTCAGATTTGAAAGCGCGACTCAGTGCCACCGGCTCGAAATTATCGGAAATCTCAAAAAAAGCCGCCACTGCTACTAAGAATGCTGCAATCACAACTGCCACAAAAAGCAAAAAAGCTGCTCAAAATGTCTCCGCTGCGAGTAAAGAGATGGCGAACAAAACCAATGATGCAGTCAAGAAAAAAGTATCAGAAACAAAAACTAAGCGTGAAGAAAAAAAAGTGTTAAGGGCTCAAAAAACTCGTGAAGAACTAACTTCACAACCCATTTTAGATGATATTCCCCCAATGGTAACTCTTCCAGAATTTGAAAATGAGCGAATGAGTGTTGTCAATGAACAACATGAAAACCAGCTGTTAATGTTGGAGG
>DAIUCF010000048.1:0-4759 GCA_036846305.1 Candidatus Poseidoniaceae archaeon | reverse complement strand
AAATGCAGCGGATGTCCTCCCGTCTCGATGCCATGGAGAGAAAACATCGGGCATTATCTTCATCTCAATATCCCTCTACATCCGATGAGAATTTGGAAACTTTGGATAAAAGAGTTGCTGGCAAATCCAGTGAGATGATTGGAACGAGTGCTGCAATTAATGAGATGATTCACATTCTTGGTGCTTCGCTGGTTTGGATTGTTGCACTGGTTGGAGTGGACCAGTATGCTAGCGATAAAGGTTTCATGCTCACAAATGCCTATCCTGCCGACCTGTTAATTTGGTCGGTCGGGTCCTTCACATGGGTCATGTATTTGCTGTTCCGATTGGGTAAATCAGGACTGCGAATACCACTTGTCATACGTGTTCAAATATCGCTTGCAGTTGGAATTATTACTTTAATGGGACTCATGTTCAACGACGATTCAATGACCACAGTGTCAAGTGTTTGGACATGGGGTACAATTCTAGTTCTCGCCTTGTTGCTGGGTAGCAGTTTACTGGCGACGGCTTGGAAGACAACCAAGAGTCTTGTCGGCATTCGTGAAACCGTTGAAATCATCGAGTGATTGATTCGGGTGATTTCACCAGATCACGGGTAATGTTCTTTTGATGAGATTCAAGAGTACCTCCACCGATTTCAAGAAGTTTAGAATCTCTCCACAGTCGCTCAACGTGATATTCACCAACATATCCATAGCCGCCCATAACTTGCATTGCAGCATCTGCAATCTCTTTTGCAGCAGTAGTTGCAAACAACTTGACCCCGTCTGAATCAAGTCGATGACCCGGTTTACCAAGTGTCATGTGGTGTGCAGTATCATAGATGTATGCTCTCATTGCGCGGTATTTAGCCCATGATTCTCCAATATAGCGCTGGATTTGACCAAAATCACGGATTGGAGATTTAAACGCACTTCGTTCACTCGCATAGCGATTCATGTCTTCAAGGGACCTACGGGCTATACCGAGTGCCATTGCGGCTAAAGTAAGTCGCTCTACCTCAAGATTTGCCATCATATGTAGAAGAGAATGCCCTGGTTCGCCTACGAGGTTTTGTGCAGGTACTACACAATCTTCGAACACCAATTCCGCAGTGTTTGAGGCTCGCATACCGGTTTTATCATAGATTTTCTGACCGACACTGTACCCGGCCATGCCCGCTTCAACGAGGAATGTCGACATTTGAACTCGGCCTTTCTCGTCTACGCCAGTCTTTGCATAGACCCAAACCACATCAGCCGGGGTTCCAGCCTCATCAATGCAACCGTTCGTAATCCACATCTTTCGGCCATTCAAGAGCCAAGTTCCATCATTTTGAAGTACTGCTGTTGTTGAAAGTCCAAGAACATCTGTTCCAGCGTCAGGCTCCGACATAGCCATTGCGCCGATCCACTGGCCCGAGCAAACTTTGGGCAGTATGCGCGATTTCTGTTCATTATTACCGTTAAAGGCCAAGTTGTTAACGAACAACATCGAATGGGCAAGATAGGCCAGTGCAAAGCCTGGGTCGGAAGCTGAAAGTTCCTCGTGAACAATCGCACACGCAGTTGCATCTAAACCTGCACCCCCGTACTCTTCTTGAGCACTTATTCCGAGCAAACCCAGTTCACCCATCGATCGGAGGAGTTCTAAATTGAATTTTTCAGCACGGTCGTGTTCAAGAGCCTGAGGTTCAACATGCTCTTTTGTCCAATCACGAACCATCTCGCGAAGCATGGCATGTTCTTCACTGGGGTTTGCAATGTCCATGGGTCCCACGTGTTAACGGGAGTGGCTCCCCTTTTTCACCCTTTGTCGTATGAGTACCGTCAACGAAGAAACTTTCTTCGCCGTCGCTTTCTCTTTCCGCGCTGGTTGTTTAAATCACGGGCAGAGCGTCGAACTTCATCTTCCATTCCAACAGCAGGTCGGTGACGAGTTGCAGCAGGAGGACCACTTGGAGAACGGCGACGAGTGATTGAAATTGGTTGTTTCTTAACCCGACGAATCTTTCTCTCAGGTTTGGCCAGAGGAATTTTTCGTGCGCGCAGACCAACATGTTTTAGATGACTGTTGAACATCGGGCTTTCCGGTTCTTGAGTAAGAGAAAGTCCTGCATTTCTCAATACATTCTGCGCTCTCTGCTGTGGAGTTGTGATTCGAACTTCATCAACAATACGATTCGAAAGATGTGATAGAGATTCATCACTTTTTATCCTCGGTGCTTTACGAACACGAAGTTCTATTTCCTTGTTTTTTTCGGCATCATCAATCATTTCCAAAAGAAAATTTGTGCTCAAAGCATCCTGCTTACGCTGAACCATACGCATCCCATCCGAACTGTAATTTAACACTTGAAGTTATCAATGTTCGCAGTTGAATGTGGCTTCAAAAGCCGATTTATAGAGTCGAATAGTTCACCCGATTGCGATGATTATTCGTCTTCTGCGACTATTTGTAGAAATTCTTTGTAATCTGCCTCATTATCAAACTCCAAAGGAATGACCATCAACTCGAGGCAATCTTGGCATTGAAAGCGTTGACCGGTCATGAACCCAACATAAGGGTAAACACGAATTCCATGACATGCAATACACACCCTAAACGACATGCTATCAACTCAAACCTCTAGATGTTAAGAGTATCCATGCCGGCCAGGGTTAACTTTGAGACCGGTAACCTCAGAGAGTTCACTGCCAGAGAAACGGTCTGGCATTTTCACATTAGGGTATCCCGATGTACATATTTCATGGTGGGTAGAGGTTGTAGTATGACCTTCTGAATCAGTACTTGTTGAAGTGTAGCGTCGTAAAAAGGATGTGTGGTCAAGCGGAACTGACGCTTTCACTTTCGCTGGCTTATTGAGCCAACTCGTCATCACTACGACCGTGTTTTCAGAACCAAGGTGCATCACATGCGTTTTTCGTGTAGAAAGAGTATACATCAGCAGCAGAAACAAAAATGAGCCGGATAATAGAATCAATACTCCCAGTATTTTGTCTGAAGAGCTTGTGATTAGTTCACCATCTGAATCAAATGTTCTTGCATCCAGTTCAGAATAACGGAAAGTTGACCAAGTATATTGTTCTCCAATAAATTGAATTCGTCCGTCATCCCAGCCCTCATCCCAGTGGTCAATGAACACACGTTCTCCATCGAATGGAAGAGGAGGAGTGTTTGAAGATTGATTTGATCTTTCTTCAACTGCACCATAGCACCAATCAGGTAAAGTCATGCTGTTCACCAAAAAAGTATATTCATTGCTCGTGAATTCTGTCATTCTGGATTCACGTACGACACGGCGACAGTCATATGTCATTTCTCCACTGCCACTTGACCTCTGCTCTCCTGAAGTGTTTGAGAATCCTTCTGATTGCCCGAACATGTCGGTACATTGCCAAAGAACACCATCCCACTCACAATAGAACCACCAATCATCAAAATGGTCAGAGTTGCCGTCTTGGTAATTACAATACCAGCGGGTATCACCGAAATAGTCATCACCCTCCCATTCACAATACTGGTATTGGAACCATTCATTTGACTCGAATTGCAGGTAACCTATAACATCAGAATCAGATGTCGAATCCCATCGAAACAATGTTTGAAAACCATAACTTCCCGAAACTTCGGTAATGTTTCCATTCGTCGAATAATCGACCTGTATGTTATCGTAGAGATAATCACACATGAACTCATCACCCGCTTCTGTTGATTGGTTTCCTAGAGTATACAAGCTCCCATTACAACTTTCGGAAAATATGAAGCTTTGAGAAAGGGGAAATGCGAATATAAAAATGAACATTAACGCTGGAACAACAAGTATGAATAGCGGAATAGATCTCTTCTTCAACTCCTGTGGCTCCCGTGGAGCGAACTCCTCGGGTATGTCATTGATGTGAACATCAGATGCCTCGAACTCGCTTGAAGATTCCACTTTTGGGTCGTTTGGTTCTGATACATCATCGCTCCAAGGACTTGTTTGGGTGTGATGTTCATGAGGTGCAGTACCATCTAATTCGACCATAGAAGATTCAATTTTTTCCTCTCCTTGGTGAGAAGAGGATTCGTCACCCGCAACACCTTCCCAAAAGTTTTCATTGTTAGACACAGTTTTCGGACAACTCCATAGTTTAGAAACATTACACCAGCCAAATTTGAAAATTATGATTTGTGTAAATTCCCGGGATGGGCAGAACCACTCTTGAATAATTTCAACAGCAGCCGGATTCTCTCACCGGTGCGCGAACCAAGGTCACCTTGTCTACATTTGGCGTGTTTTGCAACTGAGCGATAACTGTTCGAAATTGACTTGCACTGCCCATCGCATGGAGCACATCTACACAGGTATGGCTGTGTTGAAGACAACTGTGATTGTAAGAAGTAATATTGATGCTTTCGGAATGCCGTAATTCCATCACTTTGTGTTCAACACCGTGCTGATAGTAAATGACCAAATGTCCTTCTACAACCTCATCGCCCTCCATGTTGCTCAAGTCTCCTCTTTGCTGTAAATCAGCAAAATAAAGTGCAGCATCTCGAAGGAATTTGCTTCGATTTTGATATCCTGATTGTTCGATTAAATTCTCAAGACTGTCTGCAAAAGGTTTGTCGGCGCTAAAAGATATAATCTGGCTCATATTGTACACTACAACACCCTATTAATAAAAATTATGAAAAAAAAAATAACTCATCACTATTCGCTCAAAACCTCTACGAGTGAAACGCTGAGGCTGAATCTATTGCACGTTCTTGTCAACGAAACAGGTGAGGATAT
>DAIUCF010000047.1:3584-12891 GCA_036846305.1 Candidatus Poseidoniaceae archaeon | reverse complement strand
TCATCCATCACGCTCAAGCAAACACCCCTATACATCTGATATATCGACAGGACATAAAGCATATCATCTAAAAAAAAGAAGTACAAACACATTCCATCCACAATATGAATCTCTTGTGCGTTAGAGGTAAGTAACAAATCATTATTAGGAGCCAACCGATGCAAATAACATGGCTAAGAAAGGAGTGCTTCTCATCAATGTGGGAACTCCCGATGAGCCGACTATCCCATCGGTGAAGAAATACCTGAAAGAATTTCTCCTCGACCCTGACGTAATCGATATTCCTGCTCCGCTTCGCCACCTGTTGGTTCGAGGAATTATATTGCGAGTTCGACCGAAAAAAATCGCCCCTTTGTATCAAAAAATATGGATGGAAGAAGGTTCTCCATTGCGTGTTTATTCCCATCGCATTACCGATACACTCGATGGCATGATGGATGATATGGAAGTTGAGTTCGCTATGCGGTACGGCAACCCAAGCATCCTATCGGGGTTGGAAAAGTTGCGTTCAAAAGGTGTTGAAAATTTACTCTTGCTACCAATGTTTCCTCATTATGCTCAGGCTACCACTGAGTCGGCGTTGAAACATGCATACAAACAACTACAAAAAATGGAATGGAGCCCAAAGATTCTCGAAATGGGACACTTTGAAACCAAAGAAGAATATGTTGTTCCGTTAACCAAATCGATTGAGAAGCACCTCGACAATGATACTCATCTACTGTTTTCCTACCACGGATTGCCCGTATCTCACGTAAAACGAATCGATTCATCAAAGAACCACTGTCAGAAAATTAACGATTGCTGTTCAGTTAAGTCTGATGCGAATCAACTCTGCTACGGTCACCACTGCATGGAAACAACACACACCGTTGTCGGTCTACTCGGATTGAAACCGGAACAATGGTCTATTAGTTTCCAAAGCAGAATAGGTCCTGTCAAATGGCTTGAGCCATCAACCATGAACAAAGTCGAAGAACTCGCTAAAAGAGGGATAAAAAAACTCGCAATTGTCGCCCCAGCATTCTTAGCAGACGGTCTTGAAACACTTGAAGAACTTGACATCGGAATCCGTGAACATTTTGCTGAATGTGGAGGAGAAGAACTCACTGTCATCAAGTGCCTCAACGATGATGAAGAGTGGGTGAAAGGATTGAGTCAACTAATTGCCCAAAAATTCGAGAGCCCTGCAACCGCCTAAAATCTCTCGGAGATTCGTTCGGCCTCATCGACCACATGCGTGATTGAAACACCGCTTACCCCCCAGCCGACACAGTTGAACTCGAACTTTTGCTGCGCAACGTGTTGCATGTATCCTGGAGGATAGCAAGGTATTTTTCGCTTACCTAAGTTCTCAAAAAGAACGGGTTCAGATTCACTGAAATGATGTTTGAGTGCATCAAGAATCTTTGATTCATCACCGTCCCAACGAGAGTGTGGAGCCATTACTCGAAACAAACGGTGACCCTTAGGAGCTCGTAGAGAATGGTGCAAGTCACTCTCGTGAAGAATACCGCTGAACGGAACTGATGCATCGGGAATAAGAGTACCGTACCCATATGGAATCTTCGACACATCAGCCTCTCGATAACCTACAGCAAAGACACTCAGTTCTGAGAATTGATGCTTACCAATCATCCCGGGAGCAGACCAAATCACAGAATGCAACGGAACACCAAACATGTCTGCAGCAGCTTGTGGAGACTCTACTTCTTGCCCAGTTGTCATTGAAACATTGTCCATCGACTCTAAATGTTGTTGTAAAGCCTCGATAAGAGTCTGCATCCCTCCATCCAATGATGCAACTGTACCTCTTTTGGGTGTAAAAAGCGGGTACGAACTATTGATTTTCTTTTTCAGAACTGAGGCCTTCAAAGGAGGTTGGTCTCCAAAATGGGTCATTGCCGGCATCAAAAAATCAGCATCGACATTTTCTGAAGTGTCGTTAACAATCCCGAGTGTCATCGCATCCGCAATCTTTCGATGAGGAAGGAGTTGAGAAACACTAGCACCACCGTGACGAGCGACTTTGATGCCTCTTCGAAGTTTCAAAGCACCAATCTTGAACAAAGAAAGGAAAGAGAGACGATGTTTTTTGCCTTTGAGCAAAATCCATCTTGACTTTGCCCTTTCACGAGAAGCATGGAATTGCGATGAGAGTCCCAAATCCGCTACAAGCCGCCAAAAAGCAGGATGAGGGCGAGTTGCGTTCACCGCTAAATCACAGACCCATTCTCCGCTCTTCCATGTCGAGATGACCCCGCCCATTTGCGGTGCTTTTTCAACGAGAAGAACTTGGATTTCCGGTCGCTTTTGGGCAATGCGAAAAGCACAACTGAGACCTGACAATCCTCCACCCACGACAACAACTTTGTCTGAAGTTGACAGACCGTCGACAACAAGCAAAGGACGCCTCATCTCTGAACCATGGCGAATCCAAGCTTCAACATCTGACATGCAATCATCTCGATTATTCACTCAGCCAGTCCTTAGGCTCTCTTAGGACTTGCAATAGGCGTTCTTCTTCACTCCCTGAAGCAACTTCATGGCAGTATTCCCAACGTGATGTGAGCGGTAGAGACATGAGAATACTTTCAATGCGACCGTTGGTAGTGAGTCCAAACTTTGTGCCTCGATCATAAACGAGATTGAATTCAACGTATCGCCCACGGCGGATTTGTTGCCAGTCCTTTTGTTGTTCAGTGAACGGTAAAATATCCCTTCGCTTAAGAATAGGAAGGTAGCCGGATAAAAACGATTGAGCGCAATCCTGAACAAAATCGAAGCATTCGTCTTTCGATGCACTGTTTAAATCGTCGAAAAAGATGCCACCAAGGCCTCGGCGCTCTCCTCTGTGTTTAATGTGAAAGTAATCATCGCACCAAGATTTGTAGGCAGCATAATCAGCAACTTTGTGACGGTCACAAGCATCTTTTAGAACAGTATGAAAATGTACGGCATCTTCTTCAAAAAGGTAACTTGGAGTCAAATCTGCTCCTCCACCGAACCACCAACTGCCAGGTTTCTCACCTTCGCCACGTTCGAAATATCGATAGTTAGCATGAACTGTTGGTGCCATTGGATTATGCGGATGAAGAACTAAACTGATGCCCGTGGCAAAGAAATCGAGGTCTTTACCCTGGAGTTCATGACCACCGCCCATGCTTTGGGCAGCTTGTGGGCTTAATGTTCCATGAACAATACTGACGTTGACTCCGGCTTTTTCAAACACCTTTCCACCTGAAAAAACTCTGCTGCGACCGCCTCCTCCTTCTTCACGAGTCCACTCGTCTTGGCGATAGTCTACACCGTCTAGAAGTTGCAATTGTTGGCAGATTTCATCCTGTATACGATGAACCATGTCTGCCATTTTCTGACGCATGCTCATTCACCTGTTATCTCGCGCAAAACTGTTTCGACACACTCGATACGTGCAGATGGAGCAAAACCATGGCCGAGATTGAAAATATGTCCTGGCCGGTCACCTGCTGCTGCTAATACTTCACGAGTCGCGCTGCGAGCCATCTGGGTCGATCCATGCAAAAGCGATGGGTCGAGATTACCCTGGAAGGCGAACTTGTCTCCAAACTGTGCGCGATTGTCGGCCAAACTGTCTCTCCAATCCAAAGAGATGGCGTTGAGGTCGAGTTCTCGAATTGCGGAGTGCAAATGCCCGGAGCCTTTGGCATAGTGGATGAGAGGAACTTCGCCACCCACTTTTTCGCGGAACACCTGAATGGTTCGCTCCGTAGCAGGCATAGCATACTTACGGTAGGTTTCGGGTGAAAGTAGACCTGCCCATGTATCGAACAGTTGAACAGCATCAGCACCACCGTGAATTACTTGGTCTGCTAGCAAATCACCCACAATGTCACCCATTTTGAGCAGAAGGCGCATGGCTTCGTCTTGATTTGAAGATATTTTAGCACGTGCGTTATGGAAGTCTTTGTCGCCAGTTCCGCCCGATAAGAGGTACATACAGATGGTCCATGGGCAACCAACAAATCCGAGCCGTGCCGTCGTGTCACCAAGTTCTTCGCCGACTGCTTGAAGTCCGTCTGCAGCCCAAGGAGCGTGTTTTCGAGCACTGAAATCAATCCAATCATCGACATGAGAGAAATCAAAATCACTAATTCGAATCCCTCCGCCATATTCGACGTCATAACCAAGACTTGGCAATGGTGTGAGAATATCGCTGAAAACTATGGCTGCGTCAATACCGTTGTATCTCTGAAGAGGTTGAAGTGTGATTTGGGAACACAAGTCAACATCCATGCATCGCTCCCAAAAAGAATGTTCAGCAGCAATTTCCCGATACTCGGGCAGGTGACGACCTGCTTGACGCATGAACCAAACCGGTGTTCTGTCGACCGGTTCGAGATTAAGGGCTGAAATTATGCGCTGTTTTCCATTCATGATGACCACTCCAACTCACTCAACACTTCATCAAGTGCCAAAGCCATTCCATGTACATGTTTCTCTTCATGGACGGTTGCTAAAAAACCAATTTCATAAGCAGATGGAGCGAGCATGTAACCCTTTTCAAGCAGCCCACGATGGACATCAGAATACAGAACGCCTGCATCACTGGGTATCAAATCAGCTCGCGACGGAGGTTGCGCAGAACTCGGTGAGAACCAAAACAAACTCCCTCGACGGGTCAAACGCATAGGATGTCCGTGCTTTTCGAGTACTGCCTCGACTTTGTCTTCAAGCATTTGACCAAGAGATTCAAGATAGTCGTAGGCTGAAGTATCTAGCATATCGAGTGTCATGATTCCTGCAGCCATTGCCAGTGGATTTCCCGAAAGAGTTCCAGCTTGATAAACTGGTCCAAGAGGTGACAACTTGTCCATTATCTCACTTCGTGCACCGTAAGCGCCTACCGGAAGACCACCTCCAATGATTTTTCCTAGAGCGGTGATGTCTGGTGTCACCCCGGAGATATCACCGTAACTACCGTCTTTGAAACGGAAACCGCTGATGACTTCATCAAAAATGAGTAAGGCACCGTGCTGGTCACAAAGTTGCCGGAGTTTTGCTAGGTATTCGTGTCGTTGGACCAGTAATCCGTTGTTTGCTGGCAAAGGTTCGATGACCACGGCAGCGATTTCATCACCGTGTTCTTCAAACAGATAATCAACTGCTTCATCATCATCCAACGGAGCAATGAGTGTGGTAGCAACAGTATCCTTTGGGATTCCAGGACTACTGGCAATTCCAAATGTGGCTAATCCACTTCCCGAACTAACCATAAGTGAATCGACATGGCCGTGATAGCAGCCTTCAAATTTGACCAGCAAGTCTCTTCCAGTGTAGCCTCGAGCAAGACGTACTGCACTCATTACTGCCTCAGTGCCAGAGGATACAAAGCGAACTTTATCCATAAATGTGAATCGCTTCTTGACTCTCTTGGCAAGTTCAATCTCTCCAGTATGCGGCGCACCAAAGGAGGTACCATTCTGCATCTTCTCATAGACTGATTGAATGATTTGAGGGTGGGAATGGCCGTGAACAAGAGGGCCCCACGATTGAACAAAATCGACAAGTTGGTTACCATCGACATCTGTTACAACTGCACCGGATGCCTTTTCGAAATAGATTGGGTTACCGTGAACGGACTTAAATGCCCTTACGGGTGAGTTGACTCCACCCACCAAATGCTCCAACGCCTCGTTATGTAGAGTATCGGATTTTTCCCGCTGCATCAAAACACCTCATTCAAGCCACTTGCGAGACACGGCCTCGCGTGCATGGTAACTCACAATAACGTCGGCTCCAGCCCTTTTGAAGGAGTGCAATATCTCACGAACCATTTTTCCTCGAGAATGTTCATCCGGAGTTGATGAAAGTACCATCGAATATTCTCCACTAACATTGTAAACGGCTACTGGACGGGACACAGTGTCTGAAACTTGTCGAACAACATCGAGATAAGTCAGTGCAGGCTTGATCATGATAATATCTGCACCTTCTGATTCATCGGTTACAGCCTCAAGAATTGCCTCAGGATAACCTGAGCGAATATCCATTTGGTGACTGCCACGGTCACCAAAAGATGGGCTTGAACACGCAGCATCACGGAAAGGTCCGTAAAAGGAAGATGCATATTTGACTGAATACGACAGAATCCCCGTACTCACATACCCAGCCTGCTCAAGTGCATTACGAATCGCAAAAACTCTTCCATCCATCATATCAGAAGCCGAGACGTAGTCTGCACCGGCCTCTGCATGGGCCAGCGCAATTGCACATAATTCAGCCACCGTGAGGTCATTATCGATTTGCTCATCATGGATAATCCCACAATGACCGTGGTCAGTGGCAGTACACAAACAAACATCGGTAAGAACAACAATTGATTCGCCGTATATCGATTTCAATTCTCGAACTACACCCATCAAGTGCATGTCTGGTGAAGAAGCAATACTCGCAGTTGCATCTTTCTTGGAGGATTCGATGACTGCAAACAGCATATGGGCGTGGATGCCCATCTCCATATCAGAAGCGATCGTTTTCAAAAGAACGTCTGAAGATTGTCTGTGAATTCCAGGCATACTGGGAATTGGCTCATCAACACCAACTCCTTCGACAACGAAATGCGGTTGGACAAGACTGGATTGAATCGAGGTGCCAAAATTGAGATCCCTGCGAGAGGGAGTCCAGCGGTTAATTCTCGGCCTTATGTTCACTTTCTCACCTCGTCTTCCACCATTTCGCAACAAATTTTGCTGTTGGCCCCTGCAATATTTCCACCTTTGATTCAGCAAAATGCGGCAGTGATGCAATCTCCTCTTGTGATGATTTGCCCATACACAGTATATTTTTAGGTATGGGTAGTGAATTTCCAGCCCAAGCTCGTGCAGATGAAGGTGAAGAAAGTAGGAGTACATCGTTTGTACCAACCTCAAACTGCTCAACACTCTTCGCTCGATTTTCATAGCCGACCCAAGATTTTACGTCAAATCCAAGACCTAGAAGCGAGTCGATAAGTTCGTTAGAAGCGACATTCGAACGAGGCACATACAACTGGATGCTACGGTCAATCATGCTGTCGATATATTGGGTAAGTTCCAATGAATTTCTCGACTTAGCACAGATGGATACTGTCACGCCCCTTTGAAAGCATGCACGTGCAGTCCCTTCACCAATGGCTAACCATTGAATCCGATTGAGGTCTCCGTTGGTTTTTGCAACTTCGATCGCACATTTAGCGGCAAAAGGAGAAGTAAGAACAAGGTAAGGCCATTTAGAACGTGAAATAGAATCATCGAGAAATTCTTGTGGCCATGCTTCAGGTTTGGAGACCAATTCGATAACCGGCTTGTTGATGACGGGTATTCCTTCGTTGATGAGCGTGAGTGCAAGACGGTCTGAGTTCAAAGTGGAGATAATTTTCGGACCGTTTTCTTGAACTGAAAGGTGGTTAATCTCCTGCTCTGGCAATTCTATAGAAAGGTCATCTAAATTTCCTTGGTACTGGTAATTATGGAAGTGCAAACCCTTACAGAAAATTTCACGCCAATTTGGAGGAGAGATTTGTATTGAAACATGTTGACCGTCAACTTTGATGCCAGCCGGATAGAGACAACCGCCTCCAATTGATGCCAAAATCTCTCTCTCTTTGACAACATCTGTTTCTGATTTTGCGTGATTCAAAATTTCACGTAACCCAACCATTGCTTCGAATTCCTCACTACGGCAATGGACCGAAATTGAACCTTGACCTGGTGCCGTAGGCCAAGCGTTATCGCTGATCCGTATAGCTCCAAATTCAAGAATCCAAGATTCTAGAGCCCCAATTTCATGGAGACGACGCAAGCCAATCTCTGCCAGAATAATGCCGTCAACCCGGCCTTGTTGCAGACGTTTGAGTCTTGTCTCAACTTGACCACGAACAGCGATTGGAATGATATCCGGCCGCTGGCTGAGCATGAAGGATTGTCGACGACCAGAAACAGTTCCAACCATACCTGATTCAGGAATTGACTGCAAAACACTGTCAAGTGGTGTTTCAATGTCATTCTGCAACACTTCTAGAAGAGAACGATTTTCATTGGACGGAGGTAAAATCAGCAGATCATTCGTACATCCCCGCTCAAGGTAAGCAAGATTACGAATGCTTGGATTCACATCTACCGGTACATCTTTACTTGAATGGACTGCGATGTCGATTGCATTGCTGAGCAGTTGTGCATCAACCGCATGGATAAATTGCCCCACTGATGTAGCCAAATCTCCGCCTAAGGATTGATCTCCTTGGGACGCTATACCGACTATTTCTGTTTGAAAGCCGTGTTGCCGGAGAGCATTGCTCACCTTGTTTGCCTGCCACATGGCAAGAGTTGAGGTTCTCGTACCGATTCTGATGCGACTCAAGATGTGGCCTCCGGAAGGGTAGATTGTTCGCTAATGTGAACAATCGTCTCGGTTACTTCACGAGCCACCCTGCTAAGAAGAGTTGGATTGATTGGTCTGTCTGTTGAATGTACCATATCTCCAAGTTGAGTGGTTTCAAATGGACCGTTTTGGTTGCATATCCATGTTGCAATTTCTCGAGAGAATGGGCCAAGTTGATTTGTAGTATCATCTGCTAAATTCGATTGATTCCATTGTTCTGCTAAATTTTCAAGAGTTGAGTAAATGTAAGCGCGAAACTTTGCTTGAGTTCTGTCGGTTAAGGCCGTCATGAAGCGGTTTTGAATGTCTGTCAACAAGGTATCACTGCGTCCGATGGTCGAAGCATAATCCCACTCCATTCCGACTTTACGAGCAACTTTAATCCAATACTCCATACCGAGAAGTTGTTGATTCTCTGATACGCCAGACGGTTCTATGGATGGAGGCCAAGAGAAATCCATGACCTTAGCTGGCGAAGTACTCGGGATGAGATTGTTGGACGTGTAGGTAGGGTCAATGTTGCGTATTGTCGAGATAATCAATGAAGGTTGAATCAATTCATCAGTCCAGTCGGCAAATGATATGACCCTGACTTGGGAGGATATTTTTGGGTGACGTTGAGTTGAAGATTCAGGATTGCGTGTAACGACAGTGATGTCGTTTTGACCAAACTCAAGAAGAGTCTCTACAGCCTTGCATCCCATCTCGCCAAAACCAAGAACCACCGAAGATAGAGACTCTTGTTCTGAGAGAAGTTCTTCAATAGCGGTTGTTGCCAAATTGAGCATGGATTCTGTTGTTTGAGTAAAACCAAATTCTTTGCGCAACATCCGATTTGCAGAAACAACGTGATCGAAGAAAGAACTGTTAATGTCACTGACAAGGCCGTTTTTGCGGTGCATTGCAA
>DAIUCF010000047.1:276-3574 GCA_036846305.1 Candidatus Poseidoniaceae archaeon | reverse complement strand
GCACCCCGGAATTGCGACATCACTTGGAGTTCGCCAAGAATAAACGAGTCAAGCCCACTGCAAACTTTGACCAATTTCCGCCAAACCTCGATTCCAGAGCAATGTTGGAATGGAGCATGTTCAACATCAAATACCGCTAGGATACTCTGCTCAAGTTCTTCACTCAGGCACCCAAATCCGACATAGAGAACTCTGTTGCATGTTGAGAGTTCAAAAACATCACATCCTAAATGTTCTTTCACTTTCTGGATGGCTTCGATACGAGAGGCTTTTGAAAGGCCTTCAGTAGTCAATGCTTTGACTGATTCAACATTCTCAGCATCAAGTTTCATCGAGACCATACTAACGCTGTTCATGAGTTGCATTGCATCGACAGCCACTCCGTTAATCTCATGAACGGGAGAGGCTGACAGAAATCGTGTCAAATCAATTTTAGGGGCCCCTAAATTCGACATACTGTCTACCTCACACAACCCGAGGTGTCGACCCTTAAGAACTTCAAGTTTGCACGACTAGAAATTACACTCACGCAATCCTTCATTCATTGTCAGTAGTCACGGATTATGACCGCCAACGACAAAATTCTTCCAGCGCTTCATGTACTCAACAAACACAGGGCTCAAGTCCACATCGAGCAAATGTTGCTCGGTAAATGGTGGTCGTTGGGGAGAATAATTTGGGTCATCAAGATGCATCGGCCAATCGGGATGAGCTATTCCAACGCGAGCAACACCGACAAAATCTGCACCTTCATCAAGAACCCACTGAGCATCTTTGGAAGTCCAAACTGCACCCGTTGAAATGAGAGGGATATGCTCTGGAACGACATCTGCGAATCGCTTGGTAAGACTTGGACCGTCTTCATCACCTTCTACACCTTGAAACACATCCCAGCACGAAATATGCAACATATCGAGATCCATTGTGCACAAAATTTGAGCCAACTCAAGACTCTCATGCAGGAAAATTCCAGCCTTTTCAATGATGGGTGAAATGCGTACCGCTATGATAAATTCGGGACCCGTTGCCTGTCTGACTGAAGTGATCATGTCACGTAGGAACTTACTACGCCCCATCAAATCACCACCCCATTCATCCTTGCGTCGATTGGTAACGCTTCCTAAAAATTGGCAAATCAGATACGAATGGGCACCATGCAATTCAACACCGTGAAAACCTGCTTTTTGACAACGAACTGCTGCATCGGTAAACGATTGAATCATGTCAAGCACTTCTTGATGTGTAAGTTCTCGAGTGTACAAGCCGTCCATTCCTGCTTCGGTATTCTCACTTGCTGAAACCGGTTGAACACCATTGATGGACTGCGGTGCTCTCATACCACCATGGAAGATTTGCGCAAGACTCACGGTTCCAGTTTCGTTGAGTTGGGTTGCCATTTTGGTCAAGCCAGGTAATTGATGGTCGCCCCATACACCCATTTCCCCTTCCCAACCACGACCGTGCTCAGTGACGTTGGCTGCTGCGGTTGTGGTGATGGCAAACCCACCTTTTGCTCGGCGTACGAGCCACTTGATTTCTTCATCAGAAAGTGTACCGTCTTCGTTACTTTGCTTGTTGGTCATCGCTGCAAGAACGCTTCGATTCCCAAGAAAATGTCCATTACGAGGTAATGTGAACGGTTGATGTGCTTCCATGGCCGTAACAACAGGAGGTCGTTCTTGATGGTTCGCTATCAAACTGATCCGGCTTTCTTTAACCGACTTAACACCGATTCACACAATGACCAATAGACTTCATTTCGTTGAGATGAGTCTAATTGGAGTACATCAAATGCCAGCTTGTCAATTTCAAATCTGTCTGCAGGAGGGTTTGGATTTTGAGAGCGTAAAGGTAAGTATAGATCGTCATGTGACGGCAGCAAAGCACGTTCTTTATCAAATCCACATTCTTCAAAGACATCACTGAACTCTCGTCCGACAAACTGTTCGTAAAATCTCTCAGAAATTGTAGAAAAATATTCTGGCTTCAACAAGAAATGACTTCTAAACTCCGGACCATAATAGCTTAGGAGACCTCCCCCCAAGCCTTTCCTACCTCGGAGTTCGACAAACCATAGCGAAAGCGTACTGTTTAGAGAGAGAATTACATCCTTTGCCACATATTCAGACTTCAGTTTACCGAGAAAAAATGAATCGCTAACAAAATAATCTCCGCCTTCAATAAACACGATTCGTGAACTAAAAAATCGATTAGCGGCAAAGTCTGGGCGACAATAAGTAGGTTTGTGAACGGCATCAAAAAGTCGCGGGTGAGATATTGAAGGATGGACTGATGGTTCTAAACGAAGTGTTTTTACATCCTTGAATGATTTAACATACGGCAATGATGGGTTTGAAACGATTGCCTCGTTGTGGATTTTGAAGTCTTGAGGCAAGACACGTAGATTGTTTCTAAGTGTGCGTTGACAAAGTTCGTCAATTTTAGCGAACTTTTCAGATTGAGACATCGCTAAGTCATGATATAGATCTGGAGCATGGAGAAAGAGACTCCATTTTAAACCAACATATGTTCCGTTGTTCATACCTCTTTCGAGTAATGATTGTGATGTGAAAGTACGTACTGTGCGACTGCTTAACAATTGCAATGAGTCCTTGAAAACACCATCTAACATGCCAAAATCAACGGTTTTCCGACCCTCTCCTCCTTTCTCCATGAACATCAGAACAGTATTAATTTCAGCAGATTCAAACTGACGCTCATTTTGAAAACCAAAGATTTCTATTCCAACATACTTGGTTAGAAATTCCTGTTGGACGCTGTGTCCATATCTTGCGTCCATCCATGTATTCGAGCAGATGAAACCGCTTACTCCGCCCTGGCGTAGTAACTGCCGAGTTCGAGCAATAAAATAGGTATACAGATCTGACATTCCTGAAACGGTTTGTCCAAAAATCCTATGTTGAAGCACATGCTTCTTCATCTTCTTATCTATTGATTCCTGGCGAACATAAGGTGGATTGGCAATGACAAAGTCAAAACCTTGTCGATTATTCTCAAATGCCTTTGGAAATTCTGTTCTGAATTCAAATCCTATGGGGTTTGAAATGTCCTGGGGATTTGAACCTGAAACTGAGTTGCCCATACGAAGTTGATTTGTTCCTATTGGAGATGGATTCGTTTGCCCGTGATTCATCCAAAACCAAAGCCGATCGTGACAGATATTTAGAGAATCTTGATCGATGTCGACGCCATGCAAGCACTGCTGAATTATGTAGGAACGCACTTCAAAATTGGAACGGTGAGAATCAATTCGCTCAAACCTTCGTTCTAATTCGTT
>DAIUCF010000047.1:0-266 GCA_036846305.1 Candidatus Poseidoniaceae archaeon | reverse complement strand
CCGAGAATTAAGGCCCCAGAACCACATGCTGGATCAATAATTTTTGTCGACAAAAATTCGAGTTCGGACAGATTGGATTTGAATTTTTTATCAAATATTTTCTGGGTCAAAAATTGAACAACATGTTTCGGTGTGTAAAAGGTTCCTGATGTTTGGCGGCCGTCAGTCAGTTGCTCAAACAATGTCCCCATAGTCGTCGGAGTGACATTTGAACCGATTGAAGTAAATTCATCAGAATGAAAACTAAACTTTGAAAAAATCCCTAT
>DAIUCF010000046.1:0-13162 GCA_036846305.1 Candidatus Poseidoniaceae archaeon | reverse complement strand
ACAGCATCAAGCGAGGATATCAGTGTATCAACGATTGAGTGGGATGGGGTTCTTGTTGAAATGTCTTTGAGTGAAGATTCGTTTACTCTAGGAGCTGGAGAGGAAGAGAATTTTGAAATTCTCTTTAATGGTCAGACCAAAATTCCTGCAACGACAGAACATTCCTTTGAGATTGAAGCGAAAGTGGAATCTTGGAACGGAGTGCCTTGGGGGCAATTGCCTGAAGCAATGGCTACCAACGATACACACATTGGTAAGCTGAAAATCGAGACATACGGAATGGTTGAATTATTGCTCTCTGATGTAACTACACGGTACATGCTGCCCAGTGATGAAGTGGAGTTCACTTTCCAAGTGACGAACAAAGGCAACGATCTTGACAAATTGGAGGTTCTTTTTGCAAATTCTGCTGAACTAGAGGCTGCAGGTTTTTCGTTCCCAAGCGGAAAGATGGTGAGTGAAAATGTCGCATATCAGGGTACCTCAGGTGTAAAAACCCTCTCGATTCGTTCACCTTCTGATGTTTCTGGAGACCTTAGGATGCCGCTTATCATACGCGCTCAAAGTGATAATGACGCATCTGCAGAATTCAGTGAAATCACGATACAACTCGATATTGAAGCACCAAGTCAGTCCGGCGGCATTGACGGTCTTGATTCATTGAGTTCGGATGGAAGCCTTGTCTACATCTCCATTGGAGGAGGGGTAATTCTCCTGCTACTTTTCTTGGTCGTTCTGATTCGAGTTGTCACCAAGAAAAAGCCAAAACAGGATCAACTTCCAATCGTCCAGCAACCACTTATTCTACCTGATGAACCCGAACTTGAGGATGAATTTAGTTCTGATTTCGACGATATGTTCAGTGACCTCGATGAAGAGCCGCAAGAATCAGATGAATTTGACGATTTATTCGATGACTTGTAACGCTTCTCGGCTTTTGGACTAGGGTCTTGGAACCTTGGTTTTCTATGATGCAACATAGGCAACAGTCATAGGATAGGTGTTACGGTCAACACCTACCCATTGGGTAGGTGCTTTTATGCTCAAATTACAAGGAAAAACTGCCTTCGTTTTCGGCGTTGCCAGTGAAGACTCAATTGCATGGGCTATTTGTCAACAACTCGCTGCGGCCGGAGTCACTCTTTACCTCGGGTATCAGAAGCGTTTCATGAGTAGAATATTCCAACTCAAAGACAAGTTACCCCAAATTGGCGGTTTCTATCCGCTGGATGTGGAACAGGACGCCACAACTCGTGAATTTTTTGAAGCGTTTGAAAAAGACCACCCCGGTAAGAAAGCTGATATCCTTATTCATGCGATTGGTTTTGCACCTCGCTCATGTTTTGACCGGCCAATACTGTTTGTTGAAGACAGCGACATCAACACCGCCATGACCATTTCTGCAAATTCATTGCAGCGCTGTCTAAAACACGCACTGCCCTACCTCAACCCGGGTTCTTCAACGGTCACCCTAACCTATGCTGCCTCAAATCGTTTTGTTCCAAATTATGGCATTATGTCCATGGCCAAGGCTGCACTGGAATGCTGGACTCGAGAATTAGCCTGCCATCTCGGCCCCGAAGGACATCGAGTCAATGCTATTTCGTCAGGTCCTATACGTACAATCGCAGCAAGTGGTGTGCCAGGCTTCGATAATATCCTTGACCATGTTGAGGCTAATTCTCCGCTACGCAGAAATGTCAATCAAGAAGATGTTGCTGGAGCCACACTGTGGTTGGCAAGCCCTCTCTCCAGTGGTGTCACAGGTCAATGTATCTATGTTGACGGCGGATATTCGATTACCATGGTTCCGCAGAGTATTATGAATGAATGAGGTGTTGATATGGTCAAGGATGCAAAAGGAAACCAAGTCAATGGCCTTGAACAAGGTCCATTCGAACCCATTGCCATTATCGGAGTATCAGCACTGATGCCGGATGCGCCTAATCTCGAATCATTCTGGCAAAACATCCTCGATTCGAAGGTGAGTATTCGTCAAATTCCAGAGCACAGATGGATTGGACCGATCGACCACTTCATGCGTGACGGTGGCCCGGGCAATATCGAGGAAGGTTACACATATGCTCGGATTGGAGCGGTAGTTGAAGGATATGAATTTGATTGGCGAAGATGGAAACAGCCTCCTGGAACTTTGACTCAAATTGACCTTGCACAGCAATGGGCTGTTTCTGTAGCAGCCTCTGCGATTGAACATGCTGGCTATGACGGCGAAAAGAAAGATATTGACCGACTTCGAACCGGTGTGGCATTTGCTAACGCTTTGGGCGGCGAAAACCGTAACCTCTCAAACATTCGTATTTATTCAAATCACACCAAGGAGATTGCACAATCCTTTGGCATGCCGGCCGCAAATGCTCAAAAGTTCATGGATTCGATTAACGAAGGAGCCCCTCGAGTCAATGAAGACACGATGCCGGGAGAATTAGCCAATGTCGTTGCTGGACGAGTGTCCAACCTTCTTGATTTGCAAGGGCCAAATTTTGCCATGGATGCAGCCTGTGCTTCGTCATTAGCGACGCTCATGGACGCGTGCAGATTGTTACAGATGCGTCAAGTCGACGTTATGATTGCAGGAGCAACAGATCGAAGTATGGATGCCCCTACATTTGCTAAATTCAGCGCCATTGGTGCACTTTCACCGACACATTCGACCCCATTTGATGCGGGGGCTAACGGCTTTGTAATGGGCGAAGGCGCCGGTGCTTTTGTCCTTAAGCGACTATCAGATGCAATTGCCCATGGTGACGAAATTCATTCAGTCATACGAGGCGTTGGTGGTTCATCAGATGGAAGAGGTAAAGGCATTACTGCGCCGAGTCAGCGAGGTCAAATTCAAGCGATAGCGCGAGCCTATTCACAAGCACAATACGATGTAACTACTGTAGAATTGGTCGAAGCTCACGGTACTTCTACGAAAGTAGGAGATGCTACTGAACTTGGAACTCTTTCACTTCTGTGGGAGGGTTCACCTGCTGGCAATCATGTCGCTGTAGGCTCTATTAAATCACAAATTGGCCATCTCAAGGCTGCTGCTGGAATGGCCGGACTGATTAAGGCGGTTATGGCACTTCATCACCGTACAATCCCGCCGTCCGCAGGATTCAAAACTCCGAATCCAACTGTAGATTGGGATAACAACGCTTTCTTTGTACCCACCGAAGCTAGAGATTGGCCACGGCCTTTACATCATCCACGCAGAGCTGGAGTTTCCGCTTTTGGCTTTGGAGGAACCAATTATCATATTGCGCTTGAAGGATACGAACCAGAATTCCATACGCCTCTTGCCCAACAATGGGAGGCACGTTGGAACGCGTATGCTGAACAATCCGAGACAAGTACACCTGTTACTTCTGCGGATTCCATTCTCGATTCGAGCGCAAAACCCGTGATGACACACGAACAAATGAAGGCGGTCGAAGGAGGAATCCTCCTCCTTTCAGCAAACGAACTTGAATCACTCCAGTCTCAACTTGAATCCATTGGTTTTGAGGGTACACATTTCGATGAAGATCCTCGGGGCCTGCGCCTTTCCTCTGCATTAAGTGCAGCATCAATAAATTACAGTGCAGATGACCCTTTCCGAATGTGCATTATTGCCACTTCTTGGGCGGAACTCCACAAAAGAACTGCACTGGCAAGCAAGGCAATGAATGACCCTGAGAAGTGGGGGTTCCTCCAAGCTCAAGGTATCTTGTTAACTAACGACCCTGCTCTTCATCCCAAGGCAAAGATTGCACACATGTACCCTGGCCAAGGTAGCCAATATGTTGGAATGACATACGATTTACATCAACGCTATAGCGCCGTGCAGAAAGTTTGGCAACAAGCCGATGAGACAATGGTCGAGGTGCTCGAAGGTGAGACGCTCTCGAGTTTTGTTTTGAGGTCGAACCTTACGAAAGAAGAACGCGTTGAGGCGGAGCATAAACTGAAGCAGACCGAATACACTCAACCTGCAATGTTAACTGCAGATTTAGCTATTGAACGAGCCCTAAACGACCACGGTCAGAAACCAGATATGGTCGCTGGCCATTCTCTTGGCGAATATGCTGCATTAATGTCTGCGGGCATACTTGACATGGACGGGGCCTTACGTGCTTCAGCCGCAAGAGGTACTGAAATGGGTTCAGTTGTCATTGAGGATAAGGGTTTGATGGCGAGCGTAATGGCTCCTTACGAAGAAGTGGACAATGTTTTGAGTGCCATCGACGGGTATGTGATTGCAGCAAACAAGAATTCTCCGAAAATGACGGTTGTTGCAGGTGAAACTAAACCGGTACAACAGGCAATGGCTCAGTTTGAAGAAAGAGGTTTCCAATGCGTTCCTTTAGCGACATCTCACGCCTTCCACTCCCGTATTGTTGCACCGGCAAATGAACCGCTACGCAGGTTCCTCGAAGGATTAGAGATTCGCTGGCCTTCTATTCCAATAACTGCAAATGTTGACGGTTCGTTTTATCCGATGGATGGTTCGGATTCTAAAATCGGAATTTTGGAAAAACTTGCACCACAGATGGCATCAGCTGTCGAATGGACAACCCAAATCGAAACCATGTATGCTGCGGGTGCTCGTGCTTTCATCGAAGTAGGTCCAAAACGGGCATTAACGATGTTTGCTGTCCAAATTTTGGAGGATAAGCCGCACCTACCGATCATGACGAACCACCCTAAACAGGGAGGCATCGCAACCTTCCTCAGTGCATTGGGCACATTGGCTTTGGCCGGTAGGCAGCCTGAATGGCCCAGCAATACCTCTGATGTCTTGGCTGAAGGCTTCCGAGCAGGCCCTCTTGAAGCCTATGCTGATGCCCCTTCAAGTTCTTTCATCACGGTTCAGAGTGAGGATTTACGTTCCCGTGCTCGTCCTCTTCCATCCGCACAATCTGTATCTCCAGTGCAACAAGTCGTGGTGAATTCAACACCTCGTCCGGTTGACCCGGCGCTCTCGGCTGCAAAAGCAATGGATGCCTACATCGGGGACCGACTTGCATCAGCCTGCGGTTATCCTGCCCGTTTCTGCCATGGAATGGTCCAGCTTCGATTGGGTCTGGGTATGAGTGATGCAAAAATCACCTCAGTTTTGCAGACCATCGCCCATGAGGCAACAGTTGACACATCGATTGATTTGAACAGCATTCACACTGCTGCAGACATTGCTAAGTGGGTAACTACATTGCCGAACACTTGGAAACCTCAAACAACATTCAACCACTCTGTTGCTAACCAGTTTTCTGCTCCTCAAGTCACTCATTCAACCGTAACTACCCCTTATGCTGACCGCAGAAAAGCCGATCCCTACGTCGTTACAGGTGTTTCACTTGGATTGCCAGGCGGAGAGCGGGTTTTCGATGAAGATACGTTCGAACGACTGGTAAGAGGAGAGACGTGTATCTCTGAAGTAAGTGACGAATACAAACAACGCTTACTCGACAAAAATATCGTTCGCCTCATCAAAGGTCGTGACGGCTCAGTTAATATGGAGAAAGCAACTGAATTTGCTGACATCCCCCAATTGGCAGGAATCAAATCTGCCTTTGACATCTCGGAAGAATTCGGTATAGATCCGAAAGTAGTGCTTGCTTGGGATATCACCACTCAACTTGCAGTTGCTTCAGGTTTACTCGCTTTACGAGACGCAGCAATTCCATTGACACCAGTCGAACAGATTGGCAAAGGCGGTCTTCGTCTCATCCGTAATTGGCAGGTGCCACAGCACCATCGAGAGCGAACAGGTATTGTCTTTGCCTCCTGTTTCCCTGGTTTGCAGATGGCAATGAAGCATGCAAAGAGTGACGGAGATGATGGAGAAGGTCGGTTTGACCGACGATATCTGTTCCAAACCCTCAACATGGGTCACTCACAATTTGCCCAATACACCGGTATTCGTGGACCTAATACGACCATAAATTTGGCATGTGCCTCGACGACGGCTGCTTTTGGTGTGGCTGAGGATTGGTTGAACAGTGACCGGGTCGACCGGGTCGTGATTATTTCAGCAGATGATGTTACTGGCGATGATTTGTGGGAATGGATTGGTGGAGGATTTGCTGCATCAGGTGCAGCCGCTACTGGAAATGTTGTCGAAGAGGCTGCATTACCGTTTGACCGTCGTCGCAATGGCCTTGTTTTGGGTATGGGTGCAGCAGCATTTGTTGTAGAAAGACACTCACATGCTATTGAGCGTGGCGTTCAACCTATTGCCGAAATACTTGGTTCTCAAACCGCTAATTCCGCATTCCATGGCACTCGTTTGGATGTTGAACACGTCGCTCAAACAGTAAACTCGTTTGTGGCTTCGATGGAAGAAAAATGGGGAATAGACCGACATGTTATTGCCCCTAACACGGTTTTCTTTTCGCATGAAACATTCACTCCAGCCCGTGGTGGCTCTGCACAATCCGAGGTGCGAGCTTTGCGTGAAACCTTTGGAGAAAGTACCGATCGATTGGTTGTAGCCAATACCAAGGGCTTCACCGGTCATCCAATGGGTGTTGGGATTGAAGACGCAAGCATGTTTTATGGATTGAAAACTGGAAGAATACCCCCAATAGCAAATCACAAAGAAGTTGACCCCGAACTAGGAAATCTCAACCTTTCCAAGGGGGGAGACTATCCTGAAATTCAGTATGGTCTTCGGTTTGCAGCAGGATTTGGCTCTCAAATGGCACTTTCATTGGTCCGGAAATGGCCGGTCGTTGGCGATAGAATCAACGGTGAAAAACTGCTCGCTTGGGCCAGAAATTTAGCACAAACAGACGACGTTGTCATGCGTCTTCTCGACAATAAATTAGTTGCCTATGTGGAGGGTGAGAACAATCTACATGGAGGTGTGAAAGGCCAACCATGGGAAATTACCCAATATTGGGAGGGTAAGCCGAGTGCTGTTGATGTAACGCCAACACCTCTCTCGCAACCTGAACCAGAAATCATACCCACGGTCTCATCTGCTGAGTCACAATCAACAGCCTCACAGCCTTCTAACATCGCTGCAACTGTGGTGGAAGTCGTTGTCAATCACACAGGCTATCCAGCAGACTTTGTTGAGTTGGATCAAGACCTTGAGGGGGAATTGGGAATTGACACAGTCAAACAAGCAGAGATTATGGCTGATATTCGTGATCGATTCTCATTGCCCTTGGATGAAGAATTTGTTCTTTCTGATTACCCCACATTGAATCACATGATTGGTTATATTCAGCAAATGTCTACAGGTGTGGTTTTGTCAGTAATCCCAGAAGTAGTATCTGCTCCAGAGCCGGTTGCAGCCCCAACTGTAACTCAACAGGTAGCAGTTCCAGCCCCATTGCCAGTCGGTGATGAATCCCTTGCGGAGGTTGTTGTCAATGTGGTTGTGCAACACACGGGGTACCCCGCAGACTTTGTAGAACTGGACCAAGACCTTGAGGGCGAATTAGGTATTGACACGGTCAAACAAGCAGAAATCATGGCTGACATTCGAGACCGTTTTTCTCTACCATTGGATGAAGATTTCGTTCTTTCCGACTATCCTACATTGAATCATATGATCGGATACATCCAATCCATGCAGGGAGGGCCAGCGGTTGCCCAATCTCCACCCACGCCCGCACCTGCTGTTTCATCCCCTGAACCGGTACCTGCTCCAACTATACCTGTCAAAACAAAGACTCCTGCTCCAGAGATGATGCATTCTGACCTGACCACAGCGGTTGTCGAAGTTGTAGTTCAGCACACCGGCTATCCTAGTGATTTCATAGAATTGGACCAAGACCTTGAGGGTGAATTAGGAATTGACACTGTTAAACAGGCAGAAATTATGGCGGAAATTCGAGACCGCTTTTCTTTACCTTTGGACGAGGATTTTGTTCTTTCCGACTACCCAACATTGAATCATATGATTCGTTATATCCAGCAAATGAGTGGTGGCGCAACAACTCAACTTTCCTCATCCCTGCCGGCTCCAGCCGTTGTGCCAGCCCCGGTTATTGAGTCTCAGACGGTTCAGCAGAGCGTTTCTCTACCAAAGGAATCCTCAGATTCTACAATTCAAGAACGCTTGATTGAGGTTGTTGTCCGTCATACCGGCTATCCTAACGATTTCATCGAATTGGATCAAGACCTTGAAGGTGAACTCGGCATTGATACTGTCAAACAAGCCGAGATTATGGCTGATGTCCGAGACATTTTTGAGTTGCCAATCGATGAAGATTTCGTGCTTTCAGACCACCCTACGTTGAATCATTTCACATCATACATCCAACGTATGAAAGGGAATTCAATTGAAATTGAGCCCCCAGTCTTTACTGAACCCGAGCCTGCACTAACTGAAACCTCTAGTGTCTCGATTACCCCTGTAACCGAACAACGCAAAGACAACTGTCGACGATGGCAGGTCGAGGTCGAAGGTTGCCCAGGTACCAGTTCACATCTTTCGTTGGAGGGTACTCTTGTTGTGACCGATGACGGGTGGGGTATTGCAGAAGCATTCTGTAAACAAGTTGAAGCCCGAGGAATGAAAGCCGTTCGTGTCGGCTTTGAAAGTGAAATACGAGATATGTCAGTCCAACAAGAAGATGACAGAACCGTGTATCGTGCAGACCCTGCCAATCCAAAACATATGGCACTTGTGAGTAAGGAGTTAGAAAGCCATGATGTTGCTGGATTGATTCACATGGCGCCATTAAAGTTGGCAGGAGTTACTTGGAGTGATGATACACTCCCTTCATCGCAAATTGCTTTGGCGGCTCACGGATACTTTTCCTTATTGAAAGGACTCGACTCGAGTCTTGCCTCACGAACGGATGGTCTTGTAGCCTCTGTGACCGCTCTAGACGGACGACACGGCAATATTGGTGAGCGCTTTAATTCAGTGCAATGTGCCGCTTCAGGAGTGACAAAGTCGTACTTCTTTGAGCAAACACATTTGCGAATGAGAGCATTGGATTTGCACCCAGAACTCATTCTTGATGCAGAACAAGCCGCTGAAATGATTGCTAAAGATGTGTTTGAAATTGGTGGAGATGTGGAAATCGGTCTTGATAGGGACGGTCGCAGATGGACTTTAGTTGCATTTGCAGAGGATCTAGAAGCAGACCTTACACCGTTGGAATTTGATGACACTTGGATTGTTTCGGGCGGGGGTTCAGGAGTTACTGCAGCATCAATAATTGGGGTTGCGTGCCACTCTCTTAATGCAGATGCCCATTTTGTATTACTCGGTCGCTCGACGCTTATCGAAGAAACAAAAGATTGGGTAGATTGGTCAGACGTGCAACTTACGCAACGTAAAAACCAACTTCGAGAACAGCTGATTTCAGAAAGCGAAACCGGAAAAGTCACCATGGTACAATGGAATAATGCGTGGCAAAAATTCGCACGTAGCCGGGATGTTTATCTCACCATAAACACCATTGAAGAAACAGGAAATTCCGCCTCCTACCATTCGGTTGATGTCATGGATACTGACGGATTGAGAGGGCTTGGTCGTACATTGAATCGTCCGATTACAGGAATTATTCATGGTGCCGGTCTTGAAGACTCAAAGTTGGTCGCTACCAAGGATTACGATGTTTTTGACCGTGTTGTACGAGTGAAGGTCGACGGATGGAAATCTTTGCTTGCCGCTGTTGAGGCATCGAACGGTGAACTGCGATTTGCCTCTTGTTTCACGAGTGTTTCAGGTCGATTTGGAAACAACGGACAAACTGATTATTCAGCCGCCAACAGCGTTCTTGATGCGGAGATGGCCCGACTTTCTGCCAGTGGTTCATGCCGTGCGGTTGCCGTTGCGTGGACCGGTTGGAGGGATGTAGGTATGGCGACAAGGGGTTCCTTCCAAGCAGTATTTGATGCTGCAGGCATCGATACTATTTCGGTAGATCGCGGCGTTGAACTCTTTGTTGATGAAGCATTGAGAGGCGGCAAGAGACGAGTTTTAGGTTGTGGGAATCTTGGAACTATGGATGCATTTGATGCCTTTAGAGACGCCCCTTTGCGCTTGCCAGCAGAAATGTCAGGAATTATTTCTGATCCTCGGCGATTCCCGTTTATTGACAAGGTGCTTTCAGTTGAGGAGCGACAATCTTTGACTACACAATCGACTCTATCGGTTGAATTACATCCATTCCTTACCGACCATGCCATCGAAGGCGTACCGTACCACCCCGGTGTTATGGCATTGGAGATGTTTGCTGAAAACGCTCTTCTTCTTCGCCCATCAGCTTGTCTTGCTGGATTTGAAAATGTTTCATTCGGCTTACCTGTGAAGTTAATGAAAGGCGAGATGACAGTTCGTGTTCATGCAGAACTTATTCGTGGTGACGGTGAAATGAGTTGGATTGAATGCCGCTTACTCTCCGATTTGATGAATTCCAAGGGTGAGATTTTTGGAGAACGTGAACATCATAGGGCGACTGTACGAGTTGTTGAACGTCGAGAGGATTTGGGTCCATTTCTTCAAAGCGAAGTAGAGGCTTTGCCACAACTTGGAACGCCTGCTCCTGGAGAGTTGGTAGAAATGCCTTCATTCATCTATCGCCGATACTTCCACGGGCCCCGCTTCCAATCTCACGGTGGGGTTTTGCGTGGAATCGGTGATGAAGACACGCCGGGTGCAGACGGCATTGCTCTCATGCGCCATCAATTGCCTTCGGTAGATCAGTTTACACTAGAATCAGAAGGTGAAGCCGTCTTGTTAGAGGCCTTGCCTATGCTCATTGAGGCAGGTTTCCAAAATGCTGGACTTGTGGCAATGGAGTCCGAAGGGTTCTCCTCCTTGCCGGTTGGTATTGAATGGTCAACCATGCTACGGGTACCTGAACAGAACGAGGTCTTGAGGATGCGAAGTTTACGAATCAGCGTCGAGGATGCTGGAATTACGGTTCACGACGTAGTTATTGTGGGAGATGATGATGCTCCAGTATTAGCATTGAAGGGTTTGCGATTAAAGAGCATGGCTCCGGTTGCTAAAGAAGATGCTTTCACTCTCCAGAGGTAGTCGTATGCGGTCGTTTGAGGAACTTCTTCCTCCTCACCCATTGCCTGTTCGAGCAATGTGCTTTCGATGCCCAGTTCTACCTCGAGAGATTGAACAGGTGAGTTTGGCTTCTGCGGATGAAGTTGGGACATTTGTTGTCGAAAAACGCCGCCAAGAACACCTTTCTGGTCGGTGGCTACTGGTTCAAGCTCTCGCCAAGTGGGGGCTGAATGCAGATGAATTGGAAGTGCGTCGGACCGAGGAACGCGCTCCTGTTTTGGCGTATCTTCCTGGCTTGTGGCTTAGCACCCCGCTTCCCTCCATCAGTATTGCTCATTCAGATGGCTGGGCTTATGTTGCTCTCATCGAGTCGGGTTGGTCCATCGGTATTGACGGCGAATCCGCTGAACGAGGTATCGCGTCTAATGCTTTTGATATGATGTCCAAAGGCCAAGAGTTGGTTTGGTTAAAGGCCAATCCCGAATATGCGATTCGTCTGTGGACTTCGAAGGAATCTGTACAAAAAACTATGCAATTGGGTATGCATCTCAACCCCCGTGAAATTATAATTCCAATTGAAGAAAAAATTGTTAAAATTACAATTAGAAATTCAAAAATTCAATTGCAAAATTGGATATTTGATGGGTCGAATATTGCCCTATCATGGCGGCATGAATCCGTGACGTTGCGAACTGCAGAAGATGATTTGCTTGAAGCGACTAGAAAGGCCATGCAGGGGCAAGAATGGGGCGTAGGGTGCAAGACCACATTAGGGCGTGTTTGATTACTTCCAAAACATGTACGACTCACGGCTTGACTCCCACGGGAGGCCCACTGCAATGCCCAGCTCGGTGAGAATGACATAATTGAATATCAAGTAAATTATGTAGGATGATGAGATTACCAGCAACGAAGTATTGATGATTTTTCGCCGTTCACGTTTCGCCTGGTCAAGGGTGCATATGCCTTGATTACGGAAGTAGAATACGAGGCCTGAAACTACACAGAGAAAAGCGATAAACAACATTGTTCCCCTAAACCAGCCGAATCCCTCCTCGCCCCAGTACAATGTATCGGATAGAGCAGCACCGGTTGAAACGGTCGCCATTCCAAACATGACCATCACAACTGATGGTAGGCAACACATCGATGCAACAACGGTGGACCCCGCGACGTATTTCCACATTGCCTTTAGTGGATTTTGCGAAGATGTCTCTGGATCGACAACATCTGCCATGTTGTCTGATCACAGTTTTCCTTTTTAATCGTGTGTTCTGCAGACTGAATAAAAGAATAGTGTTGACAAACCTCGACAGTTGCAGTTTAATGGTTTGAATTTACCATACGATGTGATTTGAGACGTGTATTACCGAGAATTACGAATTCGTTAGATGCATCCATCGATTTGGTGACCTTCATATAGGGTGACTTACACGGAGGTATGTAACCGATGGTTCAGTAGTCAAGGAGGTGCTTATATGGTCGACAAAGATGATTTTGAAGAGAAATTGCTTGAACAACTCACTGAGATGTTCCGTAACATAGGCATGGATTTGGACAAAGAACAAATTCGAGCACTCATGGGGCAATTTCGTTCACAGTTTGAAAATCTCGGATTGGATGCAGAGAAGATTGCTCGTGGAGATGTTAATTTCAACTTCGACTTATCCCAGTTAGGTAAGATGTTTGAAAAAGGTAAATCGATTGAGGATATCCTCCAAAATTTTGGTGTTGACATCCAAGTAGATGCCCAACCGATTGAAGTTGACACTCCTGACATTTCAACAGAGGAAAATGAACTCTACGATTTGCCAGCTGATGATGTTTACCTCGACGGCTGGAATATGTCAGTTACCATTGATTTTAGCTTGAAAGGTGAGTTTGATGAAACCGAAGTCGAAATGTCCCTTGTACGCAACGGGCAACAACTGGAAATCATGAAAACTACACAAACTTCTCCTCTCGCACGTGTGGAACTCCCACACCCTTGTGACGATGTGGTTGAATGGAGCCTCAACAACGGTATCCTTGATGTCACACTCAAACTTACCCCGCAAGGCTCTGCATTGCCGGCGCCAGAAGGCGACGTGGATGACGATAATGACGATGAAACTCCGGGCTTTTCAGAGGTTAGCATCGATGTCGGTGACGACAAAGACGATGATGACGACGGCGGAATCCCAATCT
>DAIUCF010000045.1:0-13580 GCA_036846305.1 Candidatus Poseidoniaceae archaeon | reverse complement strand
ATTGTTTTCGATTTTGTAACATTCAGTGTCGTTAGTGAATGAAGATGAGATTTGTATATTTGTGACCGTTTTTTGTGGCGCAATAGCGTCTCCACAGAACGGAGAACTTTGCCCGTTTTCATCACGTGATATTTCGATGTGGAGCAAGTCAGGAGTGCCCTCTCTGTCAGCGGGCATAATTGCGTAGGATGCGCAAATATCTGTAGGTAGGGGGGAAGGGTCGACCCAACTGTCTGCACTTGTCGGTAGTGAAACGACCAGCGAGGAAGTAGTGAGTTGTTCCCAAATATAGGAATCAAAATCCACATTCGGGTCAGGGAACACAGTTCCAGCTCCATTGGCAATGGTTAATTTGTAAATGTTCCACGAACCAATGTAAGGATTTTCAACATCACCAGATGGGCTCCAATCTAATTGTAAGGCTCCTCCTTCGAGTTGAGTATGTTCCAGTTGCCCCGTACTAATGTTTGCTGCAGGAGCGACACCAATCACGAGGATGACTCCTGTCTCATAGAGGGTGACGTCAAAGGTGTTGTCGGTGTTTTTGGTGTATTGGTCAATAAACGTCCAGATGTTGTCTTCAAGCGAAGGCAGATATCGGATTTCAACTGATTCCAAGGGTATATTGTCGGGAAGAAGTGCAGATGTGTTGAGGTGAAGGTCAATACGTTCAAGGCCGGTGTTTTTGGAATTGTCTTCCGAAGAGAGGATGTCGAAAGAAAGAAGCAACAATGGTTCCCTTCCTTCACCTATCCCGTATTGGGTGCCAAGAACAGGTAGTATCGATTCATATTCTAGGTATGCAAGAGATTGAGTTACTGCCTGCCCAGTAAAGTAAGGCTCGTTATCTAATGAAATGTAATTGAACAGAGAAATCTCTTTGTGAACAGTTTCCATTATAGCAAAGGCGTCGGTCACTCGAAGTGTAATTGTGTGATCGCCAAGGCCCAAACGGGAGCCCGAGATGTTGAGTGTTTGACCGTATCCTAGATTGACAATGCCAAGAACCCACCATGAATAATTGAGAGGTCCAGCAGCAGTTTCACTGGTCCTTGCAACCATTTCGATATTTTCCCCAGTGGTGTAGATTCCCAAGGGATTACTTTGATCGATTCTTGCGCTAATGTTGCCGGCGATAATGTCGGCAACTTCGTTGAGATTGTTGTTTCCAGTTTTCGAATCAGGACCTTCGGCAAAGCTTGTAGCTACGCTTAGAATCAATGTTTTGTCATCACCGACAATAGTGACGTTGAACATACATGTTTTCGAATCACCTGGGTGGATGTTGCTAAGTGGACACAGTTGTTCATCTTCTATATCTCCATCGAGGTTGAAAATTTTGAAGGACACGACGGTGTTTGAAATTGTGACGTATCCGTCATTGGTGATGACAGTATGCACCATCTCGTCACCATAGTAATAGAAGTCGGATTCAGAGAGATGTCCAGGGAACATCGAAGATGCTACCAGGTCTATCGCATTGTTGATTACCAGCACGGTCTCAGTAACATCGTTCAACGGATTCAAATCTGCATATGGAGTTCCTGAACTGTTGAAAAGGCCCCATTTTAATATGAAGGTCCCCTCATTTGCATGGTTGAAGATTGGCATCTCTCTTGTGAAAGTAGAAACACCGCCCCACGAAGGTAAATTGGATACATCCATGTACGATTCTGAGATTTTCACTCCTCCATTTTCGCTCCAAAGTTGCCACCCAAGCTCAGCCACAAAGCCGCAGGTACTGCATGCAGTAACCGTGCCACGAATTTCCATCACATAGTCGGTGTCGGAGTTGAGAATATACTGTGAGCCTTCGTAGGCTAAATTCTCCAAAGTAGTTGTAGGATTAAATTGTTGATTAACTCCAAGGTCGACAAAAGACCTGGTTAGGTTAATTTTCAATGAAATCGTGTCGTCACTTGGGTCTTGGTCTTGGATTTCAAATGCAAATACAACCGTAAAGACACCTTCATCCCCTGCCGGGTTCCAACTTTTTGAGGATTGATAATCATCAGTTACTCCTGAGTAAATCGTGGGCAGAGAAAAACTTCCCCGTTCATCATATGATGAAATGCAGAGTGAAGTGACCACGTCTCCTTCACAAACATACCACCACAGTGCTCGATTCACTGATTGTTGTAGGCCTTCATTGGTAATTGTTGCATTGAAGAACATGCTTTCCCATGAAGAGCCCCATGAATCTTCTAATGGAGACACACTCGCATCTAGGGATAAGTCTCCTTGTGCATCAGCCGACGCAGCCGGTAAAGAAATCAGCCCAGTAAGACTTGCCAAGAGGAGGAGAGCAACGAAGCCAAAACTGCATTCCTTTCGACCCGATTCCGGTTCAGCATGACGCGACATTAGAGAGACCCTCGCAGCGGGGCTTCAAAGACTCATCGCCCCCGTAGGGGGCATATTTGCGAAAAGTGGTGGTTTTGAGCCTCCCCCAAGCGGCAACCTCTTCAATCGGATAATCAACCCAACACCATGCGCAGCAACGGTGCTTGCCGTCTAAAAAGAGACGATTCAGCACTCACCGCGGTAATAGAGTTCTTATCGGCTTTTGCACTTTTTCTCATGATACTCACTGCCTTCTTATCCCTTGCTCAACTTCAGATGGGCTCGAATGATCCAAATGTAGACCGTATTGATCGTGCTGCAGTACAGGGTTTGGACCGTCTTACTTCAGATGGCGGGTGGTACGTTCCGATGGGTTCAGGTGGTATGGACTTCAATAATTCAACACCTGATTGGCATTTAGTTGACGCAGTGGCCCTTGACAACGGTCGTGTACAAACTGGTTTGGTCAGCAACGGTGAACTTGATTATCAACGAATTGAGGCTTTACACAATGTTTCAGAGGAAAAAATGGCTGCTGGGCTAGGTTTAGATTCCGGCTACTCGTTGCATCTTTCAATCAAAATAATTCAGTCGGACAATTCATCTCGAGAAGGTGTAGAACTTTTTTCTGGTGGAACTGAACGGTCTTCTGCTTCCGCCTCATCCTCCGCTAATAGGCAGTTCTCACAGGACGGAGAAATTCTCCGAATTGTTCTTGAAGTTCACAAAGGCGGTAAGAAAAACAATGACCTCTATCTTTCAGAGGTAATGATACGGCCGATGTCCTTTGGTCCCGAATGGATAGAAATCTATAATCCGAATGACTTCGCCTTATCTTTGCGTGGTTGGTCGTTCAATCATACATCATCCGAAGGAGCAAATAATTTGCTGTTTAGAGAGGGTGTAATTTCTGGTAAATCGACCGTTCTCTTCACTGGCGACTCAACTTCACAAGTCGCTGGAAACGCCTCCCAAATTATCGACCTTTCTCAAGATTCATTTCTGGGCGTTGGTTCAATCAATTTGCTCAATGATGGAAGAGGCGTCTTAACGCTGAGATATACCCAAATCGACGAAGCGCGCCCATATGATGTCATGAAGGTTGAGTGGGGAGGAGATACGGGGTTATTCACATCCTTGGGCCAATCTCTTGAAGTAAATTTTAACGGTACACAGGCTACTTGGAGCGTGCAAAGCTCCCCTTCACCAGGCGATGGCTTTTGATACGTCCCTAGTGCTGCAATTTCAACACCGTTTAGCGGATGATTCATGAACCCAAAGCCGCTGGTCGTAGTGAATCCCATGCAGTCTACCTCGATTTATACCCGTGACCGCTGTATAACCGGCATTCATGGATTGGATGAAATCCTCCGAGGTGGAATCCCTCATGGCTCAACTGTTTTGGCAGCCGGAACCTGTGGTTCCGGGAAGACGACACTGGCAATGGAATTTCTCGTGAGGGGTGCCCTTGCTAAACTTCCAGAATCATGTGCGCATTTTACCGCCACTGAACCATCAATCAAGTTGCTTGAAAATATACGCCAATATGCTTTCTTCGACATGAAGATGGTTGATTCGGGAAAAATCAATGTTTTTGATATGGACGTGTTGTATTCGTGGCTTGGTTTGGACAAAGCATCATTCGATCTTGATGACGTGCATGCTTTGATTAAAGCCATCATCAATATCGTTCATGAGATTGGCGCAACCCGCCTTGTCATCGATTCAGTAACTACGCTGTGTTACAAAATCAAATCTGAACAACTGATCCGTGATTTCCTGTTTACTCTGGGTAAGAAACTAGCTTCCCTAGGGTGCACTACCATTCTGATTTCTGAAATCACTTCAGCAACTGAAAATGCGCACTGGTCTTCTTTTGGTGTTGAAGAAGCAATCGCAGACGGCATTATTGTTATGGGCGATGTAGAACGAATGGGCCACCTTTTACGTTTCCTTCAAGTTGTCAAGATGCGTGGTACTTCACACAGTAGAGCCAAGCACGCCATTGAACTCACGCCACTCGGCGTCATGTTGACTCCAATGCTCAAATGGGGTGCTCAGCACGACAAAACCAACAAGGTAGGATGATTCTATGTACCAAAACCTCATTCTCGATGACCGTATTGCTGAACAACTTGCTGCGGATGTGAGCCTCAACAGTTCCATACAAGTTCGCTGTGGTAACTCGAATGCGTTTAATGTCACTGCGAGTACACTGATTCCTTTGATGCAGATGTTTGAGATGGGTGGAGTCTACATCTGTGCTAGCGTTGGAGCAGCAGAACGAATTGAAGAATTCAAGAGCATCGGACTCTCAGATGATGACATCTCACGAATACAGTTTATCGACTTGGTTTCATCCGGAATCTTAGGCGGAACAGATGTCGAATACACGAATATCCATTTTGTCGACAGCCCGATTATGCTGGAATCAGTGCTTCTACGAACACTGTACATCCTTCGAATGACCACATCAGCCCGTAATTTCGTTTTCCTCGACAGCGTGAACGCATTGGCAATATACAACGATGATCGCATGCTTGCAGAATATCTTCATACGTTCATCAACACGTTCCGACAACGTGAGGTTTTGTCTGTAATTCTCAATGTTCCAGACCAAACTCCGCCACTGGTATTAGCTAATCTTGACTTGTACTGCACTGACTTGATTGACAGAGGCCAGGTACTCATCAACTGAGGTAATTGTTATGGCAAGGAAAATAGAATTTGACCCCGAAGATGAGGAGTTTTTCGGTAAAGTAGGTTCATTTGGCGTTCCTAAATTCGACAATGAGATGCACGGTGGAGTCCCAAGAGGATTCATGATGGTCGCATTTACAGATACTGGTTCTGGGAGTGAATTGTTTGCAAAGCAATTTACTTCTCCGGCCGAAGAGTCTGATAATACACTTTATATTTCAACAAATGAAGGGCAACAGGAAATCATTCGTATCTTTCAAAAGTATGACTGGCCGCTTGATATCAGTGTTCGGACGATTGGCGAAGAATACAATTCTACGGTATTAGAGCGTGAACTTTTAGCAAGTCGATACCGTCTCGAAGGGTTTAGACTCGACGATATTCGAAGACTTGCTCAAACCCGGTTTGTTGATGATAATACTCAAGATTATCTCACAGAAGTTACCAATGAAGTAATGGCTCTTGGGCCTTACTTCCGCGCTGTCATTGATAGCCTTGATTTTTTCCTACAGCGAGAAGACCCTGCGAGGGTTGTTGCCATGGTTCGTATGCTGCAGGCCCACGCACAACTCAATCGTGGTTTACTACTTGTCTCTGTATCGACCAATGGGCTTGACCCCACGGTTAAGCAAGAGCTTGCCTCAATCGCAGATATGGTACTCTCGTTCCAAGTTCGAACAATCGGAACTGACTTTGAAACATCCATGATTGTATCAAAATTCAGAAATGCACCTGAGAATCTCAAAATTTTGGTGTTCAGGGTAACTCCAGAAGAGGGGATTACCCCAGAGACAGTCGAGCGTATTGCCTGAAGTACCGTTTCAAGCGGACAAAGAGCACGAAAATTCATTTTTTCTGGTGCGACATATCCAAAGAGGTCGGGCGAGAGGCAAGTCCATGGGCGACCGTTCGGCAACTGGAGGTTACGATCCTTCTGGCATCGATATCGAGGCATGGGAGAAGTTGGAGTTGCAACTTGAAGAAACCATTCCAAATTATGACCGAGTTAACCGGTTGATGACCTTCGGGCAGGACAAAAGATGGAGAAGAAATGTTCGAAATCACGCACAACCTGGCATGAAGGTGCTTGAAGTTGGCTGTGGGCCTGGGTCATTCGCAGAAGACCTCACTGGGTTAGATGTCACCTGTCTCGACCCTTCATCTGAAATGTTGAAAGTCGCCAAAGTACGAGTTGATGCTGCACGGCAATCTCGAGGAGAGAAACCGGCTCATTATGTCGAGGCGATTGCTGAATCAATACCTCTTGATGATAACATGTTTGATATGGTATTCTGTCTGTTTTCCTTCCGTGACTTCCAAGACAAAAAGCAAGGTCTTGCTGAAATTTATCGTGTTCTCAAACCCGGCGGCCGTTTGGTCATTTGTGATGCAGGTAAAGCGAACTGGATTCACGGGCTCGGTGGCCGAATCTGGATGTCAACAGTTGTCCAGTGGATTGCGCGTTACGTCACAAGGAAGAAAAACCATCCTTGGAAGGGTCTTGCTAATACATACACTCAGTACGGAACTAACGGCTATTATCGCACAATGATGAAGGAAGTTGGGTTTCATGATGTGCAAGGCCGACTTCTTTGGCCGCTTCTCATGGCAACCCGTTTTCGGGCTACTAAACCCGAGTCAGATTCTAATTAGACGGTCTCCAATGTCCATTATAACTGCCCATCATCCTCATAAACCCCTTTCTATTCGGCAAATCACTGGTGGTTTACTTGGGTATGAAAGATGTCCTTCGAAAAATCAAGGAAGCCGAGCAGTCTGCTGAAAAGAGACTCTCGTCTGCCCAAACAGAATCAAGCAAGGTAGTTGCTGACGCTCGTCGCGAAGCAGCATCAATAGTTTCAGCTGCCACTGAAGACTCAGTTGCCGAGACTCAAGCAACGCTTGACGCAGCCCGAGAAAAGGCAAACAAAGAAGCAGATGGCGTTTTGAAAGAGGGCGCCGGTACAATCAAGGGTATCGAATCCGAAGCTTCTAGCCGAAAACAAAAAGCAGTCAAATCACTACTTGACGCAGTTACATCACAGTGAGGCGAGATCATGTTTGCTACTTCCGAGATGTCACGTCTTACAGTAGCGGCACCTGTCGAAAAAATGGAGGAAATTCTCCGACTATGTACGGAACTTTCTTGCGTTCACATTCAAGAATACGGCCGATTCGAAGATGGGATTGGGGTCGGACGTTCGATGGATTCGGATGATGCTAACTCAGTTAGCAATCTTTTAGTTAAGGTTCAAGCAGTTTCATCAGCTGTCCAAGCAGTCAATGCCGATGGCCCCATGTCTCACAAGGAGGCCAAAGCACTCATTGCGTCATTTGAAGACGAGATCAACAATGCATTAGGATACATCGATTCAATACGGGATTCGGAGGCAAAGATTTCCACTTGCCAAGAACAACACCACGTTCTCAATCGTTTGGCACCTCTTGATTTGCCGTTGGAACTTATGGACGGCTATGATGGAATAGAACTCTTTGTTGGTGAATCTCGAAGAGCATCCAAGTCTCGTGACATTTTCTCTGATATCCTTTCCGAGATTGAACTTCATGCTGCCGGCGGTTTGATTGCGGTTGCATGCCGCCCTGAACATTCTGCTGAGGTTCAAATCTGTATGGCCGAACTCGGTTCAAAACCTGTTCAAATCCCTAAGGGCGAAGGCTCCCCCAGTGAGAAAGCGACCGCCCTCCTAGAAGAGATCAACAGCCTTGAATCCACAATTGCAGAATCCCAAGAATCCCTTGAACAGTGGACTGAAAAGAACGGTAGGAACCTTGTTGCTGCCGAAGAATACCTCTCCAGAGAGTCTTCGATTCACACAGCACCTACTCTTGTTGCAGTCAGCAACCAAGCCTTTGCACTTGACGGCTGGGTTCCATCCGACCAGGCCTCCAGCGTCGAAGCCGCATTGGCCAAGGTTGCATCACACGTTACCATCGAGGAATACGAGGGCGGGCACCACCACCATGGCGAACACGAACATGAGGCTCCATCTCATCCAGAGGAGTTGGTCATGCTATCCAATTACCTTCAGCGTTCCAACCAATCGATTTTCCAATTCTTCCAGTCTATCGATTTAGATGACTCGGGAATGATTGATTGCTACGAATTCCAAATGGCTCTTAAGAATGCCAACATTGCAAATCTGCCACCGTGGGAGATGGGTAAACTTGTTTCTGCTGTCGACTTGGATGGCGATGGGAAAATCAACTTACCTGAATTAGACATTTCTCTTACTCTAATCCGTAACACGCCATCTCATGATGATGGCCATGATGAGCCTGAACCTCCGATTCAATACACAAACAATTCAACTTCTGAACCGTTTGAATTGATGGTCGACTTGGTCGGCCGACCTAAGTACGGAACTTTTGACCCAACGATGCTCATCATGATGACTTTCCCATTCATCTACGGCATGATTCTCGGAGATTGGGGGTACGGAATTGTTCTCTTGCTGCTGGCTGGCTGGCTTGGTAGCAAGGCTTTTGCTGCCGACCCAATGGCACAAAAAGGACTTACCATTCTGCGATGGATGGGTGTTTGGTGTATCATTTGGGGCATCATTTTCGCCGAAGGATTCGGTTTTGTTTGGGATAAGACCGGACAAATGGGTTCCGATTCACCATTCACCGGATTCTACGAGTGGACTTATGCAAATGTGCATGTACCTTCTACTCTGGCAGATCTTCTCAACCTCGGCGGACTTCACATGCCATTCCACAGAGCCGAAGCCGGACATGGGCTTCAAGAGTATGTAGTCCTGTCAATCTATCTTGGTGCAATTCACATTTTCCTCGGATACATGCTTGGACTTGTCAACGTCTACAAGGCACACGGAGCTGCCGCTGCTTACTTCGAGAAAGGCTCTTGGTTGCTCATTCTCATTGGTGGATTCATGCAATGCCGCAACATGGTTTCTGGCTATAATGAACTGTTTGAATTCCAAATTTGGACGGTTCTGTTGGTGCTTGGAATCATCAGCCTCATTATCGGTTTAGCCATCTTCGAGAAATTCGGATGGGCGGGTGGTCTCATCATGGGTCCAATCGAAACCTTCGGGCTGCTCGCTAACACGCTTTCGTATCTGCGAATTATGGCCGTGGGAGTGGCAGGAGTTAAAATCGCTGAAGTTTCAATCACTATGGGCTTCGAGCCGATGGTGGATGCCTTCACCAGCGGAGGGGCATTTGGAATCCTGATAGGACTGCTTTGCCTCGTCCTGTTCCTTTTCATTCAAGTGTTTGCAATCGCTCTGGGAATACTTTCCCCAACGATTCACGCTGCCCGTCTCCACTTTGTGGAATGGATGGGTAAATTCTACGACGGGTCCGGGCAAGCTTTTGCACCGCTTGGTGGCCGCAATCTCCATGTGGAGAATAAATCATAGTCCAACGGACAAAACGAGGTAGTAAATATGAACGTAAATACCCTAAAAACGAGCCTAAGAACATTGATCCTTTTGGCAGCCATTACCATGGTTGCTCAAGGTGTCGCAGCAGCCGAAGATGCTGAACTATCACAATCTGATGGTTCCGGATATGCAGCAATCGGAGCTGGAATTGCACTAGGTCTTGCAGCAATCGGTGCAGGCCTATCCCAAGCAGCAATCGGCAGCGCAGCTGTCGGTATGCTGGCTGAAGACGGAAGCAAATTCGGTGTTGCACTAATTTTCACTGCACTGCCTGAATCTATCGTGATTCTCGGTGCTTTGCCTCTCTTCCTTTGAGGAGGAAGGCTACTATTCTGGGGCAACCCAGTACGTGAAACATAAACCATAGAGGAATACATATGACATTAGAAACACTCGCAAAGGATATCGCAAAATCGGCAGAGGCAGAAGCCTCGGCAATGGTCAAAGCAGCCAATGAGGAAGCAGAGGCAATTCTTGCCGAAGCCAACTCGAAATCTGAAACCATTCGCTCTGAAGCATCGGCACGAACTGAACGTGAAGCAAGTCAAATTGCTCGTGAAGTTGTTGCTAGTGCACGACAAGCCAATCAAAAAGAAATTCTCATCGCCCGACGCAAAGTTCTCGATGAGACTCTAAGTACAGCCAGTGATGAACTTGCAAGCCCTAAATTCAAAGGGCGGGCGAGTTTACTCAAATCATTGATGTCGAAGGCAGACAAAATCGGTGGCGATGACTATTCAATCCGCCCTGTTGAAATTGACCGCAAAGCTCTCTCAGAACTGTCTGGGAAGCGTAAAGTCGGCGATGCAATCGATGGATTAGGTGGCTTTGTACTCGAATCTCCTGACGGCTCTGTGTCCTACGACATGCGCTTTGACACACTTCTAGAAACTTCTTGGAGTGCACATTTGGCTGGAATTAATTCAATACTTTTTGACTGAGGGATAATGATGGTAATGCTTGGAAACACACCTTATGTTGCTGCCCGTGCCAAGTCACGTCGGCAGAAACTAGCGGACCGTGCCAGGCTACGTCAACTCATCAGCCAATCTCCAGAACAACTGACAGTATCGGTTGGCGAAATTGGTTATCGTTCTGAAATAGATCTCTACGCCGGCCAATTGTCAGGTGGAGATTTAGTTGAGGCAGCATTAACGCACAACTTGGAGCACGAGTTGGAGAAGATGTTGTCACTTTGCAGCGGTAAAATCCGCAATATTGTTGAAGTATACACCTCTCGATTTGAGTATTATAACGCTAAAGTCGTCTTGCGCTCTGTGGTAAACAAAGTCGAGCTTGAGAAAGTAGCACATTCAATTCTTCCCGAATTGAATGATATGAATACTCCATGGCTGAAGATAATTGAAACCGCAGATGACTTGCGTTCCGCAGTCGTTCAAATGCGCCGCAAATCGTTCGGTCCCGATCTCAACGCTGTTTCTGATGATGCACGCTTGAGCGAATATGAAGACGCTCTAGACCGCCATTACTTCAAGAATGCAATCAAATCTTTGGATGGAAAGAATCCAGCAAATCGATTCTTGAAAGAATTGCTCGCTGCAGAAATTGACCATCGAAACCTCATGAATCTCTTAGAAGCAAAACAAGTAGGCATTTCTCTTGAAGAAGTAGTTCCCATGCTTGTCCCAGGTGGTCGTCTTTTACCCACTCGTGCCTTCTCTTCGATTTCAGCTGGCGGCGTAGATGCCGCAATGGATTTGCTTCGAGGCTCCAACCGTTTCGATTATCCTGCCTTCGAGGCGGTATTAAGCGACAGCAAAGAGATGAACAGTCTAGACCCTGTGGTTACTTGGTTCAAAGAGCGGGAACATAACATCATGAAACGCATGAGTTATCTTCATCCAGTTTCTGCACTACCGATTATTCATTATGTGGCCATGAAGGTCCAAGAAGTGAATGATTTGCGCTTTATCGTTCGTGGGCGCTTAGCAGGACTTTCTGACGAAGTTATTGAAGCACATATTTTGTGAGGTGAAGAAGAATGGATATTGCAGTAGTAGGTTCACCGGAATTCACTCTTGGGTTCCAACTTGCAGGTATCGACTCTCTCTTTAATCCTGAAGGCGAAGAAGCAATGGTTTCAGTCTTCAAATCTCTACTCAATTCAAAGAATGTTGGGATTGTTGTGGTCGACTCCACAATCCTAGCAACACTGCCGGAGCGTCTTCGTGACCAACTTTCGGCATCCGTCTCTCCGACAGTGCTTGGCATTGGTACGGAGGAAGACACCGCACTGCGTGACACAATACGCAAGGCAATTGGAGTCGATCTGTGGAAGTAAGATTCCAAACCATAAGGAGGAAATAAAAATGAGCAATGAAGGAGTAATTTACAGAATATCCGGTCCAGTTGTAACCGCAACCGGCATGAACGCAGCAATGTATGACGTTGTCCGTGTCGGCCATGAAGGTTTGATGGGTGAAGTTATTGAACTGCACGGAGATAAATCCGTTATCCAAGTCTACGAAGATACTTCTGGTATTCGTCCTGGTGAACCAGTATTGAATACACAAGAGACACTCTCCGTTTCATTGGGCCCCGGCCTCCTTACCCAAATTTATGACGGAATTCAACGACCTCTTCCTACCTTAGAAGAGGAAATGGGCGTTTTCATTACTCGGGGTGTTGATGCAGATGCTTTCGACCTTGAGAAGATTTGGACCTTTGAGCCTCAAGTCGCAGTCGGCGATTCTGTCGTCGGCGGACAAGTTATTGGTCACGTTCAAGAAACCGAAACAATCGTTCACAAAATCATGGTTCCTCCAACCGTTAGTGGTAAAGTAAAGTCGATTGAATCCGGAGATTTCAATGTCACTCAGACTGTTTGTGTGCTTGATAACGGAACTGAAATGCAGATGATGCAAAAGTGGCCGGTTCGTACTCCTCGACCCTTCCAACAAAAGTATGCACCTGACACACCTCTTATCACCGGTATGAGAATCCTCGATTTCTTATTCCCACTCGCTAAGGGTGGGGCTGCTGGAATTCCTGGGCCGTTCGGTTCTGGAAAAACCGTCACCCAACAATCACTCGCAAAGTATTCCGATGCACAACTTGTTGTTTACATCGGATGCGGTGAGCGTGGAAACGAGATGACCGAAGTGTTGGACGAGTTCCCTCACTTGATTGATCCAAACACCGGTAAGCCCCTCATGGAGCGAACCGTCATGATTGCCAATACATCAAACATGCCGGTGGCTGCTCGTGAAGCATCCGTGTACACCGGAATTACCATCGCAGAATACTTCAGAGACATGGGCTATGACGTCGCTTTGATGGCTGACTCGACCTCCCGCTGGGCTGAAGCAATGCGTGAAATTTCGTCCCGTCTTGAAGAGATGCCGGGTGAAGAAGGATATCCTGCTTACCTCTCATCTCGAATTGCTGAGTTTTACGAACGTGCTGGTCGAGTTGAGACACTAAGTGGCGATGATGGTTCAGTTACCGTTATTGGTGCAGTTTCGCCACCAGGTGGAGACATTTCAGAGCCGGTTTCTCAAGGAACACTCCGAATCGTCAAGGTCTTCTGGGGATTAGATGCTGGCCTTGCTCGTCAACGCCACTTCCCTGCAATTAATTGGTTGAACTCATATTCATTGTACCCACAAAGTTTAGATCAGTGGTTCCGCGATAACATCGCTCAAGATTTCCCTGAAATCCGAACTCAAATCAGTGGTTTGCTACAGATCGAGTCCGAATTGCAAGAAATTGTCCAACTAGTTGGTTCCGATGCCCTACCCACTGACCAACAACTCACGCTTGAAGTTGCACGTATGATTCGTGAATTCTTTTTGCAACAGAATGGATTCCACGATGTTGATGCTTACTGTGATATCCACCTACAATACCAAATGGCCAAAGCAATTCTATCGTTCCAAGATGCTGCCAAGTCCGCTATGGCAGGCGGCGCACTACTCAACGATGTTGTCAACGTCCCAGCTCGTTCCGACCTCATGCGAGGTCGTTTCGAAAAGGGATACATCGACATTATTGACGGAATGGTCAAGAAAATGACTGATGAAATCGCCGATACGGTGGAGGAAAACTGAGGAGAGGAATATCATGACTGGAAAAGAATACCGAACC
>DAIUCF010000044.1:0-13696 GCA_036846305.1 Candidatus Poseidoniaceae archaeon | reverse complement strand
AGCAGCATCTGCAGTTTCTCCAAGGTCGGAAAGTGGGTAGACGGTCTTCAAGGCATTCGTAGCAATCGATTGAACACAGCGGCGCATCAAGCGGTCTGGCGCTGCGGAAATGTCGTTGAAGGTCTGGATGTACTCATCCATACTCATGACATCGTAACCGCGAACGGAGAGAATCGAGTGAACGTTCGGTCCAACTTGCTTCTTTTCACCGTCATGGAAGTCGGCTTGACTGATCCAACGAGAACCTTGAGCGACGTCGCTTGCAGCAACAAGGTCTGCATACGCCTTGAATCGGCGAGTGACTCTGTTCATGAAGTCAGCTTGGTCCAATTTGGTGAACACTGTTGATTCATAATTCGATTTGAGAGCGTGGTCTGCAACTTGACTTGCGTTAACACAGGTCAACAAGTTGCCTTGGTCGCGTGGGTATACGAGCAGGCGGCGTCGCTTTGCTCCGCCACCGAGTCCACCAATCCATGGGTCGGTCAACATGTATCCGAAGGATGCACAGACCTCGAACAAACGAGCGTACTTGTCTTCGTCACTAGCACTTGCAATCCATTCGTCCAATCCCGGTTCGATGCAATGGAATTCCAATGGCACCATTTCGGAACCTGCACCAAACATTTGGCGAACTGTTGAAGAACTCATCATGCCCATCAAACTGTAAAGAGAAGTCTTTCCAGTCGTCATAAACACATCAGTAATTCCTTCTTCACCGAATGAAAGTCGGCGGTCTGGAAGATTGACGAGCAAATTGAATGCGGTTGGCGATTCACGGTTGCCGTTGACTGCTGGCCAAATCCAAGTTCCTGGACGGGTCATGATGTAGCCACTGGCATCCTTTCCGAAACCGGCTGGAGAATAACGTGTCCATCCAAGCCTGTTGTTGAACGATACACCACGGTGCATCAATGACGGGTAGTAGCATTGATCCAACGGGTCTGAGTCAGGAACTACGCCTCTGTGACCTAAGCCCCAAAGAATAGTTTCCCATTCTGGCTCTTCGCCTTCTTTGGCTCCGAGGAATGGGTGGTCGACTCCTGGCCCGTCGCCAGTTAGGAAAGAGCCCCCCATGCGTTCTTCATCGCCTGTTGAGCAAAAGAAGAGGGTTTGGGTTGTAGACAGTTGTTTTGGAGTCCACATGTTGGCATTGATAATTGTCTTTTGCTTGAGAAACTCAGAAACATTTGAAATTCGTCGTTCGAACTTGAACCGTTCTGCTTCGATCCATGTCGAGCCAAGCATGAGGTTGGTGTTGAGCAAACGTGCCCTTGCAGGACCGATGTATCGAACACGAGGGTCTGATTTCGTAGTGTCAGATTGTGGAAGTTCTTCCCAGGGGCCTCTACGAGGGACATACTTGAGGAATTCAACATGGTCAAATTCATCGACTTGAGCCTTTGAGACCGCTTCTTCGACGATATCCATCAAGCGAACATACGTTTCGCTTGGTCGCATCTGCTTTGTTTCTATGTACGCTTTGTTTGATACTGATCTATGTTCCCACATTTTATTCACCTCAGAATTTCTTTCGTTGTCCGTCTTCTACCAAATCTTCGTCACTGGCAACGGTTTCAGCAGCAGAAGTGTCTGCTTGCTCGACTGTGTTGGCTTCTGCCTTTGCTGCAGCCTCTGCTTCGGCCTCTGCTTTTGCTTCGGCCTCTGCAGCAGCTTCTGCTTCTTCTGCTTCAGCAACCATTTCGACTGCGAGTCTTTCAGCAGATTCCTGAATCTCTTCTTCCTTCACTGCTGAGATAATCAAAGCAGCCGTTGCTTGCATCGATGCGTCGACATACGGCGCAGCCCTGTAGAAGTATTGAACCATAACCCCGAGTGTGCCGAACACGGCGCCCAAGCCAATAACCCAGCCGTTGTTGATGTTTTGAGAACTGGTGTCAGATTTGAAGTAATCGGAAACAGGAGTCCCTGTTTCTGGCGGCCACCATGTGGCACCCGATGCATTGGTTAGAACTTCGATCGTTGCCCAAACTGCGTAGACAATCATTAAAATCGAGATCCAATTTACCATTGCTCGATTTTCTAAAAGGAACTTAATCAGCGCCCTTTGGTCGCTAGAAGTCGACTTGTTATCATCGGTCATGAGCGGTGCTAAACCAATTGCACTTAAAAAAAAGACCCAGTAGTCATAGGTGAAAGAGCGTTTCTAATGCCGATTTCTAACGGCGGCTTTTCTTCGACTTGTTTTTCCGACCTTTGTTTCCACGATTGCTGTACTCCCACGCCCGACTGTCACGGCTGCGCTGGTCGGAAACATCCTGCCAATGCTTATTTTTTGGCAGCGATAGAGATTCTGGCATTTCATCAAAGGATTCGATGTTCAGTTGCATCCCACCTAATTCGTCTTGGAGTTGTCGTACGTTCTCTCCGCCTTTACCAATCAGTGTCGAAATCATATTCTGGGGAGCATAAATTGTCGCACTTGATTCACCTTTGAATTGAACTTGGCATTGAACGCCAACCCACTGCTGAATAATGTGGGTCAATTGGTCTCTAGCAAGCATCTTCATTGGGGAAAGCGCACCGGCTTTTCGCCCTTCAACGGGAACGACTGCAATTTCAGAACCAAAAGCAAACATTTCATGAGTGATTTTCCCACTTGGAAATTCGACCACTTCGATAACCGGGCGTGCGAGTTCTTCCTGCATCCCAGTTGGTGGTTTAACCGTCATTCGCAATTCTAGGACCTGTTGAATTTGGCCTGATTCAACATGGATGATGGTGTCAAGAACTTGACTCACGAGTCCGAGTTCAACTTTGCCAATTAATCTTTGAATTGCTTCAAGAGCAGAATTTGCGTGCGTGACGCCCAATAAGCCAACACCTGCGAGGCGGACATCTGCAAATATTTCGAAATCTCTTGCTCGTCGCACTTCGTCAAAAATAACAAAGTCTGGACGGACAAGGAAAATGATCTCAGCAGTCTTCTCAAGGTCTCCTTCCAACGGAGCATATTGAGTGATTCTGTCGGCCAATTGCAAGTCTCTTGGCGCTTCCATCGTTTTGACCATGGCCCCAATATCCGTATCCAAGTATTCTGCAATTGCTTGGGCAAGCGTGGTTTTTCCTGAACCTGGCCGCCCACAAATGAACACTCCTCGGTGGTGGTCAGCAAGACGCTCGATGAGTCGAGAATCAAGTTCATACTCATCCAATGAGAGTTTAGCAACTGGACGTACAATGGTGATTTCTCGAGCATCGGCAAATGGGGGCCATGCACATGAGATGCGCAAGTCACCCAATTGTATCACTTGGCAACCTTTGCGATCTATTTCCAAGAAACAATCGCTTCGGCTTCGGTTCTCTTCAACCAATTCAACTAATTCTTCTTGAAATGCTTCCAATCGTAGTGTATCCCAGTTTTGTTCAGATTCAACTTCGACGAGTTTTAGTTCTCCAATCGAGCCCTGTTTCACCCTCGGAGGGCAATCGGCCTTGAGAAACACCGTGTGAACTTGCTCCATGAGCAGGTCTTCCAATGCTTGAGGTAATGTGGGGTGGTCTCCAAACTTCGCCATTGCAATCAGACAGGGTCGAAGAGGGAGGCCTTTCACACTTCGCCTCAAAAACGCACTTCATTCAGTTGTTCTTCGGTTGAATCAGTGCGCCAGTCCACCAAAAAGAACCGATGAAACACAACGAAAGGGCGTAGGAACCTACGGATGGGAAGTCGAAAACACGAACGCATAACTCAGCAAAAATGACGATGGATGCAACGAAACTGAACATGAGCAAAACACCATCAGCATTCAAACCAAGCGTGCTGAAAGTGATGTCTTTTTCTGAAAGCCCCCAAACCACGGCCACTAAAGATGAAAGACCAATAAAAGTCATGGCCGCATCCATGGCGCTGTCTTGCAAGAACCAAGTCAAAACAGCGACAATGAAACTACCGAGAAACATGCGTTGAACGGCGGCGAAAGAAAGGCCCATGTTTTTGCCGAAGAGCCGATGATTCTTGAAGACTCCCAAGAGCGATGGTCAATTACCTGCATGTTTGCAGCTCCAACTCTCCGCCCGTAAAACGGTTATTTGAAGGATTTCAGCTGTTTGTAAATGGGTATTTGCATGTGCGAGAGACTGGGGTGATTGCGATAGAATATTGCGGTATTGGGCCTCGAGCGGCTTTTTCATATCGGTGAGTGTAACGCGTCTGAACCCGCCTTCAATCGAACCAAGTTCCAAAACATCGGGTGATGTAAAATCAAATCGAAGAGCGTTTTTGGAACCCTCAATCGTAATCAGCGAACGATCGTTTTGTTCCCATCCAACGCTGATTTCGACAGCAACATGGTTTAGTCTCTTCAAGCCCGTGTACTGTGCGTTAATTTTGCACTCAGTAGCCTCAGACAAAGACGCTGCTTTATTCTGTTTTAACGCAATTATGTTGGTGAAGAATGGATGAGGCTTAACGCCTGCCAAATAAGGTATCATGTCGAGGGCGTGGGATGCTAATCCATCGACGGGATTGGTGAGGGGTTTTTTATTTCGGGACGTATACTTGATGTAACGAATGGATTTCAGCAAACCGATTTTTCCCTCTTCAATTATCTCTTTCGCCGCACAGACACTTGGGTGGTAGCGCAAAAGATATCCCGAGTGAAGGTTAGTTCTACTCGCTTTGGCGAGGGTCGTAAGTTCCCTGACGTCTGCAACAGAGGTCGCGAGTGGTTTTTCGATAAGTACATTCAATCCGCGTAACAGTATCGATTTACCAAGTTGGGCGTGTGTCTTATTTGGCGTAACCAACGAAACGAGATCGGGCTCAATTAAATCGCACATCTCTTCCCATGAAGAGAAACAACCGTCGATTTGGGCGGGCAGCTCCTCAAGTCGTTGTGCATTGGTATCACACGCATACACCTCTTTCACGAAGCCGGACTCTTTGAGTTCCAACAAGGTATGGATGTGGGCAAGGCCCCATCGGCCGCAACCAACGACGCCGACAACGTATGTCATGTCTCGAACAACTTGTCCTTGAATATCAACCAACCGTTATCGAGGGATGTATCAGCCTTGGTTGGGTTCATTGCTGGAAGCGCTGGAACTTCCAGATGATTGGCCTTCTTCATCATCGCTTGAAGATTCTGATGCTTCATCATCTTCCAAAGTCTCGGAAGTTGCGGATTCATCGTAAGAATAGTACGACTGGTACGGATTCCTGTAAGCGAGTTCTATGCTGGCCGATTCCTCCATTGATGTGAGGTTCGTAGAAGTGACGCCTGAGGACGAAAGTGCATACACATAATCTCCCATGAAAATCGAACGGCGAATGTTGAATTCGTTCCACCAGTTCGTATTATCGCCGCGGTCATAAAGATCAGAATGGTCTACAGTGCCATGAACCGAAAGATTCCCAGTGTCTTCAGATACATTCACTAAAATCAATTTTGAAACATACTGATAGCTCCAATGATAGCCGCCGTTCACATCCGTCCAACTGTTGTATCTGTATGTAGAAAGTGGAATGGCGAGTAAGTCCTTTGGAGCCCAATATTGGAAGGCTTTGTGCTCATACGATGCTTCAGAATACGACCAAACCCAAGCGTTGTCGGATGGGTCTGTAACGGGGGTAAGCGTGAGAGTATCATCAACAGCAGGCGCCGTTGGATCGCTGATATCGAACAAGGAAAGTCGAGTGCTGGACCAGTCAAGGCCTGTTCCATCTTCCCCAGGACCCATTCCAATCGTGAGTAGATGGTCTCGTGAAAGAGGATGGATGTAGGTCGATACACCTGGAATCTCAAGTTCGCCAAGAATTGTTGGATTTGCCTCATCCGACATATCGATGACCCAAAGCGGATCGATTTGTTGGAAGGTCACCAAGTAGCATCGATCGCCATCAAAGCGAGCACTCCAAATTCGTTCTTCTGGGGCGATGTTGTCAACTCTGCCAACTTCGACAAGTGCCTGTTGGCCCGACGCTGCGTCTACGCTGTGAGAAAAAGTCACGACGCTGGAACTCATTGGTTCAGGATTTTCCATCCACCATCGCGCCCACTGACCTGATGTTGTTGCCACGCGCACAACCCCTTCATACTCTGAGACTGAAAATTGGTTGAGAATGGTTCCGTTCACGCGACCTGACCCGGTGTAAACAGTATCTCCTGGCTGAGAAATGTCAAAACTATGGATGTTGGTTGCTTCCATCATTCCATCGTTGCCCCAGAACCACCACCAATCCCACGCGTTTTCAGTAAGAATGAGTACGTCTTGAGAAGCGTAAACCATCGGATAGTTTCCAACGATATGATCTGCCTGGAAATCGAGAGTTTCTGTTGATAAATCAAAGGTGAATATGCTGTTAAATCCGCGATTAAACCCGTCTTCGGGTGCTGCAAAATCCGCACACTCATCGTCACTCATGGTGTGTGTGATGAGTGCACCGTTCAAACGCTCATACACCTTGGGGAGAAGGTCTTCAAGCGCCATTGAATCGAGCGCTTCGGCGTTGTCAAGTATGGTTTTGTAGGCCACTTTCTCTCGGATTTCACGACGGATTGGGTCTTCATAATCAAGGTCCCAATATCCAGACGGTAAATCCAACCAGCTGCTCATTCCTGGAATATCGAGCCAGGTGTGTGTTACGGTTCGAACTGTTGCATTCACTTCACGGGCCGTCATGTAGTATCCTTCAAGGTACAATTCCTTGCCTTCATCAGGCAATGAACGGTTCGTAATATCGAGTACTGTAAATTTGGTGAGGGAGGTTGTTCTCCAAGAGCCATATCCATCATCCCATCCCATGGCTTGGGAAAGGGCATCCGTGTCCGGAATATTCCATGTCGAGACAGTTGAAATAACGACCAGTCTATCGGCGTCAAGCATCATTGCCTGCGGTTGCCCTTCGATCGGTGTTGTCGAAAGGTGGGTCAATTCACCAAACTCCGGAACACCAAAAATTTCGAGATTTTTACCGTTCAAAAAATAGATGTAATAGCCATCTGTTTTTACGAAGTCTGCCTCATCAACGCCTTGCTCCTGGTTGTTCGTTCCTGAATAATCGGTACCTTCTGTACGGCGGGCCGTGGGGGCTTGATTCCCGCCACCGTCTGAAGATTCTGCCATGGCCATATCATCTTCCATCCATATGCCGCCACCATAGTAGTATTCTTCTTCAACGGCTTGTAGAAGTTGGACTCTGTATTCTTCTGCGATTGATAATTTTATTGAACGTTCTAAATCCTCACAATTGTCATAAACTGAAAGTTCGGGACTCGCTGCAGTTCTTTGGACGACCGTAGACCAATCATTAGGCAGCGTGACATCGGGCACTTCGACCTCTGAATCGGAATTGACCATCCCCAAACATCCAGAAAATAAAAACAAGGAAACGAGGGAGATTGCCAGTGATTTATGTGCTTTCATGAAAGTTCTACAGTACGCTTGGATATGAAGGAATTGGTAAACTGGTTTTACATTAAACGGTGTTTCGTTGAACGAGAATCTCTTCACCGTTAGTTGTCAATATCCAAGGAGATCGTCTTTTCGGCAAAACCTTCTCGATGAACGATTCTTCGCTTAGAGATTTGATATGGTACGATAGAAGTTGACGCGATAATTGGAGTTGCTCAGCAATTTGAGCGTTCGAAAGTCCAAGTTGTCCGGCTCGTGAAAGTGTTTCCAATATGGCGAGTCGGGTGCCAATGACTGGGTGCGCTATTGTTGCTCTTTGCTCGGTAGAAAGATGGGCGGCAGCGTATCGTCTAAGTTTACCGTCGCGCCAAGATATAATTTCATTTTGTGTTTCTAACATTTGCAAGTGATGTGCGGTTACTCCGTTCGCCAGTTGAAGAGCATCGCGTAACGCAGAAAAATGAATACCTGCGTTCCCTTCAATAAACCCTAGAATTCTGCCTTTGTTGAGGTCGTCGTTCCTTGATTTTTTACTCATGAGTGGCGTAAATAAAGCCATCAAAAAAGCGATTTTAATGACTTCAAAAACTCCGGATCCAAGGAATAATGCTGCGAGAATTCCCCCTCCTAAACCAATGAAATAGTTTGACTCACTTCCATTGCTGCCTTGTTCTGCATCCTCACTGTACCTTGGCTCGAAATCATCCCCGGATGTAGACTCTGTTGCTTCGTCGAAACTTTCCGGAGAAGAGGCCGCCCCCTCATCGTTTGGAACATTGGTTGAGATGGATTGATTGTCTCCGGAAAGACCGAACACCAGTGAAGAAATGGCTGCAATGAATAAGAAACGTACAACCCAACTCCCGTTCATACACTTCCATCAACCACTGGGTCTTCAAGAACTTGGTTCATTGATTTGACAAAAACTGGTTCAGATTACATTCGGTGAGACTAAGACCGACCCAACGTTGGCATATACGACGGTCGCAGGGTGATTATGTGAGGGAGCATTTGGAGATTGAGCGGCGGTTCTTCTTGAACGATAAAGAAGCACAACCGTGGAAACTGGATTCTATCACTTCAAGAATACGTCAATGCTATTTACACAGTGCGGACATCTCTTTGAGGGGTTTTGATCTCTTCTATAAAAACCAAAAAATGTTAAGCGGCATCGCTCTTGAACAGAAAAATATAATCAACTCTACAGATGAGTGGACTTCAAGAATTCGATTTAGAGATGAGTGTGTAACGCTCACATTGAAAGGAAAGAGAGATCATGCGTCAGCCATAGAACTTGAATGGACAATTGATGGTGTTATCGCATCTCACATTGTCGAACAGATGGAGTGCCCAACTGTAATGAAAACTAGACATGTTTGGACAGGGCCTGACGGCCTCGTGTGGGAAATTGACGTGTTTGAAGGGGATTTACTCAACCTCATCATTGCTGAAGTGGAGCTACCGAACGAAGATTACTCCGTAGTCATCCCTTCGTGGATAGGTGAGGAAATTACTGGCCGTCATCAATGGTCGAACTCAAGCCTTGCTCGTAATGGCTGGCCGTGATTCACTGGTATTCCAGTAATGCTTCAATGATATATTGTTGCTCATCTGCAGTCAATTCATGCATGACGGGTATGGCAACCAGTGAAGCAGCGGCGCGCTCCGTATTAGGAAGTTCACTGTTGAATTGATGATGGGAGTTGTACACTTGTTGTCGATGGCATGGTACTGTGTAATAGCGTCGGGCATCGATTCCTCGTTCATCTAAATGGGCGATGAGTTGCGCTGGGTTCGGGGTTCGAAGGCAGTATTGATGCCATGAATGTTGGGTGTTCGGGCGGACTTGGGGTGGTTCAAGCAATGGGTGTGTTGCAAGTGCAGCAGTGTACTTCTCTGCGTTTTGTCGACGTTTGCCAACCCATTGCTCAAGGTGAGAAAGTTGCGAACGGCCAATTGCAGCAGACACTTCTGACATCCGAAGATTGCTTCCGAGTTGAATGGCTTCAAGGTCGGGGCTTCGTCCGTGGTTCGTTATACCAACAATGCGATCTTGAAAACGGATTTGAGTTGTCGTGAGCATGCCGCCTTCACCGCCGACGGCCATGTTTTTCGATGGGAAAAAAGAGAAGCAACCAATATCGCCCATCGCCCCCGCCATACGGGTACTTCCATTCGCATATGTTTGAGTAGAACCATGCGCCTGTGCTGCATCCTCGATTAATACGAGGTTTTCTTCCTTACACAAATCGATAAGTTCTGGAGCGTAGACTTGTCCAAATAGATGGACGCCTATGACTGCTTTTGTCTTCGGAGTTATCGCTCGACGGACTTGCTCAACATCGAGACAGAAGTACTCTGGCTCAATATCAACGAAAACTGGTGTTGCGCCTACCAGGAGAACGCATGTTGTTGAAGAAATAAAAGTAAAAGATGGAACTATTACTTCGTCTCCCGGACCAATTTCAGCGATTCGAAGTGCGGCCCAGAGAGCCGATGAGCCGTTTTGGCAAGGCGTTGCGCTCAACGCCCCGCAATGTTCTGCAAACTCCATTCCAAAAGCCGAGCCTTGGACTCCTTTGACCCATTGCTTGGAATCAAGGGTATTGAGTGCTGCTGAACGCATTTCGTTGTTCCATGTCGGGCGGGCCATCGGAATGCGCTCCATACTCCGGCGAATCCGCCGACCCCCTTGAGTCTGCTTCTCAAACATCGAGAGGAGCGCGCCCTTCAAGACCTGCAACCGGTTTGCCCCGCTCATGGTGTCTGAGAACAACGGGTTCGATGAAGACTCCGAGCCAGAGGAAGAGCGCAGCCTTGCTGACATGATCGGGGACATTCTTTCGCCCGATGAAATCGAAAATGTTGAGGTGTCAGAACCGATACAGCAACGCAAAAAAAGATTCAAACCCCGTGGGTTGTATTTAGGAAACAGAAGAGATACTGGTGAACCAATAGACATCAAACCGATGGTGCTTGCAAGGCACGCAGCGATGCTTGGCTCCACGGGTTCCGGAAAAACTGTAATGGCAAAAGCTCTCATCGAAGAAGCGGCTTTAGCAAAAATTCCATCGCTTATCATTGACCCGCAAGGAGATTTAGCGAGACTTGCTCTTGGTATTGAGCCATCCGAGCTTGAAGCGCAGAATGGAGACGTAGCCCGAGCAAAAAAATTGCTCGATATGTGCGAAGTCAGAATTTGGACGCCGTTAAGGAGTAAGGGATTGCCGCTGTGTATCGACCCGTTCAGAGCGCCACCCGCTGACCTTGATGCTGAAGAGGCAATCACTGCATGGGATATGGTAGCTGCTGGATTCACAAGTCTTGCTGGATACGATGTAGAGAAGGCGCAAGGGAAAGTTGTCAAACCTTTCCTCTATGAAATCCTTGTCGAAGGTACAAAGCACGGACTCAATGTTGGTGATTTCCAAGCCCTAGCACGTGTCGTTCGAGAGCCTAATCAAGAATTTACTCGTCAGCTTTACCCGGAGTGTTTCTACGAAGTTGAGGAAGGTGAAGAGAAACCCGATGTTCCAACTTGGGATGAGGTAATGATGGAACATCGTCTTACAGATTTTGAAGAAAGACTGCCAAAGACAACACGGAATGATCTCGCGAGAAGGTTGTCAGCCTATTCCTCTGGAGTGAATCAATTGCTTTTCTCGAATGGCGTACCAATTGACATCGATGCGTTTGTAGAGCCTGCAATACCTGGGAAAATACCACTCAATATTGTTTACCTCAACACCATCCAAGATGAAGCACAAAAGCAATATTTTGTACAAGAACTTTCTCGGGAATTGTACGATTGGATGCTAACTCAGCAACCGGCTGATGGTGAAATCAAACTTTTGTTTTTCATGGACGAAGTCGCACCCTATCTGCCACCTCACCCACGTAATCCTCCGGCGAAAGATTTGATTAAATTAATATTCAAACAGGCGCGAAAATACGGTGTAGCCTGTGTGTTAGCAACGCAAAACGTGAGTGATGTTGATTACAAAATCCTCGCACAAGCCAATACCACATTTATTGGACGGTTTACACAACCACAGGATGTTGAAAAGGTTCGACATCTACTCAAAGAAAGCGGTGGAGACCAGGATTTGGTTGCCCAGCTACCAACGCTCGGCCCGGGTCAATTCCAAATGGTCGCCCCCGATGTCGACCCTGCCCCTGTACCGATACAGTGTAGATGGCTCTACACCGATCACGGCGCACCGTTGAATGAAGACCAAGTTGAAGACATCATATCTGAAGAGATACGTGCTTGGGCGAAAACTCGGTCATCTGGGAACACCAAAAACCGTGGAACAGGCGCAGCTCATGCTGCAAGTCGAGGTTCTTCCTGGAAGGTGAAGGGTCTCGATGAGGAATGGGCAACTGGTAAAGCCGAAAGCATCGTTGAAAATGCGCGTATCAAAGCAGTTGGAGGCATGACTGCTGCAGCACATGGAATCGTTGATGATTCAGCGTTTGAAATTCGCCTGATGGGAGGATTTGCTGTCTTAAAGGATGGTCGCGACCCTTTGTACACGATGCAGGCTGCTGCGAATATGGCTTCTGTCGTTGTTCTTGCATGGACCATGGTCGCCCTGATGTTTGCTTGGCGAGACGGAGGTATTGACTGGTGGTGGCTGTTGCTTAGTATGGGGCTTTCGGGAGTAACATTGCTTGTTATCACTCTTGAAAACCTGTTGTCGCACGATGCTGAATTACTGCATCGGCTCACGAGATTTGCACGGACGTTTCAGGTTGTTTTGATCGGGTGGTTGTGGGGGCTTCTGATGTGGTCATCGTTTGGTTCTCTCGATTTACTAGGCGCTGGGTCATTGCTTGAAATTGTCGTCGTATGGGTTACCACATTCACGCTTATCGAAGTAGCGCACCGATTTAGACTTGGGCGTATTCGATGGAATGGCGGCTCAGCACTCGACAAACTCAAAGGCGTGACTGCTGTTTTAACTGAAGTAGAAATCACTGAGATGAAAGCAAATTCATCGCAAATCATGTCGGGTGTTCGATGGGGTTTGCACGGCATTACAATGCTCTGGCTGTGTATGCTGCTTATTCTGGGGCAAGGAACGATTCCTGAGGATGCTGTTGAGCAATGGGGCCGGCCGACGTTGTGGCTCGCTTCATTATACGCACTCATGTTCGGTAGTGAAACATGGTTGCGAATGCGTGGACGAATGCCTCAGCAATGATTCGTTAGAATCACCAATAATTGCAAGTAATGATTCTCCTTGGTTGTGAGTCTTTTCATTCCAATTTATTGCCATCATCGGTATATCGTTGCTTGGGGTTAAGTCGCGGAATTGATATACGCGCGTTCTAACGGTAGGTCGAAGCAGGGGTTGCCAAGCTTGGTCAACGGCGCTGGGATGAGGTCCCAGTCTCTATGAGTTCGCAGGTTCGAATCCTGCCCTCTGCACCACTCAAAGCCATAATGGCTGGTCTTAACAAGAATCAATAACGGCTGATTATTTGTAAAAACCGACCCAACATTAAACCATTCAACAGCGTAGGATGGTTTGGTGAACAAATGTTGAATGTATGGAAATATTCCCTGTCAATACTCATTATCTCCCTCCTTAGTGCAAGCGTTTTCGCCCCGGGGGCGCAGGCGGGAGTTACATATCCTGCTGACTCAAACATCTTTATTGTCGATGATGTAGATGTACTCAGTCTTGATGAGAAACGCGACATCAACCAAGTATCCGATGATCTCGAATTCAACACTGGCACCGTACTGGTTGTCGTAACAATCAATTCTACAATGAATTACACAACTGGAAACGATACAAACATGTCTCTCGGCGACTACGCTGTAGACTTGTTCGATGAATGGAAAATCGGTGACCAAGATTACCGGGATGGATTGTTGTTGCTCATTGCCACCAACCAATCTGGCGATGGTTATGATTGGGCTTATACCGGGGGAGAGCATTGGTGGGAGTATTGGTATGTTCTCGAAGAATGGGAAGAAGATTTGCCTGATACTGTATTCACAGACCTCAATAATTCTAACTGGTCCAGTGCCATTCTGCCCATGGTGACTTCCTTGTCTAATGATGTTGAGGAGTTCTGGTTTGAAAACCCGGGTATTGAGCCGTTTGAAAGCACGAATGAGGATCCGTTTAACGAGGACTGGTACAATCCACCGCGCCTCAACGGCGAGGAAAATGACATGCAATCCTCAGATCTTGGAGATGGTCTCTTTAGCATAGTGGCTTGCCTTGGATGCCTCGGAGTTTTCGGCGCTATTGGGTTTTTCATTTTTCGAGGTGCAAGCAGTAATTCGTCTGGAGTGAGTATG
>DAIUCF010000043.1:0-15036 GCA_036846305.1 Candidatus Poseidoniaceae archaeon | reverse complement strand
CCGACTGCTTCAGTGATTTCGGTTAAACGGCGGTCAACATCTCGATTAAGTGCTCGTAGAGGAGTGATGTAGAGTATTGAAAGTGGCTCCCAGTCTTCAACTAAGCATCTATGCAGCATCGGTAGAACAGCAGATAGGGTTTTTCCAGAACCAGTTGGGGCCACGATAATTCTGTCTTCACCTTTGCACAATTCAGGTAGTGTTGCTATCTGTACCGGAGTAGGATTCCAACCCTTTGAATGGAGTGCTGCAGCCAATCTCGGTTCAAGGCTGGAGAAAACATCCGACATACTCTCCCCACCCCTACGGAGTTGTCGTTATGTCGACCTCTTTTGAGGATTTGGAAATACTTGGGATTTATGAGACTGAGAACATTAGTCTTCATAGTCGTCGTCAAATTCATCATCATCGTCGTATTCTTCATCTTCCCAATCTTCTTCCTCTTCATCTGAGAAAGCACCTTCACCATGGTCGATTGTGGTTCGAGCCGCAACGGTTGCTACAGCGATAAGAACCAATATTGAGGTGATGACAAAAATCCATGCAAGTGGGGATTCACGTGGTGAATCGAGGATACCGAAATACTCGCCATAAGCAATATCAATGGAATGCTCAGCACTGTTATCAAAGTCATTCACTTCAACAATCAAGCCTTCTGGCACGTTCCTGTCGTAATCAACAACAACACGGATTCTGTCAACATCTTTAGCATCCCAAACGGTACTTACTTCTACAATCTCATCACTGTTAATCCCAGCGATTCCTACCGTATCAAACGGTAATTCTTCGTCGCCCGAAAAGAAGGCCACCTTGAACAGAGCAGGCGTTGGACCTCCAACATTGATTACTTGTGCCTTGATAGTAATACTTGCTCCAGGTGCAATGTGGTCATCGGATAACGAGATGGAACTAACACGTAATTCTGGACCAACGGCTCCGAGCCGAATCCACTGCCGTTCAAAGTCAGTATCATCGACAGCTAATTCTGGAATAGGACTTGCTTCGGAATTCGATACTACGGGGAATTGATTTCCAGCAGTGTCGTATCCGGAGACATAAAACCCAACGAAGTCCCCTGATTCAGGAATAATTCTACCGTTATCTGTTAAGTCAACAGAGCCGGTCCAAATTACATTTTGCCCATCCTGTTGCATACCGAGGAGAGTCGAACCGGCCCCGAGTGTTACCGTGCGAGTAGCATCTCGCATTACCCAGTGAACCATTTGGCTTGAACCAGTTAAGTCAGCATCTTCAGTTCCGTGGAATTCAACAGGGACATTGGTTAGATCGTTATTGTCTGAAATATCGATGACATTCAACGGAGTAATTCTTCGGACAACACGTGGAGCAGCATCATCAACAATCACTTGTAATGTAGTTGAGACAAGAGTTCCAGTCATATCTTCACCTTTACCAGGGATATTGGTAATCGATATCAAACAGGTTCGTGTTGGAGAAGACTGAAGAGTTGATGCGGATGAAAGAGGCACTTCAACTGAGAATTCGCCGTACGAACTTATTGAACCGTCGCTCCACATCTTTTCTCCATCGAAAACTTCGATGAGTATACCTACATCTCGAGGAGCAGCAACTGAACTGCCCTCGTAAACAACTCTTCCAGTAAATGCCAGGCGGTCGTCTTTGCGTACCCGACTTCCATCGGCAATAATTCCGGTCCGTGGTTCAGAGATGTCTTCCACCTGGTATTCAGATGGGGAAAGCATAAGGTCGTTTTCTACCCTAAAGGTGTGTTCAAGCAACAAGATTTGTGATTCTTCATTTGAACCACGTTCTTTGTACCGCAATGCGACATCACCCATTTCTTCATCGGGCCAATCCCATCCAATCACAAATTCAAAGGTCAGTTGAATCCATGGCAAGCCGGATTCATTGACGGTTTCGACCATTTCACTGCTCGCGAGTAAATTGATAAAATCACTATCAGACCAGAAGGTATCGTTCATTCCAGAATAGGATATTTGCTGTGCATCACGAATAGGGTTTGGTCCTTCAAAGTCAAACACGAGAGAGATGTATTCAAAGTCAATCGCCGTGTTTGCATCGATAAATCCTAGGGAGATAGTCTGTTTCATTCCAGCGTAGACTGGAGCGTCATCAACATGCCCTTCCCAATCGAGGCCAGTAAAAATGGCAGTGGAATCTTTTCGTGTCCGGAAGGTTGCATCATCGTATGAGAAGCCAGGTCCTGACATGAAGGAAAGCACTTCGTCATCACTGTTGGTGGCAGTGTAGTGAAGTAGATTTCCAGCTTGATCCCCGCCAGTCCAATAGTACGAAACACGGCCCATGTTTGCATTTCTTGAGTGGTCAATTGTGGTAATGAACCACTTGTTTTTCGCTACTGTGCTGTTGTGAACCGTCTTGCTGATGTACTCTTGAGGGTCGGGTTCTCCGTTTCTGTTCAAGTCATGGTCGGATTCTACCCAGTACATGAGTTCTAGCGACATTGGGTGACCGACATCATCGTTGACCAGTATTTTGACTTCTTGAAGTGGGCTGGCTGCTTCATATGCGTCTTCAAGAGGCAGGAATGCTTCTCTGTGAGGGGCAGTCGCATCAACTTTGTAGGTTCTACGCCAATCGGCGTTTGGGGGCAAAGCCAAGGCAGGATTTTTCTCGTTGTAGGTTTGCACTTCATAGGTCAAGCCATCTTCAATATCAATTTCAGGTAGGTCAATAGAAATAAAGAATGATCCGTTGTTATTTGTTGTATCACGTGCAGTACTTTCGACCCATCCATTACGAGAGATTCGTACATCAAATGCGTTATCTCGAGGAGCATCCTCTGTATTCATAAACCACATTGCGCCTTGGAAGTACAGTGTTTCACCAGCAGCAACCCAGGAGTTGTCAGGTACATCGTCCATGACAAGCGCGCCGTCGTTATCCCGAACTTTGAGCCAACCAAGTCCAAATGAGCGATTCACTTCAAGTCCTTGTACACTTGTTAAATCAAGTGGCGAGTAGCCTGCAGAACCAGAATTATCTACACATCCCGTACGGAAACGGACGTTACTTTGGTCTGGGAATTCATCAGTGACATAGAAGATCCAGTGAATTTCGAGAATTCCGTTGGATTGTGTTGACCAAGAACTTGCGTCGAGTTCAACGTAGTCTTCCGGGTCGTTTGGAGTTGGGAATATGTCTCCATTTTGCCAGTAGAGCGTCGGATTCTTGGCTATCGAATTGGTCATAAATGTCAATGTTGCTTCAGTCATTGTACTCGCGTCTTCCCCAATAACGTGCCGAGTAACAACTTCATAGGGCGTTGTACGCTCGTGAAGTATCTCACCTTCGGGTATATCTATTTCTAAATTAACGGTATTCATCGTATAGGTGATTGCAAATGATTCCAAAACCAAAACCCCAGACGATGAGGCGATAAGGCCAACAGATATGTTGCTGAAACCCGCTCCAGTGTCGGGAATAGCATCGTTGAATCTTTTCAGCAAATTATTGGTTCCTGATGTGGAATCAAGAACCGTTAGCGGCCCGAGCAATGCGCCGGCTGATGCAGCGCGCGACCAACCGAGTTTTCCGTCGATTTCGATACCAGGTTCGCTTGGGGCATTTGAATGCCGTGCGATTGAGAGGTTCCAAATCGAAGGAGAACTTGCGCCATTTGAAGGTCCGGACAATTCAACTCGCATGCACATGTAGTAACCGGTTCCAGTGATTGATTTCGATTGATTGGATTGAGTGAATGTAACAACTCCAGTTGAAGTACTGCACTGGCTGTTTGTTGTGTATCCAAATTTAACATTGATGGATGTGCCCACAGGTCGGTCTTCATCCCATGTTACAGTTGCTGCAACGACATTTTTTGTTCCTGACCCAACATACTGGTATGCATACATGTAGGATGAAGACACATAAGATGCAATGTATTCAAAGCCTACTCCATCAAAAATAGGTGCTTTTGTTACGGTTCCGTTCAGTGTTGCACGCCATTGGAAACTGGTGCTTGCTTGTGCGAAAACCACGGTTTGTCCGACACTGACAGGACGCCACGTGCTTCCACCATCGTTTGAGAGGTCCACGTTGATACTGGTTCCCGTTGGAGTGTATCCAAGAATACTGCTTACATCCATTCTGTCGATTGCTTTGGTGGTGGTGAATGAACTACCAAGGACACTAGCAGTGGTCGTTGAATGTGATCTACTGTCAAACAACGAACCGTCTCCGAAGTTGTTTACTTTACGAGCCCCTGTACTGCAGTATAATGTGCTTGTTTGGTGGCATGAGAAACTCAACTGACCCGTTTCAGTATTGACAAGCCCGTAATGTCCACCTTCCGTGACCGGAACTTCACCCATGTGTTCAATGAAATTGCCGTTTAAAGTGAAGAAGTGGTGATATGAATCGTAACTATAGCCGACTCCACTGACATACAGCTGGTCGTATTCATTGTAGATGATTGTTGGCATGTTGACTACCATTCCAGCGCCGTATCGAGAGACCGTTGACCCAGAGGCCATGGTCCAAGTTCCCTGAATACTTGCCGGATTGGTCTTACTTACTTCATTAAGGTAAGTGGTTGTAGCAGAATAGGAATAGGTTGCAACATACAGTTTACCCGTGGCATCATCGATATCAACACCCGTGACGTATTGGTTGCTGTATGTATACGAGGCATCACATCGCCATGACTTCGAGCTTCCAGAAGTAATCACGGACCACTTTGTCATACGGTAACTGGTGTAATGTGCAGTGTAGACGGTCGTACCATCTACGGTAGCGTCAACCATGTTGTAGTATGAAGATGTAGGGCAGCCATTTGTTACAAGTGAAGCAGTACCCATGTAAGCTCCAGTCGTGGCATTGATTCGAAGAATCGTAGGTGTGTTGTAAATACTCGAAGAGGAATACTTCATGATGTGAAATTCATCTCCGACTTTTGCAACGATGCCAATGTAGCCCCAAGATGCACCTGTACTGACAGAAAATTGGCTGAATTTCTTTGTTAATCCCGAATATCCTTGATCTGAAAAAGAAACGAATTGACCGGTTGTGTTTTGATGTGCATTGACTTTGCTTTGAATGTGCGCCGGTCTTCCAAAGTCAATTGATTGGAGTGTAGGATTTCCTTTGAGCGTCATGACATTCGATGAAACATCGACATTGTTCCGCTGGCCAGATGTAAATGGAGAAGGCGGAGAGCCGGACCATGCGCCGTCTCCAGCGCCACCGAAATGGGCATTGGTTGTGAAATTCGAGTATGATGTAGAACTTGCTTCCCCACGTAAATTGAACTCAACATCAGTTACTTCTGCGCCATAGGGAATGGTGAGGTAACCAGCCGTTCCGTTACCGGTTCCTGAAAACGTATGGCTGTATGATGTGGAGCCGTCTGAAAACTGTGTTTCAACGGTCGCTCCTGCGGCCATAGGTGTCATGAGAGAAAGTGTAAACAAAAGTGTCAAAAAGAGTGCTTTTCGCATTAAAATCACCTGTAGCCTCCAGTGGGCCTTTAACCCACAGCATGCAAAGCATTTGAACTTCGCCCCATCAAGTCACATGTGAGCGATAGAAAAAAAAGGCTCCTCGAAGTGTGTAACACTGGGCGCAAGCATGGGTATATTGTCAAGATGGTGGGAAAAACAGCACGGACGTCAGTTGGGGATTGCTGCTACTGCATCCGGAGCACTAGGGATTTTGCTTATGACATCCATGTATCAAATTTTATTTTTGCAAAATCACAACACTTGGGGTGATTTCACCGGGCACGCGATAGGGCTAGGTGTGTTTTCAACAATCTCGTTATTGATTGTCATGCCTGAATTCTTTTCGTTGAGAGGATACGCTACTATCTTGGACGAACTTCGCAGTATTGATTCAACTTCGGAATTGCGTCGAAGAAAAGCTGAAGGAAATGAGGCAGCGGAAGCACTAGGTGCTGGACACGAGGCTTCATGGACGGCATTCCTTGAAAGCAAAGGACTTCGACGGTGAACTTGAGGGGACAACACTTGAGCGAGCGCGACCCGTTGAAACTGTTGGCTCGTGAAATGCTCCTCGCCGTAGCAATGATTGGTTTACTCATCTTTGGATTGTATGCACATACCGGCTCTATGCCTCCGCTCGTGGTCGTCGAATCCTCTTCAATGGTTCATGACATAGACGGCGAAGTGGGCAGTATTGATGCTGGAGACCTCGTCCTTGTCCACAATCGTGATTTTCAATCAGTTGTTACTTTTGCAGAGGCAACGGACCCTCAAAATTCAAATTTTGGATACGAGCAACACGGTCTTGAAGGAGACGTCATCATCTACAAGAAAAACGGTGAAAACGGTACGCCAATCATTCATCGGGCAATAATGGAGGTTGTTCCTAATCAGATCTATTCACCCAATCGAGACATGCCCTCGAATGCCTCCAATTCGCAACACTGCCCGAATGGGGGTACATATGACTCCGAATCGCTTGACCAAAACGATACAGCAGGTGTCTGTGTTCTTACATGGGATGTTCCAGGAACTACGGTAAAAGATGTTGAAACGGTCACCGTTTCGTTCGATGGCTCGCAAGCAGGATACTATGATTGTAAACGACCGGTTCATGCCAATGTTGAGAGCCATCTTGTCGTATGGGAATGGCAACCTCGTCATGCCGGTCTTCTCACGTTGGGAGACTACAATAACTGTTCAGTCGACCAAGGTTCTCAAGCGGTAAACGGGTCATCTGGGATACACAGTTCAATGGGTACAGTGGGGCCTATACGCAGTTCATGGCTTATTGGAGTTGGCGGAGGTGAAATCCCTTGGCTTGGTACAGTTAAACTCATGGTAAGTGGCCAAGGAACTCCCGGAACCATTCATGTACCTAGTTCCTCGTTTTTCATGCTATTTTCACTTATTGCCGCAGTCCTTGTCTTTCCCATGATACTGGAACCGGTGGCCAAGAGATTGATGCGTAGGTCGCCAGAGTATGGCATGGCGCTGGAAGAGCAAAAAAAGTATTTTTCTGAAGAAGAATAGTTAGATTGAAATCGCTTCATCAAGGCTTATCTCTCCGGTTGCTACAGCATATGCTGTTTCGGTAGAAATTGTTTTCCTGCCGTTGGATTTTTTTCTACTTTGGCGTTGAATTTCTCTTAAATCCCCTTCTGTTGGTCGTATTGTTCGAAATTCGAATACTTGCTGCCCACGAAGCAAAGCAATACGAATGGCTGAAATAACATGATTGTGCCTTAACAAACCCCGAGAGGTTTTCGATTCATTTACTTGCTCAAGGTGGAATGAATGGGTGAGGCAATCATTGATTATTTGGTCTCGGATAAGTGGTGCGCCATGTCCAATACGGACGACCATTGTTTTGAAATCCAGCGCTGAAGCTATACCGGAAATATGTGCCGAGACACTATCCACCTTTTCCAGTTGAGCAACTCCTAGAACTACGCCATCAGCGAGCCATGCGATGCCAGGTCTTGGGCCAGGATCAATTCCAAAGCAAAGAAGGTGTACCTGAGTAATACCTCTTTGTAGACGAACTGCCTTTTCTACAGCTTCCTTAACGGTGAAGACAGATGACGCAATTGGTTGACCTTCGTTTCTGTACTTGGCAACCTCAATTTCACTTCCAAACCAAATCATGTCCCGTTCAGGAAGAACTGCATCGTGATCGAGTAAGACAAACCGAATTTGTCTTTTTTTAAGTTCATTCATGAGTCTGTAGGCCAGCTTAAAATCGACAGTGCGAATTGCAAGGCGAGACACACATCTATCTTGTTTTCCGATGTTAACTAATGTTACGGCTTCACGGTTATCATTTTGTGGCAACTAAAGCCGGGATTTGAACGAGATTTGGACCGAAGTCATCAAGAACGATTGACATAGATGGTACTCCGTGTCGAGTCAATACGAGCGGGAACTCAGACAAGTTTTGGCCGGCATTCCTAAAGGCGTAGATTCCGTAATTCGGTCGTGCTCGCCAGTTGAAAAAGAGAAGATGCGTCTAGTGATAAAACGACCATTCCTCGTCGTGCGAGCAGCAGGTTCTGGGATGGAAGGTACCGGTGATTTGCTTGCTTTACGAGGAGATTTCAGTTTCCCAATAGAGGTAAAATCTACCCGTGCACAGAAACTTTACTTGTCCGGAAGAACAAAACTCCAGTACGAGGCAATGGTCAATGAGGGTGAGCGATGCCGCCTTATGCCCCTTTACGCACACCGTAGAAAGGGTGTACGAGGAGATTCATGGAGGATTTTTAGAGTTGAAACAAGCAATCTATCGGGTCGACTTCGGAAATTATCCAACTCGATTCCAGCCTTCCCGCTTAACAGAAACGGGTCAGTCTATCTCAACTGGGACGATGGAATGCCGTTAAATGAATTCATTTCCTTGGTCTGCTCATCGGCTGGCACGGATTCTTCTAACTTGCATGAGCTTGAAGTTCGAGCCATGAGGAAAGATATCTTTTCACCTCAACTACCGTCAACCCGTGTTGAAGAGTTGCAGCTAGCCCAAAAGATTCCTCAAGCACCGTTAGACGTTTTTGCAGAGTTACGCCGTCGCCGTTCCTAATCAAAAGTACGGCACAATCAACACAAACAGCACCATCATCAATAAGGCAAGCGATGACATGTTTGAGGCTTTTCTGGAAATGTGATCGACCCACATCGGATGTATCTTCCATAACTTTGTCTTATTTCCAATACGTCTGATTCGATTGAGTGTACCCGTCAGCCAGTCTTTGAACAGATGGCCCCCATCGAACGGAACCATTGGAATCAGGTTCGTGAAACCAAGAAGAATATTGACCCACATTAGCCAGAAAAAGAAGTTGACTAAGAACAGCAGCCCACTGATGCCAAGTACATCTCCTAGGAATCCATCGGTTGGAGTTAGCATCGATTCCTCCATCGGGTGCATTGAAATCCCTTGCATTTCAAAAGGTACAATCATCATGTTAAGGATGTGAAAGGGTGTATAAATTACCCTAAGAGCAAAACCCCCTTCAAATCGAGGACTGGTAGGTCCAGCAAGTCGGTCGATTCCTTGTGTACCTTCACTGATTCCTACAATGCCAACAAAGGCATCACCTTCCTCAATAGGAGGATTTTGATTTTCGAGGATTTCTTTACTCCACCCAAGATCCAGATAGTACTGGTATTTGTCGGCAAGAGTAATATCCATAGTTTCCAATGAGCCGTCCTCATGGAGGACATCGACAAGGATAGTATCGTTTGCTTTGTATTGACCCATTACCGATTGGAATCCGTCAATACCTTCAATTTCAGTGCCGTCGATTCTCAAAATGGTGTCCCATGGTTGTAAACCAGCTTGGTCTGCACCGGAATCTTTGACAATTCCTTGAACATGGGGATTGACATTTGTTGTCGTGAGATTTGCTGCAAGGCCTCCCAGAAGCAGTAGACAGACAATCGCCGCAAAGATGTTGGTAGCAGGACCTGCCGCAAACATTCGCATACGTTCTTTTCGAGGCGCCTTGTGGAGTTCTTGGTATTGAGGTTCAGCGAATGCTCCAAGAGGTAGTGGACCAAGTTGCAACAAACCGAATGCACGAATGCGCATACCGTGTGCCCGGGCTAGAAGCCCATGGCCAAATTCGTGAATCACAAGTGCGATGATGAACGCCATAGCCCCCCATCCGAGGGGGATCATTGGGTTCAAACCCGGAATAGCTACGAGCTCACTGGCGCTTGGAGGAGCGGCTGTTGGCGGCGAGAGAATCGATGTTACAAACGCAAGAAGCATGCCGATTGCAACAAAAAACATTGAGAAAAGACACACCCAAAGCGCAACTTCGCCGTAAATTCTCCAGAATCTGCGTGGTTTTGCAACATAGTCGAGAGTTGTAAGGCCTTTACTGCTGCGGACCATCAAAACTACGCCGAAAACTCGACTCGCATTCCATCTGTCCAGTACACCGTTCTTCTCCCATATTCGAAGCAGAACATACCACACTAAAATCAACAAAAAGACGACTTTCCAGTCGGCTTCAACCGAGCCCCACGCGCCATCCATGGAACTCCCAAACACTCCTTCTCCTTGAATCTTAACGAAAGTCCTAACAAAGTTGATGATGGTTCGACCTGAGGATTCAACATGGACACCCATCGAACGGCCCTCGAACAATGGTGCGAGGAAGAGTGGGCGCAACTCCCTCAAGCGATTTCAGAGTGGCATTCTGATGAAGATATCATTCAAGTGTTCATGAAACTCAACAGGAGCGTCCTTATCGCAGATTTCTCGGTAGATTCAGAAGGCGAGATACACTGCCAGGAGCATCTCCAAATCCCACTTGATCGATGGAATCCCGGTTCGATACAAGCCCACAGAACTTCAGATGGTACCGTTCGATTCCGCCATCGTCATTTGGAAATTCAGTTGGCAGCTCGCTTACGTGCTCCTGAATGGGGCAAAGCCTTACTCGAAGAATGGCTTATGAACCAAAGGGGAGACATGCTACGGCCCAAAGACCGCTCCCAGCGAATAGCATCGATAAACCGAACTAAAATGAGCGTTGAGCGAAATCTCAATCATTCAAATCTTGATGCTGTGAGAATGGATTTCCTAGCAGCAACTGCGAGTTTGACTTCAGTTGAAACGAATCTCAATTCAAAGCGAAGAAGCGATGAATCGGAGTGACTCAATTTAATTTGACTCGATACTTGTTACGTCCATTGGCGTACATCGTTATCGAGCCAGATGACGAAACACATACTGCGATGCCTTCAACTAATTGTGAAATCGCTCTTGCTGCTAAATGCCGACCGCCTTCGCCTGGTTTAGGGGTAATGCCCTGTGGGACCTGAATGTATCGGCCAGCATCACTTGCAACCCCTTCGCGATTGAACAATATCGCTCCATCGAGCCAGGCAAATTCTGCTAAAGTTTCGTGATTTGCTTCATGCAAAATACTTCTTTTTTCTGCGGGATGACCCTTGAATGGATTTAGCACGAGTGCAGTCGTGTGTTTACGTAGGGCAGGAAGAGGGCCCAAGGCAAACAGTGCGCCAATAGCATGCCCTTCCCGTCCACGTGAGCCTATATGACGGGCAAGTTGCATCATTTTGGTAAGTACTTCTAAATCGATATGATGGTCATGGGCCAAAGTAGCGAATCGATTTGAATTCAAATTTGAAGTATCAACAACGATCACTCCATCCAACGGCTCTGCTAATACCACCAGAAGTTGTTCCCCGCTAGCGAGATTTCCTTCACCAATTGCCTGCAGTACCAAATCGTGAACATGGTTCAGGACTCCTAGGCCTTGAGAAGTAAGACTTTCTTCAAGCAATGAGCATTGTATTCCAGACTCAATCAAAGAATCGACCACTCTTGACTGGCTTGACAAGACCGTGAGGTCAAGTTTACTGGGCAAGATTTCTGCGACTTGCTTGACTTTCCTAACACTGTTCGCCAGCATTAGAACGGACTGAAATGTTCTTCGTTCGTTGGATAATGTACTGCTGACCATAGCGGCAAGGTCAACCATGCTCCTCGCCTCATGCAGATGTAGAATCGTAGCCTGGGAGCTGGTCTTCAGTTTCTCTATACACTGTTCGCATGTTGGATATGAAATTTCGTTCTTTAACTACGATGGTGAACTCGGAGATACCAGGGTCTTCTTCGCCGTTTAACTTTCCGAGTAGAATTTCGAGGGTTAGTCTTGCTCCTTCACGGTGTGGATATGCAAAGATTCCCATCGATAGTGGTGGTGATACGACCGTTGAAACATCGTCCATTTGTTCGAGTGTCGCAAAAAGGTTGTCGTATGTTTCTGGAAGTAATTCTCTACGGGCTTCGTCTTGGTTTGGGCGGCGACAGTCGGGTCCAACCACGTGAATAATATGCTTGAAATTCGAAGACAAAGCGTACGGCTCCGTTACAACATTGTGGGTAACTGCGCAAGGTGGAGCGTTGATTTTTCGCATCTCAAGACAAATATTTCGGGTGACTTGGGTTAATTCTTCTCCTGCTTTGGAATGAATTTGAGCGTCAAGTCCCTCGCGTCCAGAAAGCCTGTTATTTGCGGGAGTGATAAGTACATCACCGCTATGGTTCCAAACATCTCCACCGACGACGCGGAGAATTCCCCACTTGCATGTCCTTGCCATATAGAGTTCTGCCATCAGTACAACAAGACAGGCCACCTTACTTATCAAGTTCGCAGTTTATCGATGAAAAAGTGTATTTTCAGGTTTTTTTTCTCCGTCGAGTTCAAAAAAAACATTCTTGAATCTTTATTGCGGCATTGCTAAACCCTACTGCTGTTCCACAAGGTCATGGACAGGAGGGTTTCGAGTCTTCTCATAACCTGTTTATTTCTGTTCGGAAGCTTTTCTCTCCTGGTCTTGGAATCACTAAAAATTGACGATTCGGGGGATTCTGGCAACACTTATACTAGATTAAGCGAGACTTTTGTCGGTTTTCATAGTGATTCAAACGATAACATTTGGAATGAATCGAATTGGTCGAATGTTTCACAGCCAAACGGTTTTGATTTTCTTGCCGTATATGATTATTCAGATGTAGGGGTACTCATCAACAACAAATCGGAGGCGAGTCGAACTATAGGATGGGCATTTGTCAATGCACGTAATATACCTCTAGAAAACATTTTTTTCTTCAATAACTCAAGTACTCCAACGAAGGAAACAATCAATCGGGACCAGTTCAATACTTTTTTTGCAACTCCTTTCCTTGAAATGCTTTCAAACCGCACGGCGACCTCAGAACTGAATTATTTGGTCTCTACTAAGGGAGTTCCATTACGAATCAGTGGCGGTGATAGCAAGGCGAGTTTCGATCAAGAGTTTTCTCTTTTGGGGGGGGCATACTCTTCAAGTATCGATTCGAATTATTGGGTTGATCATGCCTACGGTCCACTGGCTGGTAAGCAAATGGAGGCATTTTCTCGAGAAAAATATGGTTTTTATTTGATGACAAGATTGACCGGATACACGGTTGACACAGCTTTAGGGCTCATCGATAAAGCCAACAATAGCCTCGGCGAGAGAGGTGTTTTCGCTCTTGATTTGGCAACAAACCGCAACGGCTCAGGCTACAAGTTTTGGAACGATGATTTGTACATTGCAAACTCGACATTAAACGGTACTTTGGGACTACCAACCCGATTTGAGCAAACCTCCAATTTTCTGACCAATGTGTCTAACGTAATGGGTTATGCTTCTTGGGGTTCAAACGACGGGAGTTGGGCAGATAATTGGCTACCTAATGCTGGGTTTGAGGCACTCGATGGTTCATACTCCAGCGGTGCTCAGTTTTGGAACACGACAGTTCCTTCACTTTCCTCAGGTGATTCATTCAATTGGAGTACTCAATCGAACACCACGGAAAGCGGAAGTTATGCAATTGAAGCTTCGGTATCAGCAGTATGTACTCAGGAGCCTGGGAACGGTACGCAAGGGATTTTGGCAGAATTTTTTGACAACGACGGTGTGAGTTTTAGCACCAGTTCTATGCCCACTTTAATCGATCGTGTACCTGACCATATTCGCTTGGAGAACTCCCTGCAGTATTCATCTTCATCACAAGCATATGTGGGTCTTGATAATCGTTTCAAGAACGATTGGGGTGCGCGGTTCAGTGGGCTTATTGATGTCCCTGAAACCGGAAACTGGACCTTCTTTTTAACATCCGATGACGGTTCTGAGTTGTGGATTGATGGGGTCAGCCTTGTCACAAATTACGGGTCTCATGGAATGAGGGAGCAATCTCAATACATCCAACTTGACAAAGGTAAGCATGATTTTCGCATAGAATTTTTCCAAGGTGGTGGCCCGCACGGATTGCAATTATCTTGGCAAGGCCCCAACCAAAGCAAGGCGCTTATTCCTGCATCTGCTTACTCGTTAGCAGACCAATACATTCCATCGGAAAGCCATCTCATTCATCATTGGGATTTTGAAGAGGGAAGTGGGAATTACGCTTTGGATTCAGTAAATTCATCGACCAACTTCACGCTCAACAACATGAATTCCAGTAATTGGAGATCTTGCGTCGATGGGTCTTGTTTGTGGTACGATGGAGTTGACGACTCGTTGGAAGTGGACGTTGAGGATTGGGTCGGCAATTTTACCGTAAGTCAGTGGGTTTGGGCAAATACAACGACTTTACCAAACTACGCTTCTGTATTTGCTGTTGATAACTCAGCCGGCTCAAACGGATCTTTCCAGCATGCCATTTTTAATGGTGAGTGGCGTTTACACAACAATCAGACCAATGCTTTTGGAGATGTACGAGCCCAAGAATGGACGCACCTCGTCACCGTTTTCGAGAACGGTAATGCACTTCAATACATGGATGGTGTTTTGGTGCGAACCACTTCCTTCCCACCCGGTTCATTCAACAATTTTGAATTGTATAAATTAGGGGTAAATCGAGCTGGTTCGACTTTTTTTGAAGGAATGATTGACAATGTTATGATTTGGGACATCGCTCTTCAAGGCCATGAAATCACAACTCTAAACAGAGATATTTACCGATATTGTGCAGCCTATTCAGGCAATGGTCAAGATGTTGCGTCGATTGAACAAACATATGTGGTTCCAACTGAATTCAACAACCACGCATGGCTATTATCGGCTGATGGCACACGTACAGGTGATGTCTTTGGAGATTTTACAATTGTCGTTGAGGCATACGATTCAAATGGAAACCTCGTTTCTAGTAACCAGTCGGACTCAAAAAACTTTGCACCAACTTGGGAATCCCAATTGATGAGGTTTCGTCCATCATCGCAAACAGTCAATCTTGTAATACGTATCACTTTAGATATCGTGGCAACTTCAACGTACGGTTCGGTCTATCTGGATAGTTTGAATTTGCATCCGATATTACCACATAATACCTGGCAAAACGGCTCTATTGCAGAAACGGCCGTATCTACTGGCGGACGTTCGTTCAGTATTGATACCGCCTACGGTCAATCGCTTGTAGCGGATTTACTTGAGGACGGAGTTTCAGGAGTCAAAGGCTATGTCTACGAACCCTATCTTACTGCAGTTGGCTCTCCCAGTATGCTGA
>DAIUCF010000042.1:0-15617 GCA_036846305.1 Candidatus Poseidoniaceae archaeon | reverse complement strand
TAAAGATATCATCAAACTAGGTGAGGAAAGCGGCTGGTCTCTTCTTGAATGGAGAACTGAATATCTTGGTATTCATCGCCAAATCAGTCATCACGAGTAAAGTCAGTGTTTGTTTCGAGAAGGAAAATCGCTTCGCGAGTTAATTTGTAGCGATTTTTAAGCCCCATCTTTCTTTTCTCAACCAAACCGAACTTTTGCAAAGTTCGCAAATGATGAGATACGAGTTGTTGACTCTTCTCCAAACGGTTGGCAAGCTCTGCCTGAGTTGGGAATTCTCCCAAAGGACCTTCTTGGTCGAGTAATGTCAGAATCTTTCCTTGCAAACTGTTCGGGTCTGGAGAGAGGGGGGGTATCGGTAAATCTGCTTCATCCATTCCCGGATACAACGAAGTCGTAAGGGGGTAATACCGAACTAACCGGCCGTCTTTTCGTCGCCAGATTGTCTCTTCGGACTCAAGAATTCTCAGGTGGTGAGTGATTTGACCGTTACTCATGTCTAAAGCAGCCATGAGTGCGCGGAAATGGCATCCTGGGTTAGCAGTCAAATACCCCATCAATCGACCTCGCTGGTACCGTCCGTCAGTTGTTTCGTGAGTTCTACCAATCAAGCCCAAGAACCATAGCCCTGCAACCGTAGAGGGTATTCTTAGAGACTCATTACTCATCACACCAACGAACAATATTGAGAGAAGAGAAGTTGAAACCACTGCAACAATCGTGCTTGAAACGACAATAGACCGCTCTTCATTCGAAATAAACTCGGATTCCAGTTCAGCATCCGTTTCCACTGTATTTTCTACAAGCTTTAGCGGTGCTTCAACAAGTAGCGTTCGAATCTGGAATGACTGGGCTTGGAACATTGAACATGCGGGATGTGCTGGCGCGTCAACGATTTCATATGTCCCACTCAAACCTTGGTGAGGTGTCCAAGAGGCCAGTAACGCACTGGAGAGAAGAAGTTGGCCCTCGTCGACAGTCTCAAGCATCCAACAGGACCCTGATTCTGTTTGAAGGCCAGACCAAGTTCCGCTGGCAAGTCGGGATTCTTGTTCTGTTACTGCTTCAGTCGTAGGTTGAATTGTGACTACTTCTTCAGAAAGTGGCCAACTAAATCCGAATGTAGCTCGAACCTCTTGACTGGTTTGGAAGTCCAAAACAATTTGATATTCGCCCTCTGTCAAAAACAGTGTATCTTCGAATTTTTCGGTGACTGCGCCTCCTTCTAATCGTAATGGTGCTGTATTTTCTTGGTGAGGTAGGACGAAATATCGATGCTCTAGTGAGTTACATAAAAACGGTTGAAGCAGTACCTCTTCAACAGTGGACAAATCAATAATCGTGACCAATACTCCGCATGAATCAATCCAAATGAGTTCAACACCAGGAACATCAGTGACGAGATTCATACTTAGATTAAAGCCAAACTCTGATGGAATAATTTCTGGCAGAATTTCGAAATTTGGAGTAGTTCCGCAATTTGAAGATTGCGTTTGCTGATACATTAGAGTCTCTGAGCCCGAGAGGTGATATTCTGGTACCTCGGCAATGACAGTGTATTTTCCAGATGGGACTTCACAGCCAACTAAGTCAGTGAACGTCCAGTCAGGTAAAGTAAATTGTAATTTTTCTCCTGCATCCAATGCAGAATCAAGTTTCAATGCGTTGCAAGATTTGAACATGCGACTGTCGAATACTATATCTCCTCGGGCATTGAGAATCCAAACCTCAGCCCGACAAGAATCTGTGAATTGTAACAAAACCGGACTATCTCCAGTATTTTCTAACTGAAGCGTGGATGAAAATATATCACCTTGTGTGTATGTTTGTTGCTCCATCTGTGACGGGACTATTTCAACGGAAGTCGTCGATTGAAGAGCAATGTCTACCGGATCTGCCTCGATAAGAGAAAAGGAGATTGAAGAGGATAAAAGCCCTGATGGCAAACTCGCTTCAAGAGTATTCATGCCAACCAGAAGTGAAGAGTCTTCCAAAAGAACATGGCCAAGAAAAATTTGCTCATGGGGCTCAATTGATTGGAAGTTGTTGAAGCACATCATCGCTAGCGAAGATTGTCCATTGACGCTAAACTCAATATGACAACCATTCAAATCAGGTAGGGGCATTGAGATTTCAGTCGGGTTTGCAAGAAGAAGGGTAACAACAACCTCTTCATCATGGCTGAGTTCGCCGCTTCTGCTGTTGGCATAAAGTACGAGTTCAAGTTCAGAAGATACATCTACGCTTGATTGTACAAGTATCGAGGTTGAGGCTCGTGAGTCTGTCGCAGGATGATACGCTTGAACAGTGTACTGCCCTGGCAAAACATAGGACCCATCTTCAGTCGTTAGGTTCCATTCGATGGCATCGAAAAAGTGTTCCTCTCCCGTTGCTAAATCCAAGTTTTGGGATTGACCTCGACAACGAGAGGATTCATCGACAATTTTAGCATTTGAGGAGTCGTATACTTGAAGCACTACGTCGCACGATGGGTCATTTTCAAGTGCAATTGGACCTCCTGCATTCACGAAAGACGGCAAGAGCGAGACTACATCGCCTTCGACAAACCAACTCTTTTCGGTGCTCGATTGGTCATTGATAAGGAGTGATACTTCGTCTGGTTCGTCAGCCGCTACGAAGGGAATGCTTGACAGCAAAAGCAGCGTGAGAACCACCACAGTGCATCGCGTACCGCCGGCCATGATGGTGAGTTGCGCTCATTACTTGAAAGGTAAACGGTACATTCTATGTGTAGAAACACTCGGAAATCAAAGTTTATTCAAGTCAAGCATTGTTGGAATAGCCTCTTGTTGAGCCGCTTGTTGTTGCATTTCATACTGCTTCCATTCGGGCATAGGTTGATCTTCAGTCCATCCCAGTGCACGGGCCTCATCCAATTGGCCTGCAGCAACATAGTGGCTAATCCATGCTAGACGACGTTCTTCTTCTTCAGAGAAAGCAAGATCCATTTTTCGCTCTTCAGCACGCTCCGTGGAGGCCTTACGACGCGCAGAAGCTTTAGCAATTTGAGCTACAAAGATAAGCGACAGCAACAGGACGATTGCACCGCCCATAATCAAGAAGGATGTGGAATCAGAAGAGAAGCCAAACCCTGTTGAATCACTGCCAGTATCAAGAGAGGGGTCTGAAGTAATTGCACAAGTAACTTTACTCGGCCCGGTAAGGACTCCGTTGGTAACTGCTGGGTCCCATGGACATGGGTCGTAAAGATCTGCTCGGCCATCTGAATCACTGTCAGGACAACCGTATTCCTCAAGATTTGATTCTCCATATTCTTTCCTACAGGAATCGGGTTCAAAGGCACTCTCTGGACCGAGAGGTCCATCTTCACCATCAGGGTCATAAGCACTGTTGTCACCATATCCATCGCCATCAAAGTCATTCCACTGTGAAGGCTGGAAGGGAAATGCATCGGGCTGGTAGAAGCTTGTTTGGTTATCTCCCCATCCATCGCCATCCATATCCGACCATTGGTCATCAATTTCTGGGAATGCATCACCAGTTTGATTTCGTATGACGTAAGTTTGACCTGGATTGTCAAGGTCGTCTATGGTCTCGTTAAACCAAGCATAGTTATCCCCCCAACCATCTCCATCAGAATCCTTCCATTGAAGTGTGTCGTATGGGAAAGCATCATCGACATCTGCCCATCCATCAAAGTCTGAATCTGGACAACCTTGTCGATTGTTTTCGACAGATTTGCCAAAGACATCAACACAATCATCGCCGCTGGGTACTGCTGTGTTATCACCAAAACCGTCACCATCAGCATCCTCCCATTGGAATGGGTCTGTTGGGAATTCATCGAGAGGGTCTACATAGCCGTCTTTGTCGGAATCTGTACAACCACGTGTTGCTGAATCAGTGGATTGACCGTAAACGGTTGGACACACATCTGAAACTCCCTCAGAAACGCCATCGTTATCTTCGTCGACAAAATTGTCTCCATAACCGTCACCATCTGTGTCTTCCCATTGGTTGCCATCGTTCGGGAACGCGTCCCCGTTTAGACCTCCGGGATTATCCCCATAGCCATCTCCATCGGCATCTATCCACTGAGATGAATCGTCAGGGAATGCATCTGGGTTTGAGCCGTTTGGATTATCTCCTCGGTTATCGCCATCGCGATCAGCCCATTGAGTGCCATCGTTCGGGAATGGGTCGCCGGCATTGGAATAACCGTCATCGTCCCAATCAACGCAACCAATCCGGTCTTCTGTTGAGGTGCCAGCTTGATTCGGACACTCGTCTGCATTGTTTCCAGATTGATTGCTACCGAAGCCATCGTTGTCCTCATCACACCATTGAGTAGGGTCTGCAGGGAAAGCGTCAGCACCGTAACAGTCGGTAGTAGCTGGCCAACCAGCATCAGGATCTGACCACCCATCGCCGTCGGTATCTGGGCAACCAAGCCGGTCGTACTGAGAATCACCCCAAATGGTTGGACATCCATCTGCTCGGTCGCTCATCTGCTCATCACCAACCCAATCACCATCAGTATCGGCCCATTGGGTTCGGTCAAGAGGGAACGTATCGATATTGTTTGCCACAGTAACAAGCAGCCCTGGCCATGAAGGAGAACGGTAATCATTCCATGAGGCGTTGATGTAGTTATCACCATAGCCGTCACCATCAGTATCATTCCACTGAGTGTCATCGTTCGGGAATGCATCACCTGATTGATTCACGTGAAGTTGAGCACCGTTAACATCGTAGTAGTAGTTGTCCCCGTAGCCATCACCATCGCTGTCGGCCCACTGCTGAGAATCTGCTGGATAGGTGTCACCATCATCCGACCAACCGTCTGTGTCGGCATCAGGGCAGCCAAACCGGTCCTCGGTAGATGTACCAAATACTGTCGGGCAAGCATCAGGTTGGAATGCAGAGATTGGAGGAGTGGATGAATCAAAGTCATTGTCGAAAACGAGGTTGTCACCATAGCCATCGCCATCGGTGTCGTTCCATTGACTGGGCTCACTCGGGAATGCATCGACCACTCCGTCACCCTGGTCGGTGGTGTTGTAACCATCGTTGTCTTCATCAATGTCTGCAAACCAGTAGTATAGTCCTTCATCACCACGACCGTGGGCAGAGACAATCTTTGTACCGTCTGGGCTCCAGGTGATTCCCTGAATTTCCCCGCAATTGTTGTTGCTACCCGACGAACAACCGCCAGGCCGAGGACCTGAAAACGAATCGATCTGAGTGCCGGCATCTGTATCGTATATTCGAGCTGTATTTCCGTCGGTTCCGTACCAATACATGCCCGCTATGACTTGTGCTCCATCGTGAGAGAAATCCGTTGAAGCACACGAAGTCGTGGTTGAGGTCTGCCAAATCCGGGACCACGAAGACCCAGTGAATTCAAACATATCGAAACTTGCCCCATTGCCTTCCCAACCGCCACACATTGAGATGTAGTTGCCATCAGGCGACCATGCAATGGCATTGACCGCTGCTGGAGGGTCGGAAATAGAATATTTTGTTGAACGGGTTGCGATGTCAACAATGTAGAAATCTGAATTTCCAGCCAAAACGATAAATTCGCCACCAGGTGAAAAGGCTGAGTCGTAAAATCTATCCTCGCCGTTCGGGTTCATGCCGTTGCCGAGTTTTAGACCGTCTGACACCTTGATGAGGAACACTTGACCGTTTGTTCCACCGTTACCTGAACGCCCAATTGAGACTGCAACCAAAGTACTGTCTGGAGAAAATTCGACATCATTGACAAAATCACCGCCACCTACATCAACACTAATGGAGCCGTGGACAGAAGTTAAATTGCTTGAATAATAGATTTGCATTGTGTCATCATCAAGACCTGCAGCAACATATTGTCCGTCGGGTGAAAAAGATACGGATGTTACTTCAGTTCCGCCTGTGGAGGCTGAGCGAGTATTGACATGTGATGTAGCATTCCAAATCCGGATGAACCCGTTTTCAGAACCAGAAACCACCTGCTTGCCATCGGATGAAAAATCAACATCTGTGTAATCTTGGCCAGACGAGGTCGTAGTGTATTCATTTTGGAAGTTCGGATTACTCGTCGTCCATTTATCAGTAATGTCAGAGGTGCCGTCCCCGTCTTTGTCAGGGCAACCGTTTCGGTCAACAGTTGAGGTGCCCGATGCCCAAGGGCAATCATCGATGGTGTCATCAACACCATCTCCATCTGAATCAGCGCCCGATGCAAGAGGTGCTAGAGCCATAAAGAACATCAAAAAGAAGAGAAAAATTGCCTTGCGAGATGTATCCATGATGCTGGGATACTTCATCCCTAAAAGGCGTTATGGTGTAAATGTGCGCGACCCACTATCCAAAGCATTGAGAAGCGCTACCGTTTAGCGACTTACATGAGCGAAGGACTACCTAAGGTTAGCGTGGCTGTCCAAGACCGTATCCTACTACATTTGGCAGAACATATCGCTCAGAACGACAGGTATGTTGTCGGCTTTGAATTGACACGCCCAGGAATAGCCGAAGCATGCGCACAACATCCCCCAAACGTGAGCAGAACGATGCGAACTCTGATTCGTGATGAAAAGGTCACTGAACACACAAGAACAGTGCGTGGAGAGGACCGTCGGCAAAAAACTTGGCAACTCACAAAACAAGGCCTCGATGTGGCAGAACGACTGTCCAAAGCCCTAGGTTCAACAAAAGTCCTGCTTCGAGACCAAAATGGAGAATTGTTGGAGGTTGAAGCAAGTGAAGCACCAGCCCGACTATCAGCAGAGATCTCTCTGCTTCAAGTTCTCATGCATGCCCAGCATGAAGGCGTACTGACCTATGGCGACATTCGTTTTGGAGCAATCAGCAAAAAGAGGGACGAGGGGAGGCCTAAACCGGGCCGTCTCGCACCGATGACTGGTGCACACGCAACATATCACAACAAACCACCAATCACCCGTCCAGTGCACGGGCGTGTCGATGAATTACAACAGTTACATGATTGGTTTGACGACCGAATCCCATGTGCAGTTGTCCACGGCATCGCTGGAATTGGAAAGTCAACTTTGGTTGCACACTGGCTTTCACAGAGAGTGGAGGAAGACCCACATTTGTCGATTTGTTGGTATCCATGTCAACCTTGGGACCGTTCATTAGGTCTTGCAACAAGTTTGTTGCACCGATTTGGTGTTGATGAATCGCACGACCCTTACAATCTCATTGATACTTTACCTCTGTCACCAGGAGGAGATGTTGATGTTGATTCATGGCGACGGCGATTATTATCGTATCTAACGGACGCACGAACCATTAGAGAACGATACAAAAACGAAGCTGGAGGGCCGCCACCCTATTGGCTCATCGTCCTAGATGATGTTCATCACATGGAGGATAATGCAAAAAATCTACTCGGTGCTTTGATTCAAATTTCGCTTAAGGCGCCGCTTCGTCTATTGTTTATATCGCGTACTACGCTGCGCATATACGATCGAAGAGACGTTCACACACGCAAACTTGTTCGTGAAATGCCACTCAGTGGACTCTCCCTTGAAGATACCAAAAACTGGCTCGACAAATTGGAGTGGGATTCCTCCATTGGTGCTGATAAACTGCATGAAGCAACCGGTGGCCACCCTTTGGCACTAGAATTACTCGAATTATACGGCCAGGCTACGCACGAAGATTGGCTCCGGTTTTTAGATGAAGAAATTTTAACTGGTTTACCTAAAAAAGAACTCGAGCTGCTTTCAACGCTTTCAGTTTCTCAAAAACCAATACCTTGGGAACGTCTAGCAAGTGCGGTAGGATGGAGTGGGCCCCCACCGGAGAATCTCATCAAACACGGCTTGCTGGTCGAACTTGATGACGGTATGTGGCTTCATGAAGCCATCAAAGAACGATTACTCAGAGACGTAGGCGACGCTATGGATGAGCGTAAGTCGCGAATTGAATAATCAGAAGTCGTCAGCAGTCATGTGCTGGTCAATCCACTGAAGAAGTTGTGGTTTGGGCATGGCACCGCTCTTTTGACTGACTAAATCGCCATTATGGAATAGGAAAAGTGCGGGTATTCCCCGAACACCGAGACGTCCAGCATTCATTGGATTAGAATCAGTATCGACCTTCGCCACGAGTATCTCTCGCTCTCCAGCAACTTGTTCAAGAACTGGCCCAATCGCTTTGCAAGGCCCACACCACGCGGCCCAAAAATCAACCAAGACCCAACCATCTTCGTTGACTGTCGTTTCAAATTCTACATCAGTAACTGCTCGTACTTCACCCATTGGCGCACCATCTGTTCCTCGGATAGGGGCATTATGAGGCTTCGCACGAAATCCGCTGACAAAAACCTACGAAACGCTCATGTCAATCCGCCTCTTGGAGTCGTCTGGGAGAACCATGATTATTGCACCCAGTGTCCTCACTGCCGACCTTGCAGATTTAGCTAAATCATGCCACCAAGCAGTAGATAGCGGCCTTAATTGGCTGCACTTAGATGTCATGGATGGAAACTTTGTACCTAACCTAACATTTGGTCCACCCGTCATACGCTCCCTACGGAATGCATTGGGCCCAGAGCCAATTTTTGATGCGCATTTGATGATTACAAACGCCGAACAGTGTTTCCAAGACTATATTGATGCTGGTTGCAATCACCTCTCAGTACATGTTGAGGCAGCCACTCATTTGCACCGACTGGTCACGGCAATTCGTGCTGCCGGTGCAGGAGTCGGGGTTGTCCTCAACCCGGGAACCCCTGTCGATGCAGCATTGGAAGTTCTTTCCGAGTTAGACCTCGTCCTTGTCATGAGTGTCAACCCAGGTTTTGGTGGTCAATCATTTATCCCAGCAGTGGAACACAAAATTCGTAAACTCAAGATGGCCATAGATGAACAAGTTGCATCTGGTGGACGGCCGGTCCAAATTCAAGTGGATGGAGGCGTAAAAGCCCACAATATTGCCATGCTTCGTGATTGGGGTGTCGGTAATTGTGTTGTGGGCTCAGGATTGTTCAACGACAAAGACTCGATTCAAGAGAACCTCAATATCATCCAAACAGCCCTTCAACAATAGGCAAGGCAGTCACATGCGAATACTTGTAGTCTCCTTGATGTACCCACTCCCAGACAATCCGGCGCGAGGGACTTTTGTAGCCGACCACGTCCAAGCCTTGCTGAATGACGGCCACGATGTGAAAGTCGTAAACCCCCTGCCACGAATGTTAAGGTATCAGGAAGCGAGGCGATCGACACTTACGGGTGTTGCTCGTGCGCCTCGAGAGTTTGAACACGGGGGTGTGAGCATTTTTTGCCCGAGATACATCGCCCTTCCCGAACATCCATGGCCGTCAATAACATCACGCAGTATTCGAAAGCAATGCAAAAAAGTCCGCAGTTGGATGGGTGATTGGATGCCAGAAGTGATTGTAAGTCACACCCTTTGGCCCGTATCCGTTTTATCTTCGGCACTTGCTGAACACTACAAAGTCCCCTGGGCAGGAATAGTCCATGGCTATGATTTTGATATCGGACTTTCCCACAACAACCTCGCCAAAACAACCCGTAAGTTAGCGTCCATGCCCGACCGCTTGGTCGTAGTATCAAAACGCCTTTCAAAAATCGCTCAAGAGATCGGGATTGCTCCGGAAAAAGTTGTTGTCATTCCATGCCATTGCGCAGTAGAAGATGAATGGATAAAAGCCGTTCAACCATGGAATGGACGATGGAGAAAAAGCAACATCGACATTCTCTTTCCAGCAGACCCTAGGCGACCTGAAAAAAATCATATCCTTGCACTTCAAACTGGAGAAATTTTAGAACACCGTGGATGGATTGTTGGAATGACCTCTCTCAAATTGCAACCCCGCTCAATCGTGTGGGACAGAATGTTGGTTGCTGATTTGACCCTTATCACCTCAAAACGCGAATCTGGGCCGTTGGTTGCGCGTGAATCAATTGCATGTGGCACACCGGTCGTTTCGGTTAATGTTGGAGATGTTTCGACCTACCTCCCCGGGTCGCTGGTCGTCGAAAAGTATGATGCCAAAGAACTGGCTGATGCTTGTGAGAATGCTCTTCGCAATCGTTGGGAAAAGGGAATCACTCTTCCTGAAGAGTTTTCAGAACGGGGTTTTCTTGAAGCTTGGAACGCACTGCTTCTACAGCTTGTGGAATAAAAGGAAGCAGTACGATTCCACCCAGAACAAGCCATGAATCTTGGAGGATGCCGGCACAAGCGAGAACTATTCCCGTGATTGCAAAAACCCATTGTTTGAAACGGCCGAAAACGTAAGGCCAAGAATTTGACAAATGAATTGAGGTAATTAAGGCAAATAAAGCCGACAAAGAGGAGGCTAATGCAGCAGCATACAAACCTTCAGTCAGCCCATATGTCGCCTGCCAACCAATCAACCACAAGCCAACAACTGCGGAAAAACCAACAACGACTACAATGAATAAGGTGAATCTCCACGGATGCATTCCGGCTTGCAGAGCGGTGTATGTGGGGGTTGAAAGCATGGTAAAACACCAACCCAAGAGAAGAACTGTGAACAAATCTACCGCAGATGCACCCAACGAACCGTCGATGTACTGGGTTGGGAAAGCCAATGGAAGAAACAAGCCGACAATTGCTGCCCCGGAAAAAATACCGATGGGTAATAACCCCATGCACACATCCAGCGCGGCGTTCATATGGTGGGAAAATTCTTGTTCGTTATGACGAACTTTGCCCAAAACTGGGAGCAGAGCGGCTCTCAATGCTTGAGGTATGACTAAGCCAGCAAGCCATGCTAACTGGGCCACATGAAACAAAGCCGCCGAATCAACGCCTAACTCAATGCTTACAATGAATTTCTCCACTCGCACAACATAAGGCAGTACACCAAGAGTAATTGCAAATGGTAAGGCCTGCACCAGCAGAGTTCGATTCGAAATCCAAACTTCACCCATATCTCCTGGGCAGCCTTGGTCATGAGAATATCCTCTGAGCGTACTCTTTACCCACACTAGAGCGAATACTAGTCCGCACATGGCACCGAGCAAGAAAGCTGAAGCGTAACCTGCAACGCTTGTGACCCCTAAACCGTACAATGCCAGATACGTAAGCGTTGTAATACCGCGCTCGAAGACTTTTGTCCATGCTTCAAGGCGGGCCTCACCCGCAGCTCGAAGACCTGAACGAGGCGCATAACTTGCAATATGAACGAGCGCAATTACAGCGCACAGAAGAACGAGAGGGAGATGAGAGGATAATGATGCTACAGAAAGTACAACAAATAAGGACACGATCAAAAACGGAATAGCGGCTCGAATTTGTAGATTGTAAATCCGAAGTATTGACGGCCATATTCGATGGGGGGCATTGGCTCCGTCCCGAGCCAGTAACGTTGGAAGGCCGAGATCGATGACTAAGAACAAGGTAGCAAAGACATCCAGTGCAATGATGAACAATCCGTATGTTTCAGTCCATAGCGCTCGGGTTAAGACCACCTGCCCCAACAGTGCTAGGAACACGGCGATGATGTCCGCACCAGCAAGCCAAGCAGAATCACGGCCTAGGCGTGGAAGGCGAGCCTGCTTGAGGTGAGTTCCCTCCATAGACTTGGGTAGAGGCTCGTCACTTCAAGCATGGTGTTGCAACACGCAGGTTCAAAACCAACTTCACCTACCCATAGTCGAGGCGTAAGCATGGTTGGTACCGAGTGGATTGAATTAGAAGTGCTCAAAGCCGTACCTGGGGCTACAGTCGAAGTCATAGATTTGCACCGTTCAGGCGACCATTTTCATGTTCGTGTGATTTCAGATTCCTTCGACGGAATGCGCCCACTACAGCGGCAAAGACTCGTTCTTGCTGTGATGAAACAGCACATCCCACACCCAATACACGCGCTCGACCTCAAATGCATGACCCCTGCTCAAGCAGAAACTGCTGGCGATACTGCATTTGACCCTCATGGCGGTGGACAAGGCGTCCACATTCGCCGAATCCAGAAAAAGAAGGAATGATACATATGAATTGGACACCTGAAGAATTGCAAGCCATTGTTGATGAACACGCCCTCGTACTGTTCATGAAAGGAACACCGAACGAACCTCAATGTGGTTTTTCAAACCGCGCCGCACAAGTAATGCAGCAATTTGGAGAACCTTTTGCAGCAGTTAATATTCTTACTGACCCTCGAGCAATTCCATCGATTTGCGCTTGGTCTGATTTCCCAACAATGCCTCAAGTATTTGTTCACGGTGAATTGGTCGGTGGCTCTGATATCGTTCTTGAGATGATGCAAGACGGAAGTCTGCAGGAAATGTTCGACGCAGGCCGCAGTGCTTGAGAGTCAAGCAGTCTCATCTTGCTTGAGTGATTCAAGAATCATAGCAACGCCGTCTTCCTTTGTTACGCAAAGCCAAGGCTCTACAACCACAGTTTCATGGTCACGCTTCATTCGTTCCACGCCACCACCACTGATGTTGAAAACAGTCACAGCGTCATGTTTGATTTCTCCAGATGCTAATGCTTGCTGTAAACTCGCAAGGGCTACTGCTCCCGGGGTCATGATGTCAATACCTTCAATCGATTCGAAAAGTGATTTTGCAGCAATAGCTTCTTCGCGTTTAACAACGTAGGTTTGTCCGTTTGAGCCTTTGAGGATGTCATGGACACCTCCGACTTGAGCATAAGCAGGTCCTTTGTTCATCAAATAATCAGAATAGACTTCAACATCATGTGCCGGGAAATCATCTGCAATCAAATGATCTCGCTTTGCTTGCCAAGCATTGTGGATTGGAGAATGTTCGACGTTTTGTGAGAGGTGTTGCCGTGGCACAGGTCCTTCGAATTGACCGGATTCAATGAGGCGTTCTGCCATCTCATGCACTCCAATTGGACCTGGCCCCCCTCCGATACCTTGGAAGTAGTGCTCAGGCATGGAACCGATACTGAATGCAGCATCAAGAATCAAGGAACCGATGCCATCTCTGCGCGCAACATTGTGAACACTGCCTTCCATTTGCCAACCTGTGAGTTCCTTTGCAATGCCTTTCGCTACCGTTTTTGCGTCGTAGTAATCACCGTCTTCAACGACAACCACCTTCACCGCGTCCGTCGGATGGCCTACTTTAGTCCAAATTCTGTGGCCGTGGTCCTTGCCAACGACAACAATCAACGGCATACCCGCTAATCCACAGAAATGAGTGAAACCGCGCGCAGTATTTCCCGCACTGGCGCATATAAGGCCTTTACAACCGTGGTCGTGAAGGCGCTGAATAGTAGGAACAGCCTCCATATCTTTGAAACTACCAGTTGGGCACATAGCGCCTTTCTCAGGCCAGTAGCCATGGAAGGTAACCCAAAGATTGGTCATTCCGAGTTCTTTTCCAAGAGCTTCAGCCTTGTAGGTTGTTGTTCCTGCAACATACTCGTTTGAGGTAGAAGTAGGAATCCAATCGAGATATTTCCATAGCCCTTTGAGTGGTTGGATACTTATTGGCCCGCTGAACTTGGCGCGCAGCAATGCACCGTCCGTATAGTGAAGCGTGTATTCATCGTCGATAAGGTCCCCCGTCCGGAGGCAGCGTAATTTGTATTTCATGTGTTATTCCGCCAGTGGTTTACCAACCGCGTAGGCCTTCCAACCCATGTGCTTGAGCGCATCTAAATCGAGAACTCGGCGTCCATCGTACAAAAGAGGAGTTCGCATTTGGCTAAGGAGCCCTTGCCAATCGAGTTCGAGGCAGGCTTTGTGGGCAGTGACAAGAACAACCATGTCGTAGTCTTGTGCCTCGCTGAGACGTGAAACAGAGTGGACACCCTCCGGGAAACTGTTGTTGTCAAGATGTGGGTCCCAAGCACCTACAGTAATTCCTTTGGCCATTAATGTCTCAGCAAGAGGCTCCGCAGGTGTTTCTCTAGGGTCGCCAACTTCTGCCTTGTATGACCAGCCGAGTAAGAGAACGCGTGCATCATCTGCAGGCACTTTGCAACTCCACATGATTTCACTAAGTACGCCAGCCACATGGCTCGGCATCGAGCGGTTGACTGCTCGAGCAGCAGTAATGAGTCCTGCAGGGACACCGACATCGGCTGCTCGTTGAATCATATAATACGGGTCGACTGGGATACAGTGACCGCCAACACCGACACCAGGAGTATAACGGTGGAAGTTCCACTTTGTTGCAGCGGCTGAAAGCACGTCCTCAACATCGACATCCAAAGCAGGGAATATTCGAGCCAGTTCGTTGACAAGAGCAATATTGATGTCTCGTTGAACATTTTCAATCACCTTCGCAGCCTCAGCCACTTCAAGTTTACCGACATAGCGAACATCTTCCGTAGTGAGTTGACTGTACAAGGCAACCAACGCTTCACCAACATCAGGATTTGAACAACCAATCACTCGTGCGACTTGCCGAACCCCGTGTGCCGGGTCACCAGGATTGAAACGCTCCGGACAATATGCGATTTCCAAATCCTTTCCAATTTCAAGTCCCAATTCTTCGATGATGGGCATCCAAGTTTGTGCAGTTACTCCAGGATATACTGTTGATTCAAGCACAACAATGGTGTTGGAACCTTTTGGAATGGCTTGAAACACATCTCTTCCAGCTCCAGCGACATAGGAAAGATCTGGTTTGAGGTCGTGGGTTATTGGAGTTGGTACTGTGACAAGGACAACATCACAATGCGGAACTGCTTCGGCAGCAGAGTTCGTGATGTGCCAGCGTTCTGTGCCTGGTGCTGGGACAATATCGTCAACATCCGGGTCCCCAGTTGGGTTTTCGCCTTTGAGAACCATGTCGACTGTACGTTGTGAAACATCGACGCCCCAGACGTTGAAACCGGCATCATGAAAGCCGATTGCAGTGGGTAAGCCAACATATCCAAGGCCAATAATTCCAACAGTCAAATGGCCGGACTCGGCACTTTGCTTGAAGTTAGAAATCCATCCCATGTTCAAATGGTAAAGCCTGTAAGCATTGAAGATAGCGGTAGAATTTCAAAAACCCCCTCAATAAAGGCTTTAATTTTAAGTAAGGAACATTCTAGCAAATATATGGAAGAGCATGGGGTTTTCGAACCCAGTTGCGAGATGATTGGTAAAACAATACACTGCTCCATCGACACAGATATCGAAAAGTCAGAATTTGCTTTTTATGTTAATTTAAATGGAGAGCGGAAAGCTACATTTTGGTATACTGATAGACCTTACATTGAATATTCATGTGGAGATGAAATCATATATGATTTTCAGATTGTATTTTTCATTAGAATTGATGGTGAAAATATTATATCAAAATCTATCAAGAAAAAAACAAGTTGGTCAATATGTGATGGAGTTCTAGAAGCAGTACGGAATTTGGTTGATGAAAAGTCGGTAATTTTAGAATTAGGAAGTGGGATGGGTAGCAGGTCATTGGCTGAAATCTGCACTGTTTTTTCTGTTGAACATGATGAGAGGTTCTTAGATATTCATCAATCTGTAAATTATATCCATGCGCCTTTAATTGATATTGAACCATTATCGGCGTTCAATGAAAATAAATGGTATGACTCAGAGGCTATAAGAAAGAACCTTCCAGAAAAAATAGATTTGGTACTTGTTGATGGCCCACCTGAGAAATATGGTAGATCTGGCCTTCTACATCATCTTG
>DAIUCF010000041.1:0-15980 GCA_036846305.1 Candidatus Poseidoniaceae archaeon | reverse complement strand
CATCTTGGTTGCAAACCAAGCACTCTTCCAACTGAGCTAAACGCCCCTGTATTCAATCCGTTGAGCCTATCCTTTTTGAGTCTTCACCTCAAAGGAACTCGATTCAAACGGCATCTATAGTCGCATCACGGTCTGGACCGACTCCAACACTGGTGCAAGGAACGCCGACTATTGCTTCAACTTTCTTGATGTATTGTTGTGCTGCAGATGGTAATGCTGCAAATCCCATTCCGTCCTTGTTTGCCTTCTTTGCCATACCGAGCCACTCCTCAAGCGAATGTGAAGGGAATCCTGGCATGGAGACATAAATTGGCTTGCAGCGTTCAAGCGCAGATGCACTAGCAGGCATCTCGAGAATTTCTTGGCCGTCCAACTCATAAGCGACACAGATTTTGATTTCATCCAGCCCACCAAGCACGTCCAGTTTCGTTAGCGCAAGCCCGGTAAATCCGTTGATTCGGTTTGCATGGCGCATGACTACTGCATCAAACCACCCACATCGGCGCTTACGACCAGTTGTGGTACCAAATTCATGCCCGATGGTTCCCAGGTGCTCCCCAACTTCATCCTCGAGTTCAGTTGGCATTGCTCCGTGACCAACACGGGTAATGTAGGCCTTCGTAATCCCGATGACATCGTCCACATGACCCGGATGAATTCCAGCCCCATGTGAAGCATTTCCTCGAGAAGTAACCGAAGAGGTCACAAACGGAAAAGTTCCTTGATCAATGTCAAGAAGACATCCTTGTGCGCCTTCCAAAATCACATGCTCGCCCAGTTTGAGAGCATTATCGAGCATCAAACCAGTATTTCGAATCGAAGAATGGTACGCATCCCAAATCCATTGAACATCAGATGCGAGTGATTCAACAGTGATTCGTTCATCAGAGCCAGCTGCTTCAAGAGTAGCATTCATCCGTTCTGTCGTCGATTCGGCCCACTGCGCATCACCGACCACTTCCGAGATATCTCCAAATCGCAAACCTATGCGATTGATTTTATCAGCATATGTCGGGCCAATACCTCGGCCAGTGGTTCCAATTTTCTTATCGAGACTGTCAAGGAAGCAGTGGAAGGGAAGGATGACATGCGCCCTTTCGCTAATGTACAAGCGTTCACCTCTCGGGTCTTCTCCGGTGGATTCTTGCCATCCAGTTAATTCGGTATTGAGTACCCAGGGATCAATAACCATTCCATCACCGAGAATCAAATGGCACTCTTTTCGGGTTATGCCAGATGGTAAAAGATGGAATTTGAGTACTTGGTCGCCCAATACGACGGTGTGACCCGCATTGTTGCCGCCTTGAAAACGAGCCACCCATGTTGCTTGTTCGGCAATCCGGTCAACGAGTTTCCCTTTTCCTTCGTCTCCCCATTGCGCTCCTAAAATGACAGTTGCTGGCATACGGCTCTCCTCAAACAGTTGCCTACGCGTACCGTCTTTGAACTATGCGCTGCATCTGCAGCAAATTAAGACATGAGAAAAATTTGTAATCTTTCAGAACATATAATTTATTACAGCTACAGATTCAAGAATGTTGTTGGCGAATAAATGACCATAACATCATCAAAAAACAACCTTTTATAATCATCAATGCAAGATTCGTAAGTGTTGCCCCACCCGGAAACACAGTGTAAAACCGCTTAACGCAGTTTCAGCCACGGCGAACATCCCCTCGCAGGGATTATATACCACGGTAGACAACTATGTAACGAGAGGTTAACAAGATGAAAATACATTCAGAAGGAAATTCCGGTGACAAGCCGAACAGAAGACAAAAAGCAGAAACCAACCGAAGCGGTACTGGCGTCATACGACGTACGCTTGAGGGCCACACACGACCGTGCGAAGATTGCGGTGTCACGGACTGGCAACTCGACGACAGCCGTGGTGAAATTACCTGCAACAGCTGTGGTCTAGTTGTTGAAGAGAACGTGATTGACCCTGGTGCTGAGTGGACCAATAGAGACCGTAGCCAGGACCGTTCACGTGTCGGACAACCACTCACTTACACACTCGCAGACAAAGGTCTCAACACGACAATTGATGTTCGAGACCTTAACACAGGAAGCGCAGGTCGACACGGTATCTCCTCTCAATCTCGCAGAGAATGGAGAAGGCGACGCGTCATCGACGAGCGTTCTAAAACACGCAAAAGCAGAGAACGAAATCTCGTTCGAGCCAATCAATTCATTCGCGACTTCTCAGGATTGCCAAAGCCCCTCCAAGAAGAAGCAGCACGACTCTACCGAAGATTATCCAGCGAAGGTTTTGTCACTGGACGCTCAATTGCTGGCGTAACTGCCGCCTGTGCTTACCTTGTTGCTCGACAAGAAAACCTACCACGGCAAATCAGCGAAATCTCCGAAGCATTCGACGTAAAGGAAAAGGAACTCTCAAGGCTCATTCGTCAAGTTTCTCGGCGACTCAACTTGCACAAGATTTCATCTCCGGACCAATATTTCGACAAGTTCATTTCCGATCTACAACTACCTCCAGGCATTTACACACAACTCGACCACCTGTGGTCTGTCATCAAGCCACACGATGAGTTGTGGCAAGGCAAAAAACCAATGGGTGTTGCTGCAGCGTTGTTGTACAAAGTTGCCAATGAATCCAGTTCACCACGAACTCAGTCCGAAGTGTGTCAAGTTGCCAATGTCTCTGAAGTAACCCTTCGAGGGCTATTACGGTTGATTGAAGGGCTGCTTGGACAACTCGGAGAAGTTTCAAAACAGTGATTTCCTCAACTATTCGAGGAGAAACTTGATGAATTGCTCGCAACGACGTATCGACATGGGATTCAAAGCGAAAGCCCGCAAGCACAAGGCCGATTCTGGAGAATCGGACGAACAAAGTAAAAAATCGGCAGCTAAACAAGGTGAAATTCCGTGTGGGGTAAAATCCTGCGACAACTTTGCTGACAAAAGTTTTGGTGGCCGATCACTGTCCATCGACAATGCTATCGATGTATGGGGAAGTGGCGGTTACGCCGAAAGAAAAGGCCGAGTTCGAGTTTGTAAAGGCTGCTACCGCAAGTGGAAAAAAGAGAATAAATCCGAAGATACCTACTGATCCGTTCACTTTCAGTTTCCACCATAGGGGTGGGGGTAAAGAATGTGTACCGACGGCTCGGATTACCAATGTATGAACAATAGAACAGTCATTCGAAGTCTTGTCACATGCGAGGGTAGTTTAGTTGCAATGGATGATGGAACAATCATGTGGAGACCACTACTCGGTACACGAACGCAAATCAAACTTGAAGCACTAGCCACAGTACTTCTTGCAGTCAAAGGACCCAATGGGGCCTACGACACTGTAGTAGTTGGAGACTCTTCAGGGGGTATCAGCATACTTTCACTTCCTCGGCTCGAAACAGTTGATAAATTTTCAATCGAAGGTGGAATCGTTCGCTCAATCAATGCAGTGAGCCCAAACGGTCAAAAATTCTTAGCAGCTACACAGAACGGTAGTGTGTGGGTTATCGGTCCAGAGGTGCCTGGTAGATGCGTGTTACTGTTCAAACATGTAGGGCCAGTTACGAGTCTACGTGTCGATGGTGAGGCAATTCATATTCAGAGCGGTTGGAACCGTCAAACCTATGATTGGGCTGGAGGAAAGAAAGCTCGGTATGATGGAAATGAAAAGTTTCTCGTTAAAGAAAGAGAAAGAGCAAACAGACGCGCTCGAATTCTGCAATCAGAACAACTGCGAAAAGATCAGGCTCAACCACTGATGCTCGATTTACCTGCACTGGGTTAGAGACTTTCGTTTTCTTTCAGTAGCCAAGGCGGATGTGGGGTGTACCACAATGCTGTTTGAGCAGGTTTAGGAACAGAATTCGCAACTTGTCCACCGTTCTCAAGACATGTTTTGAAAAAATCAATATGCGTGTTGAGCACTTCATTAACATGCTTTTCACCTTTCATTGCTGGACCCTGCATTGGAATGAGTGACTTAGGACGAAGAGCCCGGATTTTTTTCAAACTTGATATCACATCAGGTAAACATCCACCCGGCAAATCCCAGCGTGTTGGGCGATCTGCACGTGGGACAAGGATTCCAGTGATCATCATCTTTTGCCCAGGAATCCAATATCCTATACCATCCGAAGAATGTCCTGGAAGAAAGATTGATTCAACTTGGCCATCGCCCAAAGCAAACACTTCTCCATCTTCGATTTGTTGCGTAGATACTTGCGGCATATCCGAATCAAATCTGTTTGCCCAAGTGGTAAAAAAATCACCAGTCTCAAGAGCTGCTTGACCATCAGAGTGAATCCCCACTTCACAGTCTGCAAATGATTCAGAAAGGTGTTTAGCGCCACCGGAACAAGGATATCGTTTACTCGTCAGAAGAATCCGGTCAAGAGACGCTTTCTCTCCAAGGACTCCTTTGATTCGCTCAACTTGCAAGCCTTGGTACCAAGATGTCCCAGCGTCGATAAGAAGGTTTCCTATCGAACCTTCTATGACAACAAGATTGGCATCATGATGTATCGCAGGCAAGCGAAGTACACGCATAACCTACCCAAAGCCCACTACCCCTTCAAGATACTTACAGAGCCTCCATGAACGTTCTTTTCGTAGTGCATCAGCCTCCAGCAACTCGGTTGCGATTAAATAGGGGGAGCGAGTCGCCAATCCATGGCACGATTCCCTGAAGCTGAAGCTCGCTTGTTGCATCGCAAGATTTGCATGCGCTGCAACGCACGTAACGCAGTTCGTGCCACACGCTGTAGAAAGTGCAGTTACAAAGGCCTTCGTCCTAAGAACATTGAGCGCAAGGGTGCATGATTAGCACTTCCAAGGCCGTTACTTCAATCCTATCGCAGGCATTACTATTGCCATTGGATCTCCGAAAAGGAACAATGGCAGGATTGCTGGAAACAAAAACACCAGCAGTGGCAACTTTTGACTCACCCATACATGAGAAACACCAACTTGCTCGAGTTCATGTAATTCTGCTACAACTTCCTCCGTGGACGGGGACTTACGTGGAGCCCTTTTCTTGTGGTATACCTCACGTTGGCCATTCGGCTTATCGACAAGTGAGGTGAGCAGCCAAACATGCCGATTGAGAACCTCTGCCCTTGGGATGTAAAGTGCATGCCATGCCATCGCTAAATCACGAAGGCTGCGTATATTTCCACGAACAAGGTTCAGCGTGAGCAGTATAAGTGGTATAAACAGGAAAGAAAATCCGCCCCACATTAGGAGTGCAAAAGCAGGTGGAAGTGCAAACAATGCACTTTCTGTTGCTGTTGGGTACAGCAACGGAACACTTGACCAATTTGGAATTAAAATCGCAACCCACATCAGAGCCTTAGCATCAGCCCCACCATGTAGCATTCTAAATCTCCAAGCCAAGTCAATGATGAGTATCAAAGGGATTACAGCGAAGGTCGACCACCAGAGTGCCCCTAGGCCTTGTTCATTCCCAAGAAGAACGTCGATGGGGTGAACATTCTGGTAGCAATATGCTCCGTATACCAATCCAAGAAAACTCACCAAATACCAAACAAAAACAACTTGGTCAAGCCTGGAGCCAGCGCGGACATCTTTGAAAGTCGGTCGGCCAATTACTGCACCACTGGCGTAGGCAACTACGGCTGATGCAGTAAGGTAAATTGTCCAATCTGCACCTTGAACCATCAAATCCAAGGCCCAAAGGAAAAGTGCCGGCTTTATCCAAACCATCCAATGCTCATTTATGACCCGCCGCTCTTTGTGATCCATCCAAGCGGCCCAACCCATTCCGAGAAGTAGAGTAAAGATACGACTCCACCCTAAGATATCAGATTCTGATAGGCTCATGTCCTGCGGATGATGGCAATGAACTTAAAGACGGCCTCCCCGCACGGGATACTACGACCAATGGTGAATATAATGGATATTGAATCTCGACTCCAACAAGTAGCCACCGTCATCAACCAAATTGATGACCCTAAAGTCCCGCGAAACATTCGCCGACAAGCCAAAGAAGCGTGTGAACAATGGCTTCTCAATAAAGGTAAAAAATTGGATGTAAGAATCGCCATGGCTCAGTCAAAGTTAGAAGAACTTTACGAAGACCCGAACATTCCTCCGGAATTCGGAACTCTTATTCTGATGATTAATACTGAACTAGAAAAGATTCTAACCGAAGTATTGTGATCACTCTTCTTCCAATAGAGTAATGAAATTTGTGAGCAATGGTCGCAATTCTTTGCCCAACTTACCCTCTGAAAGCATCGATGTAACCTCATTTGCCAAGAGGTTTTCACCACCAATTGCATCAGCTGCTGATGTGATGATATCGATTTGGTCATCGGTTACTTTGTTTTTACGTAATACTCGTTGTGCTGCAATTCTTCCTGCAATAAGTTTTACTTTAAGGTCTGAATATCCGAGTAAAATTTGCAATTGATTCAGCGACTGACTCTCAAAATTCGAAATCTTGCCGTCCTTCATTGCATCTAGCCACGCCTCATCGATCGATGGGGCACGTTCAGACATAAGGATAGCAAACGGTTGAGTCGCCTCGATGTTTTCAAGGACAATCTTGATGATGACTGCGAAAGGTACGGCCAGAATCATACCAAGTATACCCCAACCGGCGAATGATATCGATGTGACGAGAAGAAGGAGAACCGGTGACAAATCTAATGCTCGGCCTGCCCATTGTGTTTCAATGATTTGACCCCAAATCTGTTGGTTGGCTAGAAGAAGTAAAATCAGGAGGGTGAGTGAATTGGGTTCCAGTAAAATTACGCCGAGAATAATTGGAGGCATGGTTGCGATTAACGAACCGATATATGGGACATAATTCAGTAAGAAGGTAAGCAATGCCCATGTGAACCATAAATCGATACCAAATATGAGCATGACGATACCAGCACAGACTGCGGTTCCCGCACCTACGCCGGTTTTGACGACGATATAGGTGTTCACACTTGCTTCAATTTTGGAACGCACAATTTGTACTTTCTCACTTCCGCCATCTGGCCATGCACGCTCAATCCGACCTGGGAGCAGGCTGGCTTCAAAGATAATGAAAATAAGGAAAAACATGACCGTGACGCTGGTTAAGAAAAATCCACCGACATTCGATAACATCCCCAGTATGGCATCCGAAATTTGCTCATTCTCCTCAAGCAAACCTAGAGAAGACAAATCCTCAACAAGAGTCGTATTTCCACCCTCAGCTTCCGCACCTAGAGCAGAACCCACCAAAGGTGATTCTTTTAGATCACTCCAGCGCTCTTCAAGCTGAGTATTGTACAATTCCATTTGGTCTTCGTCTTGAAGTAAGTTATTGGCCTGTTGATAGGCGATAAATGAGGCTCCGGAGACGACTAATAGAGTCAACATCACCATGGTGAGGTATGAGAGAATAATGGGGAAACCGTTGCGTGAAAGATAATCCGAACCTGGTTTTAGGACAAAATAAATTCCCAGTGCTATGAAGAATGGTTGCAGAACCCCTTTGAGCACGATAAGCCAAATTACCAGCAGGGTGACGAGAATCGAAATGTGTGCGAAGGTGGATACGCGACGGTTAAATCGGCCAGAATCCCATGTAGTAACAGCTGCATCCATGCGTTGCCGACAAACCATCTGCACTTGAGTGTTTAGGATTCTTCTTGAGTGCCAAATGACGAGGGTTGGTCAATATCCATGGTTGGTAATCGTAGGGCAAGTACAGATGCCAACAACATCATTAATCCACAGATGTGAAACACAGTATGATAGTCAAATGGCCAATCTCTCGAAGCTGTAAGAGTCCAAACTATGCCACCAGTCAAAGGACCTAAGATTCGAGCAAAAGCACCGAGGGATTCCTGTGCACCCATCACAACACCGAGTTCATAGCCGTTTGACTTGGCAATCCGGGTCAAAAATGAGGATGAGGTTGGTTGGAAAATACCGTTGCCTACTGCGATTAAAACCGTTACAATGAGTATGTGGAACCAACTGTGTTCGAATTCAGTATATGGGATTAAAAACAAACCAATCCCGGTAATTACACAAGATACAGGAATCAGTAAACGAGAACCGAATTTACGCGATAGCGGCCCGATGAGTACACCTTGAGTGAGGATACCGGTGATACCAATCATTGCAAAAACCCGACCATTATCTGCTTCTGAAAAAGCCAAACCTCCATTCCCGGGACTCATCTCGGTATAGAGAATGAATACGGCATGCATAATCGTAAATCCAAAAGTGAAAAGCATTGAGACCCATATCACCAAAGAGATATTTTTAGCTCTAAGCATCCTTCCAGAGCTTTTCATAATTTCAACCATGTTTTTGAGCCATGGTTCAGGCTCTTTTTGAGTTCGCGATTCAATAGGAAGTGATTCGGGAAGTGAACGGAAGGCAATTACTAGCGAGAATATTGAAAGTACACTTGCTACCAAGCACGGTAACAAATATGGGTGCGTCTCGAAAAGAGTGTCCTTGAAAAAGTCCCAACGTCCAGCCGGGTTCGAAAGCTCTCCTCCAATAAACGGCCCAAAAGTGAACCCCAAACCAAAAGCAGCCCCAATCAAGCCCATTCGAGTTGCAAGTTGCTGTGGTGTACTCACATCACCGATGTATGCCCGGGCTACAGCAATATTTCCGTTGAATACTCCTGCGAAAAACCGTGCAACAAATGCAATCAGTAGTGTATTAGCGAGTCCAAACATTGTGAAAAAAACAGTGTTGCCTACCAGACCAACCATAAGAACTGGACGACGTCCGATGCGATCTGAAATTGAACCCCACAAAGGAGAAAACAAAAACTGGGCTGCGGAATATGATGTCATCAAAAGTCCAACCCATAGACCAACATTCGCTTCTTGCCCTGTCGGGGTCAGATCTTCGACAAGATATGTTAGAAAAGGAATGACGATTCCAAATCCTATCATGTCAATCATGGTGACAAGAAACAAAACGAGAAGTGCCCCTTTACTGGCATCCTGAACCGTGATGGCCCCACTCGTTGAATCGGCCATGTTCAAGCCTACACTCGCCCTATTAGTAACCCTCGCCAGGATTCTTCTTACAAATAAGGTCCAATGTATCACGCTGAAGGAAGCGTACTTGAATTCGGAGTAAGCCTATCGATTACTGAGCCAAGGCGTTCAACAAGGCTTTCCTTGTGTGCATGCTTAATTAGAGCGTATTCCATAACTTCGTCGAGCGAGTCAACTGGAAGAACTTCGATCATAGACTCGAATTTTTCATCGAGAAGGACATCCTGCATGTTAGCACGTGGGATCACAACAGTCTTGATTCCGGAACGTGCTGCTGCCTCGATTTTAGCGGTAACCCCTCCAATTGGAAGAACTTCACCACGTACAGAGAGTGAACCCGTCATGGCAAGGTCTTGGAGAATCGGGATGTTCTCCAAAGCAGAAATAATCGCTGTGGCAATCGTAATGGATGCAGAATCACCATCGACGCCATGTGTATCAACAAACTGAATGTGAATATCGTAATCGGAGATGTCTTTACCTGTCAGTTTCTTAATGACAGCGCTAACATTGGTGACGCTTTCTTTAGCAAGGTCAGACAAGCCACCGGTTGCATGGATTTTACCACCGCCTCCAAGTGAAGGAGTAACCAAAGCCTCTACGGGGAGCATAATTCCACTGAAATCAGAGAGACCAGAATTTGCTCCAAGTACAGCAAGACCATTTACACGTCCAACTCGTTCACCTGAATTAACAATCATAGCGTAATCTTGTCGACGCTCAATCATGCGGTCGGCAACTTGTTGTTCGAGCGGCTTTGCGATATTTCTAGCCCCAAGAACATGTGCTGCACTCGTGAAAGGCGCTCCCTCCTCCATAGCAAGGTCACCTGCAATACGAACTAAGCCACCAAGTTCTCTGAGACGCAAGGAGAGTTTGCCTCGACGACCAGCCCTGCGTTGCGCTTCTCGTAGGATTATCGCGACTGCAGATTTGTCAAAATGCGGTATTTCACGGGAGGTCCCCATATCTCGCAAGACTTCTTGCGCAATGAAACGTATCAATCGGCGACGATTTCGAGAAGTGTCAGGCATCTCCGAATTGACATAAACTTCGTATCCGTAACCACGGATACGGCTTCGAAGAGCAGGATGCATACCTTGGATAGCGTCCAAGTTGCCTGCAGCGATGAGAATAAAATCACAAGGAACTGGCTCAGTCTTTGTCAGTGCACCAGAAGAACGCTCTGAACGGCCTGAAATTGGGAAAGCGCGTTCTTGCATTGCGGTGAGAAGAGCTTGCTGCTCTTCGAGACGTAGAAGGTTCACTTCGTCGATGTAAAGCACACCCTTGTGGGCGCGGTGAATAGCTCCGGGTTCAACACGGTCATGGGCCGGAGTCTCCATACCCCCGGACTGGAATGGGTCGTGGCGTACATCACCTAGTAAAGAGCCTGAAAGTGTCGCAGTTGCGTCAACGAACGGTGGCATTGCTTTCGAATCATGTTTGACGAGGACTTTTGGTATTCGGCTATCATCCCCAGAGCCGAGTCTTCCTCGAATGAACATGTATCCAAACATGAGTAGGAATCCGCCGAAAAGCAGCGTTAGAATGTCTCCGTTCTGAATAGTGGCAATAACAAGCAGGAAACCGACGGCTGCAAATGCGATGAGGAGCATCTTTTGAGACCGCTCGCGTTGTGAGCGAGTAGATTCTTTTTGCAATTTCACAATCCTGTCGCCTCGGCCTGCTGGGACAGAGCGAACTCGGGGTTCGTTTTCATCGTCTTCATTAGGATAGACGAGAACGTCTTCTAAAGCATCCTTGGGTAGGAGATCAGTCATTGAGCGCGCAAGCATAGACTTTCCTGTACCTGGGTCGCCAATCATTAACATATGACGGCGTTGTTCGGCAGCCTTTTTGATAACTACAGAGCCTGCTTCTTGCCCTATAACCTGGTCTACTAGACGGTCAGGGATAGGAACATCCTCAGTCGTAGTAAAATTGACAGATTCAATCCATTCGTCAACGCTTTGTTGAACAATAGCATCTGAATCAGGACCGGGTTCAGGTGCCCAAATTGTCACTTCAGTATTGTCTTCTGCTTGGTCCAGAATAGAATCGTCATTATCCTCTTGAAGTTCTGCAAACGGGTCGATGAACTTTGTTTCATCTATTGCCTCAGCAGATGTTTCCTCTTCCGTCATAATGAGTCCTCCGGTTCGCTTCCCTATATTGGTTTGCAGCCGACCATGTATGAACTTGTGTAAGTTCAGAGAGTACCATCCAAGTATTGTTGTCCGTAGTAAGCCCATTGCTCAGCAGACCATCCAGCAGGCAGTCCTCCAGGTGGTAACGGAGGTCCAGCCATCTGTTGTGTCGGTGCAAGTGCAACAGGTTGTTGGAATATTTCTTGTGCTCCACCGTACATCGAGTTTGCAACGACATCGTGTGCTGGGACCAAGTTAGGATTCCATCCGGTATCGTTCCATGGATCGAGTTTTTCAACACGTGCACCACGTCGAGTGAACATCAAACCAATAACGAGTCCGAAAAGAATTATGCCGCCAATAAGTCCAATCATTTTGTAATCTACTTCATTAGCCACTTCCTCGGCGTTTGAACTGGAAAGTGATTCGTCGATACAATCTGCTCGTGAATCACTGCATGCCAAATCAAGTTCTGCTTCAATTTCGCTGAGCTCAGTATCAAGAGATGTAGAGTCCGAACCATCTTCTAGGGCTTCGATTTGTTCGACAATCTTCAATTTGTCAGAGTTAAGATCGTCTAGGTAATCTTCGAACATGACATCGTCCATTTCTTCAATTGTTGGCATCGTTTCAGTGATGTCCCACTTAAGTTCAGTCATCGTTTTGTAATCATTACCATCTGAATCTGTAGCAGTCATTGTGAGTTGGTAATAGTCCTTGTATTGAGAACCATCTTCACGAGCAAGTTTACCGGGGATAAGGACGGACTGAATCAATAATTCAGTACTCCATCCTGTGTTTGATTTCGACATGTCGAGGTTATATTCCATCAATCCATCACATGTACCGGTCAGTGAACTGCAGATGTTCCAGGTTGCAGAAATAATGGTAAAGGATGGAGAATTATCAGTCAGCAACATTGTCACTGTCGGTGTTTGCCCGATGTATGTATCCTCCATACCGATTGTCATGTATCCACTGTCTCCTTCAGCATCCGAAATCAAGAGTGGGAATGAGTCGAAAACGTCAATGTTCATGACGTAAGTGTTCGTGTCGAATTTATCTTGCAGTACGACGGTCACGGTCTGCATTCCGGTTTGTTCAAACTCAAGAGTTAGGCTTCCATCAATGAAACTGTAGCGAGCAGCGCCAGCCTCTGATGGAGTAACGGTAACGAATGCTTCCTCCGCTGGATTATCAACATCGATAATTCTGCTCGATAGGTCAATGACTTGAATCGAATTTCTCTTCAAAGTGATGGATTCGATGTCGTCGAAAGGTGAAAGCCGAGGAGCGTCATTCATCGGTTGAATGTTCACGGTGAGTGTTGCTTCTGATGTCTTGATTCCGTCGCTGGCTCGAAGAGTTAGAATGGCTTGTCCATTTGCATCGTCATCTACTGCATCAAAACCAATTGTGTTACCGATAAGGTATGCATCGATGATTGCTTCGTTTGAGTTGCTAATCAATTCGATGTTCAGATCTTCGCTTGGAGAAGGATTACCGTTGTCGTCCGTGTCTGAGAGGAACGGCATCAAAGCCAGAATGCCACTTCCACCTTCGACAATCGATTGGGTAGGCAAACCATTCCATCGGGGTTGTCCGTTCTCGGTTACGCTGAAGAGAAGTGTGCCGTATGGCAGTTCTCCAGTACTTGAATAGTCTCCGCCATCATCCATTGTAACCTCCATGCCTTGCTGACCCAGAGGGCAGCCATTGAGCTCACTCCATGCAAAGTGGACTTCAAGCTCTTTCGTAGCAGCATGCCATGCGACAAAGGCATCACTATCGGAGGTAAGAATGAGGTTCTCTAGAGGAGTCTCAGGGTCTGAAATGTGACCGACCATCGAAACTTTGGTTGGAGTGTCGCACATTACTGACGGGATTGGATCTGTAACAATGGTAGGAACTCCGTTCTTTAATTCAAAGCCTGAAGAACCAGTGATTGTCTTCCAATCACCGGTTTGACCTCGAGAGTCCATGGCTTGAGCACGGACGTCATACCAGCCTGCAGACATTGCCGAGGAAGGGGTGATGATGTATTCTCGACCTTCATTCGTTGTTCCTTGGTAGACAACATTTTGACCGCCTGAGATCACGGAACTTGTCCACTGATCAAGGCCAGTTGGAGAAATTTCAACATTGAAGGTTGTAGTCGAAGCGCTGTCGAGATTATCGTTTGCGTCTGCCTTTACCAACACAACTGCATGACTACCTCGTTCAATCAACTGATCGCCTTGGATTTGGGGGTTCTTGGTTTCTGGTGGACGGTCTTGGTCTACTTGCTCAATTGCGACATTGTTCGCACCGTTTCCATCACCGACGAGTCCGCTTATCCGAGCACCGAAACTTGTTGTCCATTTCGAAGGAAGGCCTGTGGTATCGAATGTCGTTTGTCCTGTTTGGACCTGTTGAGAGTTCAGATTGTTCAAGGATAGCGAAGAGATGGATACTTCATTCGCTCCGTTTTTGTAGAAAAATTGTATCGTTCCACCATCAGAATAGTCTAAGTCTCCAACATTTCGAACAGTCACGTCTAGGGTGGTCGTATCGCCAATCATGAAACCTGCATTCGGAGAGCCGGGGACAGAAACATCAAGACTGGTTACGGCTAAGTCGAGTTTTGGAGCCATAGTAGAGTCGCTAGCAGCAAAAACATCAGCGTTGAAACTTGATGTACTCCATGTTGAATAAAGTGCTGCAACAGTGTTCATATTACTTACTCCACCGTTGACAAGACTTGTTGGGACTGTCCAAGTCTTTACTGCTTGACCAGCGTTCAGGTTAACAGTTTCAAAACCGGTTCCACTGCCAACATTGCCACCATTGTGTGCGTAAGCACCGCTGTTCAAGAGCCAAGCTTCCCAGCAGTTTCCGCCTTTGCTACCGTCAGCATAAACGTGGGAATTACAGACCTTTTCGGTGACTGCAGCGTACATTGTGATGGACGAAGGCGCTGTTCCACTGCCAACATAACTCGCACTAACCGATACATCAACAGTTCCGTCACCGTTATCGGTCTGCGTAACTGAGACCTGGTAGTCTGAAGCAGTGCTGTGCATATTTCCACCGCTTGAGATGTAAGAGTCCCAACATGTGTTGGAGCCGCAACCTGTGTTGAGCGTAGCATCTCCAAAGGAAGTTTTAGGGGCGCCTCCACTTTCCTGCAGGTGTTGAACAGCATAAATCGGAGCGATATTTCCTGATTCAGCATCGGCTGTGTTGCCGAAACTTGCGCTGTGATAAGAAATGTAGACATATCTGTCGGGCAAACTGGTCTTTGCTTGGTTGTGGGCGGGACTGCCGTAGGAATAACAATATCCACAATTGTCGGAGGTAATATACTGTGCAAAAACACTGTGCCCAGGGTCTGATGGTGCGTTTTGGACTACTCTTTCTTCGAGGGGTTCAGGATTAGTTTGAGTATTCACATTTTCAGTAAACCCGATCAATAAACTGCTTACAAATATTAATACAAGCGTGGGTGCGAGGATGCGCGTCGACAACTTCATGGGTGTGGACTTTCAAGACAGTATATGAATCCCTCCCTTACAAGTGAAGGAATAATGTTGCTAAAAACACTAAATTATGTCATTTTAAATTACACGACAAGGTTTTGACAGAACAAAGAGTGGCGGAAATATGGAACATGAGAAATGGACTGCATTGGTTGAAAATGACGGCAAAGTACACGTCGTCGAAATGACTGACAATGTTCGTAAAATCAAGGGACTAGGTGTCCTCAATCCAGTTGAAAAATTTTCGAGCATCCAAATTGGTGAGGAAGTACTTGTCGGACAGAAAATTTTGACCAAAACTTCGCTTCGATTACCGGAATTGAGTAAGGGTATGCTTAGAAGAGCCCAAACTATTTCTGCTAAAGATGCTGGATTCATCACCTCAAGAATGGGAATTGGAACGGGAGATAGGGTTCTAGAAGCGGGAATCGGTAGTGGGGGACTGGCCATGTATATCGCCAATGTACTTGGAGACACTGGACTCCACGTTACCGTCGAACCTCGCAGTGAGCACGCAGATGTCGCATTAGAAAACTTGCGAAGGTGTAAGGAAAGCTGGAATGAATATCCCGTTCACCATCACATCGAGGGGCGAATAGAATCAGTTGTTGAAGACATCGAAAAGAAATCAAATGAATTTGATGCCATCGTTTTGGATTTACCTGAACATCCAACGGCCATAGAATCTGTTGCCAAGTTACTGGCTCCAGGTGGACGACTTGTATGCTACTGTCCTGTGACAAGCCAACTCGAGAATGCATGGGATACTTGTGAAGCCGAAGGGCTTGAAATTGAATGGTCAGGGGAAATGATTCAGCGGCAGTGGGGTAAGGCATCGAAGGGTGGTGTTCGACCAGTGAATGGTCCATTTGGCCATACTGCGTTCTTGCTACTCGCTCAGCGTAAGGGCTTATCAATCGACAACTCGAATCAAGGTTGAACATTTCGGACAAGTGAATCTGAAAGGTGGATCGCTACCTCTAGGTACGCCTAGCCGTGCTTCACAAGAGGGGCAAGATACCTTGTCGCCCTCCATTCTACACTCATTGTAGCCAAGTGTAGATTCTTCTTCGACTGTCTCTTCTTCCTCTGTGTCTGAGTCAACTTCATCATCCATCAGAGGAATCTCTTTCTTGCTTCGGCGTAAGTAAAGCACTCCTAAGATGAGGAACGAAAACAGCCAACCTCCAAACATTGCGTTCAACGAATCGGATTGACTAAGTTGGACATCAAACGGCAACTGAACACCGTTTGGCGGTTGTTCAGGGCCGACGATATCGATGTTTAGAGAACTTGAGACATCA
>DAIUCF010000040.1:4928-16182 GCA_036846305.1 Candidatus Poseidoniaceae archaeon | reverse complement strand
GTTCTTGACGAAATCTCGGTGACCTGGAGCGTCAATGACAGTCCAGTAGTAGTTTGGAGTGAAGAATTCTTTGTGAGCAACGTCGATGGTAATACCACGTTCTCGCTCTTCCTTGAGTCCGTCCATGACGTACGCAAGACCGAATCCAGCCTTACCGGATTCTGCAGCGAGTTTTTCGTTCTTTTCAATAACGTGGCCTTCAATGTGACCGGAGTCTAGTAGTAGACGTCCGACAGTTGTTGACTTTCCGTGATCGACGTGTCCGATGAACACGATATTTAGGTGAGGCTTGCTCTTATCTTCCCATTGACTTCCCATGGTAATTACTCCTTAGTAACCCATCCGAACCACCACCCCTATTTGAAAAGCGCGACGCGGCATCGGATACTTCATAACCAACTAATGCCGTTCAGCAACCCTTTTTTCCAAACTTGGGGTGTATCCGTTCCAGAATTGCACAATAGCGCTACTCCGCCCCGTGAATGGAGCCGTCTTCTGCGATTTTGTACAATCGAATGGTGCTGGTTGCACCGGATATTGCTTGCGGACTCCCTGATATTGCGACAATGCGGTCTCCAACGCCAATGGTTTTGTCGTTGATGAGCATTTGAATTGAGGATTGCATCGTCTGTGAGCCTCGTTCTAATTCCTCCACCATAAGGCCCTCTACGCCCGGAATAAGTTGTAGTCGACGCATGGCTCGAATGCGGTTACTTACCGCTATTACAGGTATACCTGGACAATATCCGGCCACAAGCCGTGCTGCATTTCCATGTTGTGTAGCAACGACAATGTGTTTCGCCTTGGAAATTTTTGCCAATTCAACACCAGCATGGGCTACAGAACGTGTTGAAACAAATCGGGCAAGACCACTCGGTCGTTGATCGGAGGAATTCAAACCTTTTTCGCTAGCCACTGCGATCTTCGCCATGGTTTCAACAGCTTGTAAAGGGTACTTTCCAAGCGCAGTTTCTCCTGAAAGCATGACTCCTGTAGCTCCGTGTCGAATAGCACCAGACACATCACTGACCTCTGCTCGCGTCGGGCGAGGTTGAAGTGTCATTGACTCAAGCATTTGAGTCGCTACGATGACTATTTTTCCACGCGTCAATGCTCCGTCTATGATGCGTTGTTGAGCCTCAGGGACATCTTCAAGTGGAATCTCTACTCCCAAATCTCCTCGAGCCACCATAACGGCGTCTGCTGAATCTAGAATCTCATCGAGATGCTCAAGAGCGACTGGATGTTCGATTTTGGCGATAAGAGGCACGTGTAAACCAGCTTCTCGAACTGCTTTCTGTGCTGGCTCGAGATCTTTTGCAGTGCGCACATAACTCACGGCGATGTAGTCTGCTCCTGCTTTCAATGCGTGGGCAAGTGCAGCCTCATCGTTAGGACCTATTGCGGGTAAGTCAACCATCGTACCGGGGACGTTTACTCCTTTGCGCGAACTCAAAACACCTCCATCCTCTACGACACACTCAACAATACTGTTGGGTGTACCTGGCGACTTGACCACCTTGAGACGTACCAGACCGTCGGCAATGAGTACAGGGTCTCCGACGCTCAATTCAGCAGATAATCCCGAATATTCTACGGGGATGTTGCCAGCATCTGCTTCCGCCATTTCTGAACGGCCACAATGCAATCGAAGCGGTGAACCTCGCTCCAAAACAACCACCTCAGGGAAATTACCCAAACGGAGTTTAGGACCCGGTAGGTCTGCCAAGATGCATGTTGGACGACCAAGTTCTGACTCAAGCGAACGTATTCTTTCATACAACGGCGTCTTTTGTTCAGGAAAACCGTGCGAATAATTGAGCCTACAGACATTCACCCCAGCCCTTAGAACGGATAACAACGTGTCTGAGTCATCGCAGGCAGGGCCAATAGTCGCAACAATTCGTGTTCTACGCATGGTGCTCATCCCTCGTAGCGTCTAGCGGTAATGCAGACGAATCACAAATGATTCAACTCTCAAATCATTGACTTTTTCATTTCGAATTTGGAGAACCCATTCGCCATCACCATATGTAGATTCAGTATCGGTAAACAAATACGAGCTGAGCGTCAAATGAACGCAGTCATTGGTATCCTCATCACAATCATCGCCATCAGTGCGCTGATCTAGACCTGTGTCTGAGGTGTTACTGGCTTCTTCGTCCTCTTCATTAAGCGCGTGAATGTCTAACTTTGCGCGGCAGTTGTTCGTACCGATAACGGATGTGCAGTCATCATCTTGTTGTGGATAGGTCAATTCTCCGACCGCTTTACGAATCGTATTGCCTTTGTCTTTATCATAGACAATATTCATGTCAAAATCAAGGGTTTGTGCATTGCCAGAAGTGTTACCACCCATCTCGAAATCAGACCATTGGCCTGCATAATTGACATAGACTTTAATTGAATCAGAATCGGTCATTCCTGCGCTGTTGACAATGTTCAAGTGGACCTCATACTCGCCCGGCTCTACATTTGTCCAATCGACGGTTTGACCGGTTAAATCAGCATCATTCTCTGAGTCGCCGTCGTTATCATTATCGGTTTCAGAATCCAAATCCCAGTTGAATTCCGAAACGTATTGACTTGTATCTCCGGCTTGTGATGAGGAGGCGTCGAGATTTACAGTAAGCGTAGCAGAGATGTCTCTGTCCGTCATTGATTTATCCATTTCACAAATCCATACCACAATGTGCGTGTTCTCGCTCAGATCTTCGTTCGAACAATCTTCATCGTCGGCGTATTGCGTAATTTCTGCTGTAGGGGCAACCGCGGTAGCATCGTTGACGGTTATGGTTTTGGTTTGAGTTGAAGTTTTCGAGCCATCAGATACGGTGAGTTCAATCACTTTCGATCCCGCAGTATCGTATTGCCACTCCGCAGTTCGCCCTGTATCATCGATGGAGCCATCCTCGTCAAAATCCCATCGGTATGTGAGGCTATTGCTCGGTGTAGAACTGGATGCATCGAAGTTTACCAAGTCACCAACGCGTATATTGGTTGCAGGAGTTATTTTGAATACGGCCAAAACCTCTCCTTGTGATTCACTTGAATTTTCGTCAATCACACAACCAGCAAGGCTTGAAAGAACCATGACAGAGGTAAGGAGCAACGGCACAAATGCAGTTCTCATGAAACTCTTGTGGATAGCCTTCATCAAAAGCCCTTCCCTTCCACGGCCGATTTAGAAGGAAAAAAGCGTTGTTTGCTTATTCCCAGATACCAATTCTTTCGCCGTCCAACCAAAGGCTTCAGTGATGCGCCCCAAGGCAGCAGCAAGTCTATCGGCGTAAAATTGGCCGTCGTAGGATGAAATACCTCCGTCTTGTTCGTTCTCCAGCCAAGGCTCTACACGCATAGGCCGCTGCGATGCATCGGTGACGATATAGGAGACTTTCATTCCCGATGTGAAGCCCAATCCAAGGGCAATCCTTGCCTTAGCGACTCTGACTTGAGCCATACTGTCGGGGTTAGCATAATCCTTTGAAAAATCAATTTCTCCGTTAGAAGTGACTCGACCCTTGCATGATTTCGCAAGAATGAGTTCTGAAGCGTCAATTTCACAATTTTTGACCGCTTGAACTCGCAATAGAGCGTACTTGACCAGTTCATCTCCCTCATCTGCCAAAGCGTGACTGAACATTCGTTTCATGGTCGATGTAAGATAGTTGAACGAATCTGTTCTCTGGGTTTCGTAGCCACGTATGAGCATCTCATCACTAGGCCAAACCACTTGCCCAACATAACGTTTCTTTGCACCATGGCTAAAGAATACTGAAAGGCCCTTTTCAAATTCCAACACAGCAGAATCTTTACTGTATCTCTGTGCGATTTCTAAGCCGAAATCAATCATCGATTGCTTAGCAACATTCCATTGCTCTAGTTTCTCAACTGCCTGCTTATCGCCCTTCTGTGCGGCCAGTACTTCGTTCTCGCGAAGTGAAGATGGGGCAGTAGAATCAACCGGTGAACGTACAAAAATCGAGTCAGTGTCAGAATAAACAACACCGTGGCCCTCCTCCTCCAATTGAGAAATGATAGCCTTGATATTATGACGTGCCCAAGCAGTAATCGAAGAGCCGAGATCGCGATGAGTAAATCGGTAAAAACCACTCGCAAACACTCCATAAAAGGTGTTCATGAGTATCTTGACCGCATATTGCATCGAATCATGAAATGACTGCTTTACTGTATCGTTTGATGCAATTGCTTCTTTGAGCGCGGTTTTGTGAACATCTCGTTGCTTCATGAGGTTCTCAAGGAGAAGGGGGACAAGGCCCTTGCGTACCGACTGATGACGGAATCGTGCACCGGTCGGGGCAGTATGAACTGGCTCACCATCCATTGGTTGATTGGGTTGGGCAGGGTCAATCCGAGTGGTATAGCAGATATTTTGGCCAATCATTATGGAAGGATACATGCTCTTGAAATCAAGAACGGCAATCCACGGATGAAGGCCAGCATCGACTTCGTGAACATACCCTCCTGTGATTTGTCCTTCTTTGGCTTCGGCTGAACCGGTTAACGGTACCGCTACGTTCTGGCTATCTGCCAAACGGATGACAAGTGAATCAACCAACTGGCTTGTGCTTCCTATTGCGGCAGTGTCAAAAGCCACTTTAGCCACTGCTGCTACGGCTTCCTTACGGCGTATGACCTGCAATGCACTGAGAATGTCGAGAGGTAATTCTGCATCTCGGATACAATATTCCATCACTTCATCAGGACGGTTGGCCCATTCAGCATCCATCTTCGATGCATCAATATCCATCTTGTGTTTTTCTTCATCATCTGGGAAAAGAAGATTGGTGATAAACGAAAGTGTTTCGCGTTGCGGGCGTAATGCCATACGAGCTTGCCACCAAGCATCAACGACACTTCTTCCGGCAACATTCCAAGCCCGAGTTGATTGACGTCGCGGGAACAGGCCAGAACGACTTCGTTTTGATTCGTTTTCGCTCTGCTCGACACGGCCCCAGCCAAACAGTTGGGCTTTCTTTCTCCACTCTCTTGATTTGGTTTGAAATTGCATCCGGTCAAACAATCGAGGGAGATCGAAATTATCGATATTATACCCCGTGATGATATCTGGGTCCATTCCACGAACAACGAGAGTCAAGTTTTCCATAATGCTTGACTCTTCACCCTTAAACGAATATGATTGCCGAGTACCTGAGCCCATATCTTCAATCCATGCTGCTGCACACAGTATGGTCTCATGCTCAACACTGGTTTCTAAATCAAACGAGAATATTCGAAATGGTACTTGAAAAGGTTCACAGTCCGTCAATTGTGAAACATCACATGCAACCGTTACATCGACAGAGTACCTTCCAGAACCACCTGCTTTTCGAACTGCATAAGTGCGTTCGAGATGTTCATCAGATTCACCCCTTCGATCAACAATATCTCCTTCAACCGAAATGTGCATTCTCAAATCATGATCTAGAAAGAGTCGATTTACAAAGGGAATATCGCCCGAATAAATCTGCCATGACTGCTTAGAGAGCAATTTTCTAAGGTTTGGGACAACAAAAGGTTGGCGTACTGTGACGGTCCAAATCGGCCTCATACCCAAATCAGTGAGTTTCATTTTCGGACCTGAGACCTCAACGACATCCCTCATTTGTTCAATATCCTTAATCCTTTGAAGTATAAAATCGCTGATTCCTAATTCTTCACTCCAGGCACTTAAGGGGGTAATTTCGAAAGAGGGTTTTAGACCGGAAACCAACAAGCAAACAGACTCCCCAGATTTACTTCTACCAAATATTTCGAGGACCGTCTTTTCTTCAGTACCTGATTCCGAACTGGCTTCAACAGAGTGATACCTGCCGCTAATTACGCCAATGTCATCACTGAAAATCACTGTTTCACCTCAAATGAAAGCGAGACGAACCACTCTAAGGGCTTGCCTATCGCAACGGAGGTTAGAACCTGCCGTGCAAAAACCCATGTTTACCCCATGTTTTGGAAGAGGAATGATTGAAAGCCGAATCTCCTTGGTCTATACGCAAGGAAGGTATGGGTGATGGCAGAAAAAATAGATTGGGACAGCCTCACGTTTTCTCTAACCCCCACCGATACCATGTATCTCACTGAAACAACAGCAACTGAGCCGTGGATGCCCGGCTCTCTGAGACCCTACGGCTCTATTCCTATGTCTCCTGCCGCTGGAGTCATCAATTACGGCCAAGGACTATTCGAGGGTATGAAAGCGTTTCGAACCTCATCCGGAAGAGTGGTGTTTTTCCGACCCGAAGAGAACGCAAGAAGGATGCAGAGAGGAGCGGACAGACTCAAAATGCCGCCAGTGCCTGAATCAATTTTCATCGACGCAGTCGAACAGTGTGTTCAAGCGAATATCCAATGGGTACCACCTACCGGAAAAGGAGCCATGTATGTCCGCCCATTACTCATGGGCTCGGGCCCCATTCTAGGTGTTGCTCCAGCTCCTTCGTACACATTTCTCGTCTATGTTACGCCGGTTGGGCCCTACTTCAAAGGCGGTGTTTCGGCTATTGACTTGCTCATCTCTGAAGAATATCATCGAGCAGCTCCTGGCGGTTCAGGCGGTGTCAAAGCAATCGGCAACTACGCCCCTGGCATGATGCCGAGTAAGCAAGCAAAAGCAGCAGGTTACGCTGAAGTCATCTATTTGGATGCTGAAACGCATACTTTCATCGAAGAAGTAGGCGCTGCTAACTTCTTCTGCGTCAAGGAGAACGTTCTGTATACGCCTGAACTTACTGGTACAATCCTACCTGGAATTACGCGTCAATCCATCATTCAACTGGCGCGTCACAATGGTTTCGAAGTTGTTGAAACCAAAGTTTCTGCAGAATTTGCAATGAATGCGGATGAAGCTTTTTGTTGCGGTACTGCAGCAGTTATTTCACCGATTGGTTCTATCACAAAAGGAAACAAAAAAGCGACATATACCGATGGAAAACCCGGGCCAGTCACTGAAACTCTTTACAACCATTTAGTTGGAATTCAAAACGAAACTGAAGAAGACATTTTTGGCTGGTTGCACGAAATACCACTCTAATTAACGCTTTTTGAAGCCTGAACGCTTCTTAAATCCGCTCTTTTGGGAAGACGAAGCAACCGATTTACCTTTTCGTTGCGAACGGGCACGGCGGTCGCCTGTTTGAGGGCCCTTGGCAATTCTATCTGCATTTGCCTCCTTTTGATCTCGTTGCATTTGACGCCATTGGGCACCAATTAATTGCAGAAGTTCCTCTTTGGAATTTGCACCTACCGATTGTCTCGAACCTGCTCGTGATACCCACATGCGGCCTTCTTTTACGTGCGGTCTACTAGGGTGTGAGGTTCCTTCCTCGCGTTTGATTTTTTTCAGCCCTAACTTCCTTGCAGCCAAAAATAAACCTTCAAGATCGGGTTTTATGACCGATGAGTCTTTGGGAACTCTACGACCGTTTCGTCGAGAAATACGAGTATCAAAATATCCAGGCCAAACGCAAATTCGGTCAGGATTGTGGTCCATTGGAGTTCACCATGTGTCCGTAGAGCGCGAACGATTTGAATACTGCGGAGAGTACTCAGTCAAGAAGAACGCCGTTAATGACGCCATCTTTGCCCGGTCGTGAAGTGATTTTGACTCGGCCTTGGTCGGTTTCGATAACTGCTCCTTTGACCAAAATGTTTCGTCGGACGTAGTTCGGGTCCGATTCGTTCTCGACGACATTGTGTATGGTTCCAATCTTTGTTGTACCTTTCTTTGGATTGTTGATTGAAACACGGTTTTCCGCCATGACACGGACAAGGGTGTTCCCACCTGTTCGGCGGTAAATTTTGCGCTTCGATTCGCCTACCAATGCCATCTGCTTCTCAGATGAGATTTCTGTAGAACGCTTACTGCGAGCCTGTACTTTGCGTCCACCACTTGGTTTTCTTCGTGAGATACCGTGCCATTGAGCCATAATATTGCCACCTTGCAGAGCATTCCCACCAACAGGGAATATAAGAAAGCAACCCTACTGACATCGTGTTTCAATTGACGATAAGATAACGCCTTCGTGGCTTTCTAGAGTGGCATAAACCGAATCATTTGGATGCAATTGGCCTACCCCAGAAGGTGTGCCTGTGAACAAATAATCACCTGCTGCAATAGGAGCCCACGTTTTCAATTCTTCAATTTGAGCACGTGGAGTTATTGTCATTTCATGTAAACTGGCTGATTGAACCAGTTTGTCATTGACCCATAGATTCAATCGAAATCCTTTGTCTTGGCTTACGATATCTTCGAATGTGCCGCTCCAATCATGAAAGCCGCCCACATAGGCGCTTGATTTGAAACATTTACCCTTTGTCCAAGGCAACTGCTCGGAGCGTAATTCGGATTGCACTAGTCGATCGGTTAAGTCCAATCCAACCGCCATGGCTTCGGGTTCGAAGTGTTGGTTTAATCGAATGACACACTCAACTTCATGATGAACTTCACCAACATGGTTGGACACGGGTATCGGCCCCATTCGCTGAATGCAGTTGTTAGGCTTAACAAAAAAGACCGGCAAGGGTGGTTGTTGGTTGCCGAGTTCAACTGCGTGTTCTGAGAAAGTTCGAATTGTGCACCAAAGCGCCATGGGTGGTCCAAGAGCCGGCCCTTCATCAAATTCAGGGTCAAGCCAACGGTCAAGAAGTGGATTGCTTTGAGCAGTACATGACCCGCGACTGGAGTATGAGAAAACGTAGGCCGGTACGGAGGAAAAAAATTGCTCCATTACTCGTCGATTTAGAAAACGCTCTTCAAATCGACCTCAAGGTAGATGGTGCATTTTTAGAAATGGCTGAATATGGGCCTTGGTCTATGGTTTTGGTCGATAAAATCGCCAAAGCTATCGAAGTTCAGAACGAACATCAAGAACGATTTGTTTTTCTTACTTTGCGCGGATTTCTTGAGCATGATGATGCTGGGAAATGGGTCGAAGTCGATCACGGAGCTATCCCGTTCTTGATGAAAGGAGCGGACTGTATGGTTGCCGGAGTACATGGAGCAGACCAAAGCATCGAAATCGGAGATTTGGTTTGGGTGCGAGACATGACGCACAAGCGACCGTTGGCAATAGGTTGGGCCACAATGGATGGAAATCAATTGGTTAAAGAAACGAAAGGAAAGGGTATCAAGACTCTGCATTGGGTTGGAGATGAACTTTGGGACATGGAGCTTTAGTGAATTGTTCACCTTACACCTAAATACAACCAAGCCTTAGGGGAAACATGCGAATCAAAAGCGCCTTGGTCCTGTTACTCGTGTTCATGTTAGTCCCTATCTCAGCGATGGCCTCAGAAGTTAATGCCGGTGAAGATGTAAATCCGGCGAATGAGGATGCTCCATTCACAATATCTGAACGCACCTCTCCATCGGTTGATGGTAGTAAATGGAGCCTCTCAATTGTGATGAATGATGAAGAAGCGGCCAATGACACCCAATTTGAACTTACAACTCAGGTTTGCACAAACGATGGGGTATGCGACCCTCCAGTAAAAATGGACGCTGAACTGAGTGACAAAACATACACAATCTCGGTAACGCCTCCCTCTGACCACACTTACGTCAACTGGCGAGTGAAAGCAATCTACAGTGATGGTAACACCACCAATTTCCCCCAAGGAGATTGGTATAAAACATGGTCCTCTTGCTACTTCCAACAGGATTCAGGCTGGGGTGGTGAGGATTATCAGGACGGAGGTTGTAACACAGGTTCAGAAGAAAGTCTACCTGGTTTCGGACTGTTGCTAACTGGTTCAAGTATTGCAATTGCAGCATTTACTCGGCGTGATTGAAAAATTCGATGAGCCGTTCAACGAACCGACGTTGTTCAATGCCCCATTCAACCATCGTCACCTTACAAGATGTACGTGCTTTCGTTACCGTTCCTTGTGTAAATCCTATTTGTTGAACATCGCTTGTAACGAGTGGTAGATTCCTTCCACGGAAAGTAATGAAACAGCCGTTCGGCTCGATTGACGCCTTACCGTGATCGAATTTCAGAGATGTCTCCTTTTTATCAACAGTAAATAACACTCCACCGGCTTTCAAGAAGCGGCGTAGAGCAGCAAAAATAGCCTCTCCATCTCCGTTCGAAGATGAGCCTCCATAGGCTGACAGGAAGTCAAGTTCGGTCGAGTTTTGCTCCATCAAATGGTCTAGATCGCGAGTCTTCGGTTTATCTTTGGCCATGTCCGTCGTACAATGTAGTTTGCACTTGTTCTTGGTTATGTCGCATTGATGAATACATCAACAATGGTGTAAAACAGATGTTTCACAATCAAATAATCCGATGTCATCAAGGCGATTAATCGTATCGGCGGGACACCACAAAGGCTGCTCCACCGAGGGCGATAGTTGCAAAGATAGCCAAGAACCCTGGTACTGCCTCATCTGAGTCGTCTGTTGAATCATCCGCTGTTGGCGGTGTGACTTCGACAACACCACCGTCTCCAACAATGACTTTACCAAACATTCCGGCAGCCAAGTGAGGTTCACAGGCGTAGTAGAATGTCGTGCTGTCTACATCGAAGGTATAGCGGAAATCGACAGTAGTAGCTGCAGCTCCGGATGAAACTCCATTTGCGGCGTACGTGGTTGATTTATCTCCGTCAACTTGGCGAACATTGTGTGCCATGGATTCATTCTCCCACTGCCAACATACTGTTTGTCCAACCGTAATGGTAAGTTCAGATGGGCTGAATTTTAGCCCGCTTGGTGCAATCCGTACGGTAGCATCACAAGCGGGTTGCACTGGTTCAGTAACCTGGTCAGCAGGTGGCATCAAGACCTTGTCAATGACGTGAATAATACCGTTCGAGGCAGCAACATCAGCAGTTACGACGTTTGCGTCGTTGACTTGTACGCCTGCAGCGTTGACGGTAAATGTAACATCATCACCGTTGAGGGCAGTAGCGGTCTGTCCGTCTGATAGAGCAGTGGATGCAACACTACCAGAGACGACGTGATAGGTCAAGATGTCCACGAGCGTTGCATTTTCAGCGTCAGTGTCGAAACTTGATAGATCGATTCCTGCGGCAGTAAATGCTGCATCGGTCGGTGCAAATACCGTGAATGGTCCTGTTCCTTGTAGTGTGGCAACAAGGTTGGCCTGTGCAAGGGCAGCAACCAAGGATGTGTGATTACCTGTTCCAGTTGCTACTGTTGGAATGTCGACCAAGTCTGCAGGTGGCATCAAGACCTTGTCAATGACGTGAATAATACCGTTCGAGGCAGCAA
>DAIUCF010000040.1:0-4828 GCA_036846305.1 Candidatus Poseidoniaceae archaeon | reverse complement strand
CGTGATAGGTCAAGATGTCCACGAGCGTTGCATTTTCAGCGTCAGTGTCGAAACTCGATAGGTCGATTCCTGCGGCAGTAAATGCTGCATCAGTCGGTGCGAAAACCGTGAATGGTCCTGTCCCTTGTAGCGTACCGACGAGATTGGCTTGGGTAAGAGCTGCAACCAATGATGTGTGATTACCCGTTCCAGTTGCGACTGTTGGGATGTCGACCAAGTCTGCAGGTGGCATCAAAACCTTGTCAATGACGTGAATGATACCGTTCGTGGTAGCAACATCAGCAGTTACGACGTTTGCATCGTTAACCTGAACGCCTGCTGCGTTGACGGTAAACGTAACATCATCACCGTTGAGGGCAGTAGCGGTCAATCCGTCTGATAAGGCGGTTGATGCAACACTACCTGAGACGACGTGGTAGGTCAGAATGTCGACAAGCGTTGCATTCTCAGCATCGGTGTCAAAGGAGGCAAGATCGATGCCTGCGTCCGTGAAGGCCTGGTCAGTCGGTGCGAACACAGTGAATGGTCCTGTTCCTTGCAGCGTGGTAACGAGGTTAGCCTGTGTGAGGGCTGCAACCAAAGAGGCGTGATTACCGGTTCCGGCTGCTGTAGCAGGTATGTCGCTAAGTATTGGTGCAATTGCAAAGTCAGCAACCATCGTGGAGTGAACACTGCAGTAGTAGGTCAAAGTGTCTTGTTCAACGTCAAAATCTGGTGTAAAGAAGAGTGTAAATGATTCGCCGTCCGAGATTCCTGTCGTTGCCGAACCATCTCCAGTGATTATGATGTCTGTGCTCGAAGCGGCTCCGTACCCTACATCGCTGATGTAGAATGGATGGGTTGATGGATTGTTGAGTCGTTGAAAATTGTAGTTTTTCGTAGTGTCAATCTCCGTAACTTCGTTGCTTCCTGCGGCGTCAGAGTAGAACTGGTAGTATGGAGCAGTCATGGAGCCATCGCCGACGAAAATGTCAACAGGTGGCATCAATACCTTGTCAATGACGTGAATAACACCGTTTGAGGATTCGACATCGGCGCCGGTTACAACTGCATCGTTTACCATAACATTGTTGGTGGATACTGCGAAAGAGAGTTTGTCGGTGTTGAGGGCGTCAACGACCAAGCGATCCGAGAGGTCAGTTGACATCACTTTACCAGAAACAACGTGGTAGGTGAGAATATCGACAAGCGTAGCATTCTCAGCGTCGGTATCGAATGTCGACAAATCTATTCCAGCGTCGATGAAAGCTTGGTCTGTTGGAGCGAATACAGTGAATGGCCCGCTGCCTTGTAGCGTCGAAACCAGACCGGCCTGTGTGAGCGCATCGACTAGAATACCGTGCTCGCCAGTCGCTGATGCGTTGGTGGGAATGTCATCTGTTGCACCAGCAGAAACGCCGAGTGGGAACGTGGAAATCAATAGGCTTGCTAAAATCAGGGTTGCTAGTGCTCTCTTCATGGAGGGAATTTTTCACAACCCCTTCTTAAAGGCCTGTTAGAAAATTAGAAATTTAAAACGGGGAACGATATTCGTCAACATCGCTCGCAATGCGAAGCAATTGATTGTATTTTGCCACCCTGTCGCTGCGGGCTGGTGCGCCAGTTTTGATTTGGCCGGCCCGTGTACCTACCGCTAAGTCAGCAATCGTGACATCTTCGGTCTCACCACTCCTGTGAGAAATGACATTATTGTAGCCATTCGAGGTCGCCAAGTCCATCGCTTCCAGTGTCTCAGTGACGGTTCCAACTTGGTTTAGTTTAACCAGCATTGCGTTAGCAGCTCCAATTTCAATGCCTTGAGCCAAACGCTCGGACTGAGTAACAAACAGATCGTCACCGACGGATTGAACTCGATGGCCTTCGCGCTTGGTAAATGTCGCCCAGCCTCGCCAATCGTCTTCATCAAATCCGTCTTCAATTGAAAGGATTGGATATTCATCCAACCAACCAGAATAGAGGTCTCCAAGTTCTTCACTGGAGAGAACTTTTCCGTCCATGTGGTAGCCTTCATCTGAATGAAATTCAGTAGCCGCAACATCAAGGGCAATTCCCATTTCTTCCGTAGAGTATCCAGCCCCTTCAATTGCTCGAACCATGTATTTCAGACCTTCTTCGTTTGCTGGAAGATTAGGTGCAAAGCCGCCTTCATCTCCTACTCCGCCCAAAAGTCCGTCAGACTTGAGTTCCTGTTTGAGTGCGTGATATGTCTCAACCCCTGCTCGAAGACCTTCCTCAAAAGTATCAAAACCATGAGGCATAACCATGAATTCTTGAACATCAACATTGCTCGCAGCATGTGCTCCGCCGTTCAATATATTGAGCATTGGAACTGGCATTAAGCCCCCAGCAACACCTCCGATGTATTTCCACAGAGGCATCTCATGGACCGCTGCTCCAGCATGAAGACATGCCAATGAGGCCCCTAACATTGCATTAGCTCCAATTTCTGCCTTATTGGGTGTGCCATCAAGTTCAATCATCAATTCATCAAGAATCCTCTGCTCGTCTACAGGCATGCCAACGAGAACTTCCTGAATCCTATCAGTAACGTTGTTCACCGCTTGCGAAACGCCTTTCCCGAGATATCTTGATGTATCGCCATCACGCATTTCTAACGATTCATAAGCACCTGTTGATGCCCCTGAAGGTACTGCAGCACGACCCAGTAAATTACCGTCAACATAACAATCTACCTCAACTGTAGGGTTTCCGCGACTATCAAGAATCATTCGAGCATCGAGACCGGAGATGTGGCCAGACATGGTGTTCACTAATTTCTCCCAGTCAAAGGCACTTCATGAAACAAGCGGATAATGTCAAAATCAAGCAAACTCAGCGTAAAAGTTAGAATTTACCTTTTACCGGGATAATTCCAGCCTGCTATGCCGGAAAAAGGCACAAAGATGGTTTGATAAACTCAAAACCGTAGGCTCAACTATGCCCAGAGTAGCAGAAATAGACCGAGCAATCCTTGCCCAACTACGAACGAACGGAAGAATGTCCTATGTCGAACTGGCGAAAGAAGTTGGTGCTTCTGAACGAACTGTGCGCACACATGTCCGAAAAATGGAGGAAGACGGAACTATACGCGGCTACACTGTTCGTGAAGGAGGAGTTGGATTAACTGCACTTGTACGAATCAAGGTATCACCGGGGGCTGAAATTGGTTCATTTGCGTCTGAAGTCACAGGATGGGACGGTATTGAAATCATCTACGAAGTTTCTGGAAATGCCGATCTGGTGGCATTGGTTCATGTTGATGATACGATGGCTTTGCGTACATTACTCGATAAGATGTGGTTGACTGCACCAAATGAAATTGCTTCAACAACTACAGAATTGGTCCTCGAGCAGTACTGATTATTCTTCCTCGGAAGATGCTGGCTTGACTTCCTTGGATGTATCATCGGGAAGACTGTAGTCAATTCCACAACTTCGACAAACCATGTTTTTGTCCCAGTCACACTGTCGACGGCAGCCAGTCATTGAACAACCCTATGCCTTCCATTTTACTGAACAACCGATTGACTCGGTTTGAGAAACCGCCGGTTTTTCTCCAGCAAGCATTGCTTCGACAGCATCCTTGAGTTCATTGGACTGAACCATGGTTGGATTGCGAGGCGAATCATCCATGCGACCCTTGTATACAAGTTTCAATTCAGAATCAAACAAGAAAAACTCTGGAGTTCTCTTGGCGCCATAAGCATGGGCGATGTCTTGTGTTGAATCATGGAGGTAAGGATAAGGCATGGATTCTGACCTTTTCGCCATATGCTCAAATGAGTCATCGGGGTAAACAGTGGGGTCATTCGAATTGATTCCAACAAACCCAATTCCAGTAGATTCTGATTCTACAGCCATAGCATCCAGTCGAGAGACGCTTGCAACAACATAAGGGCAATGATTGCATTCAAAAACAACGATCAACCCGTTCTCTCGGCGTGAGTTCCCGAGCTGCATTTGTACTTCACCCACAGATGCATTCGCATTCACCAAGTCAAAATCCGGAGCCGGGTCGCCAATTTGAAGGGCCATGTAAATATGAAACGGCCAAGGCTAAAAACTCCTTCGATTCTCTTCACGCTGAAACTTGAAATAGAGTTGAACCTCAAATTGCTATGCATCTTCTTGAAAAACACTCGGCAATAATACCTGTGGAAGGTAAAGCAATTCAGTGGTTGAAAACGTTTTGCGAGTCTGAAGAATGGGTTGAAATCCGAAGTTCAAATCACACAAGTGACCGGCGAGACATCCCGCTCTTGGATATAGAATTGAACGTGGTTAGTAATTCTGAGCGGGAATACGAATTGTCAATCTGTGTAGGAATCGGAGATGAGGGATTTGTAGAAATGTTCCAGCCGAAACTACGAGGAAGGAAAAACCTCAGTGGGGTTACAAGCGAGCAGATGTCGTATCACGGCAACGATGAGTATTGGTGTGACTTGTGTGTTCAAGTTGTCGATAGGCATAATTCATTGCCGTTTGGGGACCATCTTATGTCGATGGCCTTGTCCCTTAGAAATGATGTCGAGACGGCGAAACACATTCCGTTGCTCGATCTATTTTTAGCCCATGATGAACATGAGCACCTTTGGCTAGAAGGCTATTACATCACCGGGCCAGAAACAGGGATTTACGACCCTGATGAACAACAAAGAATTCCGATTGAAATACGCACACTATGCCATAAGTTCGCCTGTCTTAACGATGAACTAGCGTGCTCAGTATTTGGTGCACTCGATCGTATCTTGATTGTAGAAGAAGAGATGAAATCTGCTGCGGCAAAAATTCGCGAAAGAAAACAAGCGTCATATTAATTCTAGCGAGG
>DAIUCF010000039.1:2783-16453 GCA_036846305.1 Candidatus Poseidoniaceae archaeon | reverse complement strand
TAGTTGGAAACATGAAACGAGTGATCCCCTCTGGTAAAGTTAGCGACACGTCGCCCGAACTACTGCAAAAATGTATTCAAGTTTCAAATGAGCACGAATCAATTCTTCTTGCACGATACCGTGAACGAGTTCCTCAAGCAGAATCATATCTTCGAACGCATAACTTTTCGTTTTACTTGATGGATGAAATCCATTATATCCGCTACATTGCCGGGTTTGGAAAAATTTGCTGGGTCAAAGGTGAAGAGTTACTCGAACAAATGTTGGGAAATGATGTCCAAGAAGTCAGCGCTGGTGCCGTTCAACATATGAATGATGACCACGAAGATTCCATGATTCAAATCTGTAAAGCATTCCATCATGTCGACAGCCAAAAGGCTGAGATGGTAAGTATTGACTCTGGAGGCACTGTCATTAAATCCATTCAACCTGAACGTTATGTCTACAATTCATTCCCTCACCGAATTACTGCAGACGATATGAGAACTGCAATTGTTGACTTAGCGAAAAAAGCCCGAGTTAAACTCGCCGAGTGATGGTGAATTTCGCTGCCGACAAATCAACATAAAAGCAAGAGGCTTTTCGCTAGATTTAGGGGGGTTGAAATTGGACTTGGACGAGACTGAATACCTCATGAAATTGGAGAAGTTGTCCATAGGCTATGAAGAGCCTCTTATTTCGAACATAAACCTCACGATATATCCGGGTCAAATTATCTCAATCATTGGTGCATCCGGAATTGGAAAAACAACCTTATTGCGAACAATTGCTGGTCTTGTTTCGCCTCTAGACGGTTCAGTCAAACTGAATATAAAACCACGAGGCGGGCTTGGTTACATCCCCCAAAAGTTAGGTTTAGTCCACCATGCCAGTGTACGTCACAACGTTGGCCTCGGTGCACGAGCAGGCACATCATTTCTTGAAGAACCATGGACATGGGGCCACAGAAGAGGTGAACGCACAGATTTGGCTATTGAACAGATGGGCTTGACTGAAAAAACAAACGAGCCTGTCCGTATATTGTCTGGCGGCCAACAGAAAAGAGTAGCAACTGCGCGAACGCTTGCCCAACAGCCTCAACTTCTTCTTGCTGATGAGTTTCTAAGCGAACTTGATGAAGACAATATACAGATTGTCGTGGAATCAGTTGTTGATTTTATCAAAGAAAACGGTTCAGCAATGATACTGGTAGAACACAACACTGAACGAGCGATTCAACTCTCAAATCGAACGTTCCGGCTAATAGAAGGGGAACTTGTAGAACAATTCTCTCAAGGTGGTGAAGAAGAATGATTACTCGGAAAAACATGTTTATGCTCATTGGCATGGCACTTCTTCTTTCATCGGTAATGGTACTCAACAATCTCGTTTCAGGCGATTGGTCTGCACTTTCAGGAGGAAGAGAAACCCTCATCGAGTTTTGGAATGAAGATTTGTGGCCTCCCGACTGGACTTTATTGGAAGCAAGGTCGTACCCGGTTTGTGAGTCCTCAATCGGGTTCTTCTGCTCAAAAGCTTACATTGGCATGGTAGAGACAATGAAAATGGCATTTGTTGCGACCGTTTTTGGCTTTCTTGGTTCAATCCTTTTGTCCCCACTGGCTGCAAGAAATTTGGTCCCCGCATTCATTTCGTTCCCCGTTCGGGTTTTTATGGCCGCAACTCGAAGCCTACCCAGTTTGATATGGGCAGTAATTTTCATCGCAATCGTTGGACTCGGGCCACTTGCCGGAGTACTTGCTATGACGTTTTACACCATTGGGTATCTCGGAAAATTGCAGTATGAGGAAATGGAAGGTATGAGGAGCGAACCCTTGGAGGCTTCTCGAGCAATGGGGCTGTCACGAAGTGAAATCGCCTTGCTCGTGGTCATTCCAGAGACCAGCAATGGACTGTTAAGCCAGCTGCTGTTCATGTTTGAGTACAATGTGCGGCACGGTACTGTTCTGGGTCTTGTGGGTGCTGGAGGAATTGGATATTACCTCAGTTACTACATTGGGCTGTTCATGTACCAACAGGTAATGACGTTCATCATTGTCATCTTTGTTGTGGTCGTTCTTTTAGATTTATTTTCGATGTTCGTCCGTTCGTTTGTCAACGAAGAGAACGATGTCAAACGGCCTACTTGGAGTTCAATTTTCCTTCCACCAAGTTCATCGACAGAACTACATCGGAAGGAGAAGAAATAGACACAGCCTCTCAATGCTGATCTTCAAGCCACTTTTCAACATCCATTGCCGCCTGACAACCCATTCCAGCCGCAGTAATTGCTTGCTTGTATCGGGTATCAACAACATCTCCAGCAGCAAACACACCTTCCACCGAAGTCATTGTGTGGGTCTTATGGAGGATGTAGCCTTCATCATCAAGTTCCACTTGGTCACCGAGGAATCCAGTAATTGGCTTGTGTCCAATTGCAATGAAAGCTCCTGTGACCTGTATGGATTCAGTCGAGCCATCTCGAGGGTCTTCTAGAACCGCCCCAGTCAAACCTTTTTCGTTAGAAAGCCATTCCTTGACTTGTCGGAAAGTTTTGATTTCAATCTTCTCATGATTCGCGGCTCGGTCATACATAATGGTCGAGGCTTTGAAAACATCACGGCGGTGAATAAGCGTTACTTTCGAGGCGAATCTTGTTAGGAATGTCGCTTCTTCACAAGCAGAATCACCACCTCCAATCACCATAACTTCCTCATCTCGGAAAAATGCACCATCACAGGTTGCACAAGTCGAAATTCCTCTTCCTTTTTGTTCCTCTTCGCCAGGTGCATTCAGCCAAATTGATTCAGCACCAGTGGATACAATGATTGCCTTGGTAAGGAATGTTTCACCTTCGACCACTACTTTGTATGGCTGTACAGAGAGGTCGACTGATTCGACATTTTGATCTCGGACTTCCAGTCCAAATCGTTCCGATTGTTCTCTCAATTGCATCATCATTTCGGGTCCACCGATACCCTGAGGATAACCCGGGAAATTCTCGATATCTGATGTCAGCATCAATTGGCCGCCCGACATGTACCCTGCAAACATGAGGGGGTTGAGCATTGCTCTGGCAGCATACAAACCTGCAGTGTATCCAGCTGGACCTGAACCAATGATAATCACATTATGAATTGAAGACATGTGTTTCCCTACAGGATATGTACGACGGGATTCACCACTTGAACCTTGACATCACAACACTTCCAACTCAACCCAGTTGAATTTAGGCTGAGTCGGGTTTTTTAAGGTTCTTTAGTCTCTTGAACAACCATCTTGAAAACACCATTGAACACAATAAAAACCCCAGCGAAACCGGCCACGGGGCTTCTGCTGAGGTTGACAAAAAATAAGTGACTGCTAAAATACCGACACCGTAAAAGGCTCTGAAAATGGAAAATAAGATGAAGCCACGGACTACTGGATTACTCCTCAACTGAGCGAATTTAGAGGATTGCAAATTGATACCTCTATTGCAACATACTGGAGATTGCGGCAATTGCTGCCCGAGCATGAGGCTCGAGTCGTGGTGCAATATGCTCTGGCTCTGCCCCAGGCCCAATAATACCCAGGCCGACTGGTTTTTCATGAACCAACTGCAGTTCTATGATCGTCTTGATAACTGCTTGCCCCATTGCAAGCCCATGCTGTGTTTGACCTTTTTCGATAACACCAAGACAAGCAACCGCCTCAATTTCATCATCGGCAAGAAGCCGGTCAATGGCAAGTGGCACCTCCATAGCACCCGGCACCCAAACGACTTCAACGATTTCTAAATCGATTTTCAGAGCTTCATCACGGGCATATTCAAGCATTTTTTCAATTTCCGATTTGTGGAATGACCCACAAACTACAGCAATATTTGACATTTATTCAACTCCTTTCTTTCTCATAATTCGCTCTACAGTTGTCACAATAGTTTGTGTTGTCGAGTCGATTTCAAGATTAACAGCGTCTCCAATTTTTTTGGAGCCGAGTGTTGTGAGTCTTAGTGTCTCTGGAATGATGTGGAGTGCAAAGTGACCGTCTTTAATCAGACCAATAGTTAAGGAAATCCCGTCGATTGCAATATATCCCTTCTCCAAAATGTATTTGCGCAAATGAGGAGGAATGAGAATGTGGAAATCTACACCCTCTCCATGTTCTTGCTTCGAATGAATTATTCCGGTCCCCATCACATGTCCGGAAAGTAGATGGCCACCGATTTCATCTCCAAATTTTAGAGAGCGCTCAACATTCACGTTATCCTCGATTGAAAGATGACCCAATGTCGTACGACCAAGGGTTTCAGGAATTACATCAAAATCAACAGTTGAACCCTCTATTTTGACTGCCGTCAGACAGGCACCATCAATGGATACACTTGCACCGATCGCCAAATGTTCGGTATTGGGAAGTTCGATTCGCAATGTGTGGATAGTTTGCTTCTCAGTAATGTCAAGAACAATGCCTATACCTTGAACAATTCCAGTAAACATCACGCATCACCGTTCGAGTCTATATTCGAGGACATTTGTAAAATACGTGCAATTATTTTTCGAGTTCCATCCAAATCATCAGAGAGACCTTCAACACGTGTTACTTCGATGTGCGTGTATCCTAATTCGTCAAGTTGAGAACGAATTCGGTCCTCGGCGTGTTCTTGGTCATAGCCCAAAGCAATAATGTCTGGTTTTACTTTCGGAAGAATATCAAAAATGGGAACCTCTGGTGGATTTCCTATAATAGCTAGGTCGACAGGCTTGAGGCCGTTTACCATTCTTCTGCGTAGTTCTTGACCCGTAACTGGCTCATGCTTTCTCATTCGAACTGTATCGTCATGTGCTACCACGACAGTGAGGTGCTGACCCAAAGATTTGGCTTGTTCCATATAGTGGAGATGGCCGGCATGCAACAAGTCGAAAACACCCACTGCCATGACTCTCTTCATCTGCTCACCTGTTGATGTGAAGGTACCGTCACTCATGGTTTTACCGGATGGCGTTTATCGTTTAGTTAAGCAAGCGCAAGGCGTCAATCAACTGTGCACCTTCCAAGAAAGGAATATTTCGTTCTCCAGCCCATACCCGTGCATCCTCCACAGAGAGGGCATTATCCCCATCATCTTGCAACATTTCTGCCCCGATGACGACCGGAGTCATTCCCGAAAGCCGAGCAAGGCCTACTGCAAGTTCAGTGTGACCTTGACGGCGAGATAAGCCACCTTCGGTCTCTCTACACACCGGAATGTGACCCGGAGTACGGAATTCCTTCCCAAGAGCAATTTGGGCATCAAGAGTCGATGCGTGTGAACTCATCATTTCTTCGGCCAGTTCTGCGAATCTGCGAGTGGTTAACGAACGATCATGGTCAGTAATTCCTGTGTAGGTCTCCCTGTGGTTTAACGATAACGTAAATGCGGAGCGAGCATCATACCGTAAGTCATTGGTAACAAGCTGCTTGAGAACGGGGAATTGAGAAATCAAGTCGGCTTGAGTATGAAGGTCTTGCAAAAAGGGTAGAGAAAAAAGTTCTCCGATTTCGTGGCCAATTGCTAGGAAAAGTAGGCCGCCACAATCTTTTCGCAATTGGCGCATCGTTGAAGGAAGAGCACTTTGAGCTGGAAACAATAAGTCGGTTTCCCCTTCCCGCTTTTCAGAATCAAACAGACAAACTGGCATTCCTTGCTGGAATGCGCTTACTGCGGCTTCAACATGTGCGTCCATAGAACAGCCTCGGCGGATGGAGTTCATCAATGGTCGTATGAATTTAATTAACGAAGGCGACGCAAAAAAAGTACTTTTTTGCGGACAGCCAACGGAAAGGGATTATCATAGGAAGACCCTTGGGTTGAATCTGCGGGGATGTAAAGTATGCCAATAAAACTCGGACCTGCAGGTGTTCCGCTTTCATGCAAAGGGCGAACAATCGTTGAAGGCATGGATGATATTATCTCTCTCGGTCTTGAAACAATGGAGGTTCAAACTGTTCGAATGGTTGCTCCCCAACACTTTGAACAATACTGGCAAGCCGGTGTTCTTGCCAACAAAACGGATTTTGAAATGAACATTCACGGCCCCTATTATTCTGAATTGTTGGGGGGCCGTGTCGAACGCGGACGCTCGATGACCAAAATTGAGACGACTCTTCAGGCTGCACGCACAATTAATGCTCGCCACATTACTCTCCATGCTGGGCACTACGGAAGCATGTCACCCGGCAGCGCTGCTAATGAACAGGTAGCGAATGTTTTTGCCGGAATCGTGGACCGTGTTCATGAAATATGGCATGATGATGAAGATGAATTTCCGGTATTCCCGTGGATTAAGGATGGCACTCCGTCTAAAATTGGGGTTGAAACTTCTGGTCGTCAAGAACTCTGGGGTAGCTTAGAAGAGGTTCTGGAAGTTGTGAATCACGTTGAAGGTACCATCCCAGTACTCAATATTGCCCATATTCACGCTCGTGGCCATGGCAAGATGAGAACTTCAGAAGATTATGGAGAATTATTTGACGAAGTTCGTGAAACCATTGGAACCAAAGAATTCTACTGCCACTTTTCAGGTGTTGAACATCGTTCTGGCAACGCAATGCATTACACCCAAATCAAAAAATCTGATTTGAATTTCGAACCACTGGCTGAATTTATTGTCGAAGACGGCGGTTGGCTCGATATCACATTAATCTCCGATTCACCGTTGCTTGAACACGATGCAATGTACATGCTTCAGAACATCGAAAAAGCGCGACACCGTCAACTTGAGAGGAAGGCTCGTGAAGATAGGAGAAGAGCACTCGCTGCTCAAACCGGCACAACACCTACTGCTCTAGCAGCACGTGAAAAAGAACAAGCTGAACTTCGTCAAAAAGAAGCTGAACAACCAGCCACCGAGCCCAAACCTGAGGAAAAGCCTGCTCCAAAAGCTGCTACTAAGAAAAAGGCTGCGAAGAAAGAGGAAGAAAGCGTTTTTGATCTGGATAAAGAAGACGATGACGACCTCTTTTGAGTTCTGCTGAACGTCAACATCATCCTAAACTGCACCGAGCCGTCGGTTTCTAGAGGGAACTAACATAAGTAAAGTGAGCAGCGTACAGTCTGGTCTCTATGGCACATATTGCGATTTTAGGGTTAGGGAATTGGGGCACTGCAATTGCCCGGATGTGGTTGGCTGATAATCATCATGTCAAAGGATGGACTGTTGAACAAGAGGTGTATGAATCTATTACCATGAATTCGATTAACTCCAAATATTTGCCAAATCATTCTCTTGAAGGCCTTGAGGCAACGATGCACATCGAAGAAGCCCTTGACGGCATTGAAATCATCGTACTTGCTGTTCCTTCATCGGTTATCCTCGATGTTGTCGACCAAATTTTACCTCACCTGCGACCCGGGCATGTTCTATTGGACTTGGCAAAAGGGTTAGCACCCGGGAACAAATTGATATCTGAAGCAATCCAGCAAAAATTGAACGATGCGGGGATGAACAACACCCTTGCGGTCGTCACTGGACCGACTATTGCCCCCGAAGCCGCCAGTGGAGTCATGACTACAGCGCTCGTTGCAAGTGAAGACATGTCGGTAGCTCAGCATCTGGCAACAACGCTCACAACTCAAACATTCATTCTTCATCCTGCTGCAGACCCTGCTGGAGCAGAACTATGGGGCGCCTTCAAGAATGTCGTCGCCCTTGCGTGTGGCTTGGTTGATGGTTTGAAAACCGTTGGCTCGTTGGGAGGAGACAATCTGAAGGCTGCAATATTCATGGCTGGATTCAAGGAGGGGTGCATATTGTTGCCTCAACTCGGTGCTCGTGCTGAAGTTGCTTTCGGTCCGGCTGGCCTAGGTGATCTCTATGTCACCGCAACATCGCCACACGGCCGAAATCGTACGATGGGAGAAAAACTTGGTACTGGCCTCACCGTCGAACAAGCTCTTGATGAAATGCACATGGTTGCTGAAGGTATTCGAGCAACTCGCATGTTTGCTGAGCGGGCTGAAACAGGGAAGATTGATACGCCTTTCACTAAGGCACTCAACACATTATTGGACGGCTATATCGATGCTGAAGAATGCTGTAGACGCATGGTTGCACTTGGCTAACCGTGTATTTTCCGATAAGGTAAGAAGCGGTGCTGTTTTGAGTGTAAACGCTTTGCGCTAACTATGGCAGACGAATTGACGGAACTGGAAGCACGAATCTTTGAATGGATTCGACAATCCGATTTCGAAACCGTCGCATGGTCTACATCCAAGGCTGCAAAATCGTTTAAAGTAAAAGAAAATGATGTTTACGAAGCAGTTGCTGCACTCACTCGCAAGGTACCTGACCGAATACAAGTGTTCTACAAAGAAGGTTCACTTCACATTGCAGCCGAATAATTACTTTACTGCAAGCCATTCGAGTGAATAGGACTCTGCATATCTGTCACTGATGAGACCTGGATGCCCTATTGGACGTACAATCACAAGTACATCAAGCACCCCTCCCCAAGTACCGGTAGCCAAGCAGAGTACTTCTCCAACTTTGAGACCATCACCAGATGCCCCAATTGATAGACTCCGAAGTTCATAGAGGCGGACCTCAACATCCCGGTCCACTCCTGAACTGGTAGAAGAATAACGGTGAGTGTTTTCAGCCATTATTGGCTCCAGTACCATCTCATTTGGATCAAGCCGGAAACCTGACAATTCTTGGTCTAACAATTCAATTGCTTGATTAAGACGGCCTTGCTCCATGTTAAACAACGATGCTAGAGAAAGTGCAGAATATTCTGCTCCAATCGGACCGAATTGGTAGGGAAGTCTGAGGCGAAGAGATTGAAGAATTTCAACATCCAGTCCACCCGATTCAGGAAGCATCAGCCATGTGTATTGTTCACCTGCGGGATAAAACGGCGCATTTGGGTTCTCAGTTAGCAACGGCGTGCCCCATTCAGAAGGTGAATGTGGCTCGCTAACAGGAGAAAAACCACCCAGGAAAATCATCACAATCAAACCAAAGGAAACAATACTTCGAGGTTGGCGATATTCTTTCCATGCAATTCTTCCAGCCGGGCTCAAGACCGATAACACGAGCATTACAGGGCCAACTAAGAGAATTCCACCGGGGACAATCCACATCAGGAGAAGGGTCGAAATGAGTGCTTGAAAACCAAGAGGGCCAAACATTTCTCTCCAGTTCTCGTTCTTCTCATCGGTCTCTTTTCGGTTGGCGGCATAGACAAAAAATCCAACAAAAAGGACAAGGAAAAATGACGGTAATAAATCCCTAATCATCCCGAGCCCGACTTCAGAGATGAGTTGTTTTTCAAGAGTCTTGGGGTTTGAACCTATCTGAAACGGTAGATTGTCAAACCTCAACCGCTTGGCCGTGACATGGAGGAGGTAGTGTTACGGCTCGAAAAAGCCGGATACAGGCATTCAGTCTATGCGCCACGTCCACTGCAACCTTGGCGCACTCGACCGGGCCCTGGGGTTTTTTCTGCTGAATTATCGTTGTATGAAGGTTCTATTCTTGGCCTCGTAGGTCCGAACGGCGCGGGAAAAACAACACTGCTGCGTCTGTTAGCAGGAATTCTTCCATTGCAACACGGAAAAATATGTTCTAGGAAAAAAACAGAACCAATATCAGACCAAGAGTTACGCAAAAGAGTAGGACATATGCCTGAACAGGTTCGATGGCAAGGAAGGAAATCAGTTCAGCAAGCTCTAACGGAGATAGGTGAAATGCGGCATGCTGATGAAAAACATGTCAACCAACTCTTGAAACTCGTCGGATTGCAATCACGAATGAAATCTCCTCTTAACGAATTAAGTCAAGGTATGCGGCAACGCCTTACTTTAGCGACAGCACTTCTCGGTTCGCCTCGGATTCTTCTACTGGATGAACCTCTAAACGGCCTAGATCCTGTTGCAGCAGAAGCATTTATCCTGCTCCTAAAGAAGTTGACCCAGAAAGGTGTCTCAATTGTCATCTCATCTCATCGTGTCGACGGGTTATCTGGACTCATCGATCGATTAGCACTCATGCACCAAGGTCAAATTCTGGCCGAGGGGACGATGGACGGTGTGGCTCAAGATTTAGGCCTTGAAAACAAGACTGAGATACGAGGAAATGGACGAATCCCGGAATTTACAAAGTATTCATTGGACGAAGAGCAACTTGATGTTCGCTCCGTCAAAGAATCATGGCATGTAATCATCAACAAACCACAACCTAACCTTCTGTCAGAATTGCTTAACGATGGATGCTTCGTCACTGAATGGAAAATACGACAACCCAATGTTATCGAAATGCTCTGTGCTGCCACTGGCCTGTCAATAGAAGATGTTGGACTTGAAGTCGCCTCGTCGGCAACAATCCCATTACGAACATTTGGAGGGGAAGAGGAATGAGTGATTTCTCCCGAATTGTGAAATTAGCCAAACGTTTAGCAATCGAACGAATGTTCTCAATGCGGATGTATATCATGCTCCCGATTCTAGTACTTTTTATCCCTGGAATGGCGTGGGGTTTTTCGGACCCTAACATCATTCTTCCTGGTGGGCATCAGCCTGAAAACGCAATGGAAGTATTGTTTTACGCTAGTCTTGGGGTAGTCTTTGGAGCAACAGTATGTGCAGTCTTGCTCTCATACGATTCTGTAAGCCGTGAGCGAGCGAGTGGGGTCTTAGAATTACGACTTTCTCAACCAATGCCTCGATCTCACCAAGCAATATCCATTGCCTTGGGGGCATGGAAAGCGATTCTTATTCCAACATGGGTTTTACTTCTCCTTTCAATAATCATCGTGAGGTATCGAATGGGGGAATGGATTACTTTAGGCGATTTTGGTGTCTATTTTATTTCAACCGCATTGATTCTCTTGTGGTATGTACTGTTCACGCTGATGGCCTCCTCGTTTACGCGTGAGCAGGCAACTTCGATTTCGTTTGGAATTGGAATGTGGTTCTTGTTCACCTTCCTATGGGCTTTAGTGACGACCATGGTGGCTTTTGCATCTGGAGTTGCAATCGGACAAGAAAACGATGCGTCATGGATTATGCTCGAAGGTGCTCTAGACCTGTTGTCTCCCAACGGGGTCTATCACCACCTGTTGGAGTCGAGGTTGCCGCAAATTGACAGAGGGATTGAACCGTGGCAAAGTTGGGGAATGGCCTTGATGTGGACGATAATACCATCTTGGGTGTTTATTCGTAGAATGAAAAGAGTCATTCCATAAGGAAAACCATGATTTCGCATACACTTCGAAGCGAAAGCCTCTTTGAGGCTGGATGACACCAAGTGTTCATGGCAACACCCACGGTGGCAGGGCTTTCAAAACCTCACACGCGAATTTTAACAGCGATTGGGCTAATGATTTTGATGATTTTCATGGGAACTTCATCGATGTATTCTCCCCCAATTGAACTCATTGAAGAAGAAGAATTGCCCACAAGTGGCCGGCAACTTGCCGTTGAAGATGAATGTAAAGGATTGAAATTTGAAGATCTGTTCGATTATGACTTTGCAGATTTCAAAATCTACATTGGTGACGATTGGGCCACTGCTGAAATGGATGCTGGTTCGTTTGTCAACGGCAGTAAATCATCTGTAGTACGTGAAAATCTAGATGGATTATTTGAAGGACTAAACGGAGGAAACAACTCGTTTATTAGTACCGATGAGCGTGAGGCAGTTCGAGCAATTGGTCCAAAATGCATTGGAGCCATGGACACTCGAATCGGTATGAAAGAAGGTATGCCGCATCGCGGGACTCCCGATTGGAACAATCTCACATTTGTCGAGGATGGTATTGGACTAGATGAAGTGGATTTGGTCCCAGAGAATCATCCAGAGGAACGAACATGCCAAGGTTTGAACGCTGGCAATGGTTGTAAAGAAGTGCCAGTTTCTATTACCGATGACCTTCAAATTATGATGTTCTTAGCAGACGGCGAGTCAAACAATGTTCGGTTTAACCAACTACCAAACACCGGGGATTCCAACTTCACACTAGGATTGAACGTCACCAACATGTCTTTTGCTCACCTTGAACTTAATTTCCCGCTAAAGCAAGGCCTCCGAATGGCAAATTATTCTATTCAAGATACAGTTACTGCTGCTGATGGAACGGTTACTGTTACTGAAAACACCGCCTTGTCTGGTCCTGAAGCCCTGTATCTTCCTGATGGTCGTCTGCGAGTCAATCAAGTCGTCACCTATGCTGCATCCGAGTATCCAATTCAACGAGACCTGTTCATTGATTTCACGACCATGGCGCCCGATACAAATGAGGCCCCCGAGTGGACCTCCAACGCCCCTGAAGACGGAACAATAATCCCAATGCTTGACGGCATGACTCATACTGTGAGCGGTGAAAAGACAAGTATGTGGGCAACCGATGACAGTGGGTGGGGAATGGATTGTACTTTTGTTGAAAGTGGATGGTCTTCAACACTTGATGGAGAGGGAAACCTGAATGTACAAGTTCAAAATTCTCAAGCCACGTCCTCGAATGCAGAATGTTACGTTGCCGACCCATTTGGTGCAACCACAATTGACTCGAGAAATTGGACATTTGGGGAAGTCTTTTCCTCGGCAGCAGTCCTTTCAGAAAATGGTGATAGCATTGAATTCACGCTCACGCCAACTGGCTTAGTCAGCGAAATGGCAATCAGCGCTCATGCTCATCAATCAAGTGCTATGGGTCAAATACGAACAACTACACTTGCATCAAACGACGCTACGCTTTCGCTCCCCCTTGACGGCCTTTCACCAGGAATGGTCATGGTCATGGGACAAGCCCAAAGTTCGAACATGCTTGACCTCAACTTCATGTTAAATTTCGGACTCGAAAAAGCAAGCCTCCCACCTCTTATTACCATCAAGAAGAATCTAGATGCCCAAAATGCAACTTGGGATGCTAGTGGATTTACCTTCACATTAGAAGGCGATGTTCTTGACCCAGACGGCGAAGAGGTTTCCCTTGCGCTGGTTATTTGCGGATACCCCACCAACGACTTCACAAGAGAACAAGGGAAGAGCGGTTGGAGCATTGATGTGAACATTGTCTCATGTTCATCTCAAAATCCTCCTGTCACCTCGTATGACGTAACAATAACTGCAACCGACGAATCTGGCTCAGTGACTACAATTTCAGTATTTGTCCCAGACCCGTACGGTAGCACGGATAGCACTCAATCCACTGACAGCGATTCAAATGAAGTCGCTGAGGAGGGATTGCCGGCCGTCTCGATGTTGGCAACTCTAAGCGTCACCTTGCTAGGTGCTGTACTTGTTGGAAGGCAAAGAAAAGATTGATTGCTTACCGGCACACTCAAAAGAGGGAGTTTGGCCCGTTCAATAGGTGAAGGTATGTTTTCAGGGGTAATCGAGTCTCAAAGCCACGAAGGTGGATTCCTGGTTTCCTTTACGGGTTCTTCTCCAGCACTTGAATCAATCATCATCAATGCTGAAACGGGCATTTACATCGGAAAAGTCGATGGAGTTCTAGGAAATACCAACGCACCTCTCGCCCATGTTGCACACATAGACCGGAAACTCGACCTTGAAAGTTTGATTGGAATTGAAGTAAGTATTCGTCCAAAAAAGCAGCGTGAGGAACGACGTGATTTTGACAGAGGTGGCAGGGACTCCGACCGAGGTCGCTCCGATAACCGAAGAAATGATCGAGACGGCCGATTCCAACGCAATGACCGAGGC
>DAIUCF010000039.1:0-2683 GCA_036846305.1 Candidatus Poseidoniaceae archaeon | reverse complement strand
GAAACTCCAACAGGAGAGGCAACGACCGAGGTCACTCCGATAACCGAAGAAATGATCGAGACGGCCGATTCCAACGCAATGACCGAGGCAACGACAATCGCAACGGTGGCGATTGGGAATGTCCAAAATGTAGAAATTCGAATTTTGCATTCCGGCAAGAATGCAACAGATGCGGAGAGCCCCGAGGAAACTCCAACAGGAGAGGCAACGACCGAGGTCACTCCGATAACCGAAGAAATGACCGAGGCGGACGATTCCAACGCAATGACCGAGGCCGAGGAGAAATTTTCAATGATAACGACTGGGAATGCCCTCAATGTAAGAATTCCAACTTTGCCTTCAGAACAGAATGCAACCGATGTGGAGCACCTCGAGGCGGGGGTAATTCTCGCGGACAAAGAAGAGATTCAAACAGGGGACAATCACAAAGAAATTCTAGTGAACGACCTGCACGTAGAGACACCGAACGGCCACCTCGTAGAGAGGGGGAGAGGCCACCTCGTAGAGACGGGCGTGACCGAAGAGATGAACGTGGATACGGTAATCAAAACAACAACTATCGAGCTCGCAACGATGAGCAGCCACCTTCACGAAAACCTAGAGAGCCTCGAACATTTAGAAAATCACGTGGAAATGGACCTGGCCATGCCCATAATCGCCCACCAAAACCATTGATTGACCCTGACAGAGACGATTGAGAGTGAGTTCATGGGCGCCGAACATCATTACCTTAATGCGGTAGAAGCATATGATGAAGGCGATACTGACAAAGCCTATGAAGAGGCCATGAAAACAGTCAAAATCGACCCTGAGCACATCGATGCATGGCAGATTTGCGCCGAAACTATTCTGCCTCAAAGTGGTGAAAAACCAACACTCGTGCAGGCAGCAAAATCTCTTTCTGCAGTTCGAAAAATTATCGCTCTTGACCCAAACCGCACAGCTATGTGGATGCTCGGTGGCAGGCTGCTCACCGATGAATTGGGTCTTTTGGATGAAGGTTTGCAGTGGTGGCAAGACCTTCGGCATCATCTTCCAAATGAAGTAACCCCGCTTGTTGAGCAAGCCTCTCTTTTGGCAGACATGGGCCATTATCTTGAAGCAAAATATCGTCTCGATACAATAATTGAAGACAATTTGGATGGAGGGCCAAGTCAAATTGCCAAAATCCACCAACTACGAAGTCAAGTGATTGCTGCAGCAAACCTCCAACCAACTGAACATTTCAAGCCATGGGAAAAGCACCACAACGGTTGGGGCGCAATCGAAATGAAAATGGGCAAGGGGCCCGTGTCCGAGAGTTTCTTATTTTTGATTACCACCGTGCCTGTTTTGATGATTGTCGTATATTTCTCAAACCAACTGGCTGGACAAGGTTGGGGGGCATTCTGTCTCACCAGTTTTGTGATTTTGGGCACAGTGCTGTTTGGAATGCGTACAGCTAAACGTTTATTCCACAACATCAACAGACCGGCATTCAACTTATTGAGAGCAATGAATTTCGAAGCCAATACTGGCTACTCGGTGATAGATTCTGATATCCGAACTTCACCACTGTACATGTTCATCATGCAAAGGAAACCTCTTGCTTGGCAGGAGCGGATGATCAAAATTATTGAAGAAGAAAATCCGCTTCCCAAGAATTGGAAGCCTGTATTCCCTGATTTTGAGTCTCATCTCGATGAAATTGGATTCATCGAAGATGGTAATGAAGATGAATTCGAACCCTTTGAAGAAGAATGAATGATGTCATTCGTTACGCTAAACAGATAAAATTTCAAATTCAACACGTAATATCTACCCAGTCCCTCTGTACCATCCTAGCGACTCACTGCAAACCCATCTCATTGGTAACGAGAATGCAAAGAGTTACTTTGCTCCCAATTTCAATCATGACTGGAGTACACGCGCCGGATGAACGGAAGTTCAACTATGCCGTAGAACAAATAGATGCTCCCTTGGAAAATAATCGCGACCAGCAACCCCTCCAGCGAACCAGCTTCTATGGCTGCCCCATATACTGAAAGATTACCGACCCCATACATTGGGTTCGAGAAAATGGAATAGGGTCCTGTTGTCACCAGTCCCCCACCACCGGCTTCATCCATAAACAAATCACGATAGTAGTACACGTCCATACCAACCAGAAGTGTTGCCCAGACTTTGGCCACAGTGCTGATGAGAAACGTAATTGCTCCAACTAGGAAAATCAAGAGATGGGGTATTGGCAAATCAAGACTACTTGTGTAGTGTTGCAAGAAAATTGCTACACACCAACCTTGGTTGAAGTACACAACACCTAGAACAGCTTCGTAAAAAGTCCATGCTCTGTTTCTCCCGAAGCGATGATGCATATGGTGGTGTAATCTTGCTTTGTAGAAGATGATGTGACCTACATAGTAGATACACCACACCACAAAAACGTAGATTAGCGCCTTTTCAGAATTCGTAATCAAAGTTAGAGAGAGGAAAAATGAGTAAATGTGGATGCGGTAGATCACCAACAGGAATGTGCAAAGGATGGCATGGTCTATCCCAAGAAGAATTTGAAGCGAAATTAGCAGAATATAAATCAAAGGAAACAAGTCAATAGTATCAACTAATTGAAAGCGAAGTAAAAGGGTTAGAGGACCCATGCGATTATTTTGAATCAGAGGGTCGCGTTTGCAGCTACCCTCTCAAA
>DAIUCF010000038.1:0-16667 GCA_036846305.1 Candidatus Poseidoniaceae archaeon | reverse complement strand
GTGCATCGGATTTGTAATCCGAAGGCCGGGGGTTCGAGTCCCTCCGCAGGCTCCACTCACGTCGTAGGGAGAAACCGATAAACCTTCGATTCATGGTTTATCCATGCGGCCGTTCCATCTCGCATTTCCAGTAAGTGATTTGCAATCAACTGAGACATTCTATGTTGGTCTATTGGGATGTTCAGTCGGACGACGTACTGAAAAATCGATTAATTTCAACTTCTATGGCCACCAAATTGTCGCTCACCTCGTCGAACAGATGCCTGATTTTACCGACGGTGGCCGTGTTGACGGCAAGCATGTCCCCCCCTTTCACTTTGGTTTGGTAATGGAACATTCGCAATGGCACACATTTCGTGATTTATTGGTTGATAAAGAAATCGAGTTCCGCCTCAAACCTCATGTCCGCTATCCAGGCAAGGTCGGAGAACAGGCAACTTTGTTTTTGAATGACCCATCGGGAAATGCAATTGAATTCAAGTCGTTTCGCGAAGACGAGCGGTTATTTGCAACGGTCGAAGGTTCTGAACATCTTGACGGTGGCGGAGTTCTGTAAGCGAATGCTCAAAGTGAAGTGTGGGCTGGGGTTAGCATGGTGGCTAAGCGACTTGACGGCAAAGCATGTGCTGAACAAGTTGAAGAGGACCTTATTGAGCGAATCTCGAGATGTACCTCGCTTGGAATCAAGCCACATCTTGCAGTGGTCATTGTTGGTGACGACCCAGCAAGCCACGTCTATGTAGGCTCCAAAGTCCGAGCATGTGAACGGTTGGGAATTCAGAGCACACACATCGAACTCCCCGCTGAGTCCACCGAGCAGCAAGTAAGAGATACCATTACTACGCTCAATCAACAGATTGGCCTTCATGGCATCCTAGTTCAATCTCCACTTCCAAGTCATATGGATGAAGAGGCCCTGACTGATATGATTGATCCCTCCAAGGATGTCGATGGCTTTCATCCGCAAAATTTGGGTCGCCTTGTACAAGGAAGACTCGATGGTATGCTACCCTGTACGCCTAGTGGAGTAATGCGTATGCTATCTTGGGCAGGTGTCGATACAGAAGGAAAGACTGCCGTCGTACTGGGTCGTTCAAGAATTGTGGGAATGCCTCAGGCTTTATTGTTAGGGGCCAAAGGCGTAGATTCAACAGTGACCGTTGCCCATTCACGAACCAAGAATACCCAGGCATTGTGTGCAGATGCAGACATTGTTATTGCTGCTGTTGGCATTCCTGAGATGGTCACACCTAATTGGATAAAAAAAGGTGCGGTCGTGGTTGATGTTGGAATAAATCGCGTTGATGACCCATCTCGTGAGCGCGGCTGGAGGCTCGCTGGAGATGTTCACCCTGATGTGGAGATAAAAGCTGGATGGCTCTCTCCTGTACCGGGTGGTGTTGGTCCGATGACAATTGCAATGTTGATGGAAAATACAGTCCGTGCTGCCGAACTCAGCGCTGTGCAGGAATAACCCTCATAGGATGGGAGCATCTGGTGATGTCATGGACCCTCGAGCCCCAAAGATTGCGTCTGCATCTTTGGTGTTTGGAGTAATCTTGGTGGTCTTATCGATATCGAGTTATGCGTTCAAACTCGGGTTGTCAGATGGTTTTGGATTCGAGGAAGCAATTCTTTTGGGTCTTTCTGCGGTATTTTTTCTTGTGTGGTTTATAGCCTCGCGCGAACGCCGCGAGATGGAAATGATTTCCACACCCACTGCTGAAGAACAATTTGAAGCCGTCGAATCTATGCCAACCAAATTTCGTTCAGCAACTACGGATGTTGATCAGTATAGTTTTGAAACGAAATCTACGACTTCTGAACAATCAAAAAGCATTGTTGAATCCATTCTAGGTGAATCCAAAACTGTTGAAGCCTCCGATATAGGAAATGCCTATGCAGCGTTAACATCTGACCCTAATTCAGAAGGTTCACAACAAGTCAAAAGTAACCCTGCGCCGCACCGTCATACTGCTCAAAACCGTGAAGTCATCAAACCATCGCGTAGCAGTCAAGACCCTTTCCAGAGAACCGAGATATCGAACATTCCATTGCCTGGACAAGTGGATTCGAAAGAAACTCCAGATTTACCTTGGTTATCTACAGAACATAAGTTTCAGACCTCCGGAGTTGGACAGATACCCTTGCCGGTTGAAGAGCCATCGAAAATCACCACTTCTCCTGTAGGTGCTGCACCCGTTATGGTACCAGAAATGCCGAATCTTGATGATTTGTTCAATGAGGAGCCCACGCCAGTACCGAAGCATCAACTAAGAACACCAGTTTTGCCAAACCTCGACGATTTATTTTGAACGGTTCCATAGTTCAATAGAGGTTGAGCACATGGCTTCATACATGTGGACCGAGGTTGTTGATCTTCACAGTCATTCAACCAACAGTGACGGACAGCATTCCGTAGAGCAAGTGGCAATGATGATGTCTCAATCGAATGTGCGATTTTGGTCATTAACTGACCACGATACTATTTCTGGATGGGAATCCGCTTATTTGGCTGCTAAAATGGAGAACATTACCTTCATTCCAGGCGTCGAAATCACCTGTGCCCCCGGATTACAAGCTGACCCTAAGGTTATGCAAAGCCGTCAGAGAGACCGGGCATCCGACTCATGGCATCTCCTGGCTTACTTCCCAGAAATTGAATTATCCAGTCCTTCGCATGCCGCTTTCAAGTCATGGCTTGCTCCGCTCGGCGATGGGCGAATTCCTCGAATGAAGGCCATGGTTGAACGCCTACAAGAACTTGGTATGCCTTTAGATTTCGACTCGGTGGTTGCGCGTGCTGGTGATTCCGTTGGAAGGCCTCATTTGGCTGATGAAATGATTGATGCTGGCTACGTTGAAACACGACAACAGGCCTTTGATGAATGGATTGGTGACGGGAAACCAGTACATGTAAAACGCCCTAAACCAACGATAGAAGATGCATGTGCTGCCGTTCATGCTGCCGGAGGAATCACTTCACTTGCGCATCCGTTGTACTATTGTGTAGATACTGATGACTTAGTCTCTTTTTGCCAAAGTGTCGGTGTGGATGCGATCGAGTGCTTCCATCGAAGTCACGATGACTCTTATCGATATGAATTATGGGCTGCAGCTAAGGACCGAAACATGAGCGTTACTTGCGGTTCAGATTTCCATGGAATGATGTACAATCAGTCTCCTGGCTCGATGGCGGTGCCAATTTCGACTTTGCCGCCAGAGTTTGGACCAATCATGCGTTCTCTTCTCGAGTCAGTGCGTCAATAGCCAGAGCAATTTCAAACAAGATGACAACAGGCATTGCTACCAAAAATAGCGATAGTGGGTCGGGTGGAGACAAAAAGGCCCCGAGTATGAAGGCGCAGAACCAAATATGTCTTCGATACGATTTTACCGTTGAACGACGAACAACCTCGAACCTAAGCACCAAGAGCGTGACCAATGGAGCCTGAAACCCAATTGCAGATGCGAGCGCTAAATTGGCGATGAAGGATGTATAGCTGGTAAGCCTCCATTCAGTTGCAAGTCCGGCATTTTGTGCATCAGTCGTTAGATATTCGAGCAGCATTGGAATAAGCCAATTCCACGAATAGTAAATCCCAACAGCCATCAATGAAACAGCAGAAATCAGCGTTAAAGCAACCGTTCTGTTCGGTCGCAGTTTCTTAAGTTGCAGTTCAGCAAGCCTCTCCTTTACGTTTGGATTTTTACTCGCTCTCCAACTAATTTCGGTAACAAATACCAGAACCACCGCCAATAACCCTACATGCGCTGCGAGTTGAACTTGTAAGAGAATAAATTCTACAGGAGTAATCACGATAATTTCGACATTTGTAGGTAAACGGTTTGGGTCGATAAGCCACGCAATAAATCTCTTGGTGAGCGGAAATGTTGCGGCAAAACCACAAGCGAAAACCAGCGTTAGTAATCGAACACGCTCGACCAAATACATTCGAGCGGCTGTGAGTATCCTGCCACCGGGAGAGTCAAGCAGTTCATCCACTGCATTTGCCAAATGCTCTGGTTCTGCCATTGCTTAGGGCAGGTGGCGGGACCTCATAACTCACACTCCTCAGAATGTTCATTCCTCTTCCCAAAGATGAGACGGTGTGGAGTCATAGAATGTGCGGTTATATTTTCGCAGACGGCGAAGCCTGTTGATGACAAAACCTGTCATCCACATCGAACAGATTGAGAGTGCGAGTGCTTGAGCCATGACATCTTGATTATAGTCATTGATTACTCGAACTTGAACCACATCGCCAGATGAGTTTTGACTTGGATTATGCATGAGGATATACGTGTACTCTTCAGGCGAGTCAATCTCTAATTGCAAAGTTGACAGCGGGCTAACGGTATAGACCTCTCCTAATGAGCGCACGACATTCCAGTCTATGGAACCGTTTTTCATAGACGGGCTAGCCAATTCAATGTCGAGTACAACGACTTCAAGGGTGATTTTGTCATTTAAATTCGTGACATTGGAATCAACATGTGAACTCCCCAGGTTGGGTTGTATGATTTCAAACAGAGAGTCATTCGGGCCGAGTTGGAACGAAACACGTTCATCTACCGAACTTTCCTGAACTTGAACAGCCATAAGAACGGTGGTGAAAAGTAACAGAGTAATTACGCCTTCAATTAACAAATGCTGTCGTATTTTCTTTGAAGAAAATCCTTTGAAGAAACTACCATGGTCATTTCGAATACGTGGTTGTAAGTGATGGATAAACAATGCTCCCACACCACCAATCAACATGCCAAGTGGAATGTCAACGAACCAATGAATCCCCAGATAAAGTATGGTGAACATGAACAGAACGGTATTGAGAAGTACAAACAGGTGATACCGGTAGTGACGCCATTCTTTCAGCGCAATACCTTTTTGTTTGGCATGCAGATAGTTTAGCATTAATATCCCGAATGGAATCGCAACATGAAGAGATGGAACTGCATTATCTAAAGGGTCATTTCGTGCGTAAAATACGCTATACCACTCTTCATGGTAAAGAAGTGATTCCATCCCAGGAATCCATGATGAAGTTACCTCGACATTGAAGAAAAGATAGTACGGCACTGCAAGTACGTAAATGAGCAGATAATTCATCGTCACCTTGTCGGTCATGTCTCGGTCACCAGAGTACGCGTAGTATACCGTGGTAACATAAATCAGAAACAAATAGATGAAGAGGTAATGAAAATTCAATATTGCTGTAAGAACATCATTGAGAAAAAAGTCTTGGACCTGTTGGGTGAAATTTCCTTCTATTGAATACACCAGATCAGTCCAATGCCCGGTCCTGTTTTTGATTGGTTCGTTGAGTGTATCGGTAATAGACTTCAAACTAATAATAGCAAGATATCCTAGGATGTGCAGGTAATAACGGTGTTCTCGTACTTGCTGAATCCAATTCTTGATTGGAACTCTTGATTCGGGCTTGTGTACGGTGAAAAACCAGCAAATCAATGGAGTAAGGAACAATATGAGCTCCATCATGACAATGTAGGGGCCCATAGACCGATGGCTTTCGCTGCTCGCTATATGTATTATGACAGAGTTGAGTACAATCAGTTGATTCTTTCCCTATAGTTTTGCCAACATCAAGTAACTAGTCTTAGAAAGGAGGGCCCTTAGGAGAGAACCGTGGTGTCGATGTGGGAACAAGCACCAGAAAATACCCTTGCTAGTCTCCGACATGCAATCGAGCATAATGACGGTATTGAATTTGATTTACGCATGACGATGGATGGAGAACTTATTCTGCACCATGACAATAATGTCTCGGTTTCAAAAAAGAGACACCTCCACTCGTATACTTGGGTTGAAAATCATACTCTGGATGAATTGACCTCACTCGGATTTCTTTCCTTACGGTCGTTATTGGAGGATTCAAAGACTCGAAAACAATGGAAAGAGAATGGCAAGATGGGATGCTTAGAATTCAAGCGTCCTCATCCAAGAGCGCTTTACGGCGGCGGTATATTCGGAAAAAAGCAACACATTTCCCATATTGGGACAATGATGGAGCGTGCAGAGTCTCTGCTTGACGAATATGAAATTCCTCCACAAAACACGGTATATTATTCATTTCATACTGGAATGAAATCTTCTGTCACCAGCCACAATATTCAACGCCCTTGGGCAAACCTAACGCCTTACATTCCCCCATTTGGTACGTATTACTCAAAGCGAATGCGAGGAGCAATTCAGTTTTTGACGACTCCCGTTTCACGGCTTATTCGAAAAAACAAGCAAGCGGGAGCATCAATGGCACCTTGCGCAGTGGAGTATTTTCTCCCACCGAAGAATTTCATCCCGCTTGGACGCAGAGGAGGGCTTTTTGGTTCTCGAGTTGCACGGGTGAATTCCTATCAGGGGGGTTATCCAATCTATGTTTGGCCTGCGGAATCAAAATTCGAACATGCAATTCTATCGGCAGGTCTAACCGGATTGACCGATTGTTCCGACCCAGGAAATACTTGGCTTCCTTCTGGTCACCTACGTTGGACTCAACCTGCTACAATGCCTTTGGATTCTGTTCAACTCAAAACTCTCCAGTCAGCAACAGAGGAAAATCATCTTGAGGTTCGAGCAGAATTGATGAATAATGTCGCCCCTTGGAATGAATGTGATAAATCACGTCAGACAGAATTAATTCAAATGTGGAAGAGAAAATGGCAGTGGCAATCTTCTGTTGAGGATATTCTTGAGCATTGTGATAACACTTCACCTCCATGGGAGGCTGTACGATTGATTGGTCACCGTGGTTCGGGCAAGACTTCTCGCCCTGTACTTCATTGAAGTTACTCGATATGCCGCAGTGATTGCTGCTCTGCGTAGTACTTAGGCCGATATATTGGTGTGCCTTTTCCGTCTCTTAGTACACTTCGCTCATCCACGATTTGTGCTCCAATACCCGCAACACGCGCCCACCCAAAGAAGGTCGTGTAGTACGTTGGGTCGGTAAGGCCAATGTTGTGCAGGAGGGCACCGCTAGCAATGTCGACATTTGCATTTGGATTGCTAATTTTAGGATTTTCAGCAAGTACCTTAGGAGCAATTTCTCGCAGTGCGGCAACAATTTTGAAATTTTCATCATCAGGGCAGATTTCTGCTCCGAGCTTTAATTGGACAGTTGCCCGAGGATCTTCTGAGCGCAAAACGGCGTGACCGAAACCGAATATCGGGCGTTTCGCATCGAGTTCTGCACGAACGAAGGCTTCTACTTCTACTGGATTGCTGGTACCAACCTTCAACACAAACTCAAGACATGACTGATTTGCACGGCCATGCAACGGACCAGAAAGAGCATTCATTGCTCCAGCCATTGCGGAATAGAGAGTCGCTTTACCTGATGCTATTGCCTTACCGGTGAAAGTTGACAGGTTTCCCCCTCCGTGGTCCATGTGAAGAACCAGATAAGTCGAGATGACTCGCTTCATTTTTGCTCTATCTACTCCTTCAAGGTCAAGGGTACGAACGAATCGGTCAACAAGTGACATCGATGAATCATCCGCAGGAATCTCAGTCGTTCTATTTTCACGAATTCGGAAAATCAAACCCATCAAACGAGGCATTCTTGCGATTAAATTCAACGCATCTTCCCTCCAGTCGTCAACAGTTTCGAACATTCCTAAGGCTTGAATTCCAACGCTGAGCCAATCCATTGGGTGGCCAAACTTCGGCAGGGTATGGAGTATAGACTCTACGTCTCCAGGAATGATTGCTCTTGAGGCTAAATCCTGCCGGAAAACAGTTGATTGTTCGGGGGTAGGAAGTTCTTTGTTGAACAGAAGGTATACGATGTCCTCTGGGTCAAAACTCGCAAGTTCGGAAATAGGATATCCACAGTAGTGAACTCCTTCATTCGGAGTTACAAATGATGTGCGACATGTTCCCACAGGGACCCCGCGAAGACCAGTATTGAGATGGCTGTCAGTGACTTCCAACAACACCTTATTCTCAGTCATTTGCTCCCCTCGGAACTCTCCACATACCTCCTTCGTATAAAGTCGGCTCCCAAAATCTCAAGATAAACCGGATGGTTTACAATAAACTACGAACGTTTTATTTCTTGTTCCAAGGTGGCCATGAGCGAAATCCTTTGGTTGACTCACGGTCTGCAAACATGTGAATTCGTATGCTTTGGCCGTCAATTATGATTGCATCCTCAGCAGTCAATCCTGGGCAAGATTCCTTAGTTTCCCTCCACGCTCTTTCTGTCGCAAGATTTTCTGACCACCATGGGAAAGCAGCACATTGCTGAGGTCGCACTGAATAGATTGAGCATTGTTTATTCTCATCAAGATAGATACACACATCGTCAACCGGTCTGCTTTTGAGAACATATCTGCCATCGAGAGTCTGGCGACAGTCTCGTTCAAGCCATGATTCAACACTCATTTTATGCTCTTGAGCGATACGTTCTGCATCAGTGATTGACAAGTAGACTATGCCGCCCGGCTCGTCACAGCACCGACCACAGTTCTCTTGGCAGGAAAAGGCCACGCCCTCCATCCACCAAGGTGGCCTCATTCTTCTTCACCTGCGACCAATCTCGCAATCTTTTTGATTCGGCCCAGTTGAATCTTGTGAATCTCATCGTTTTCATCTAAGAGGTCCATCATGTCGACATTTCTTGCATCAATGTTCCACTCTCCTTCAGGCACATGGCTATCCAAGAGGTCATCGCGAGGTTTGGTCTTCTGTCGACCAATTCGACGTTTTTCTTGGGCAGGTTCATCGTCTTTCATTTCGGGCCAGGGCTCTCTATCGGGGTCAAAATCAACAAGATTCTTCTCCATTAAGCGTAATTCATCAGCGATTGTAATGAGTTCGTCGATAGTTGCTTCCGATGTTCGAACTGAAAGGTTTTCAAGTTTTGATTCAAGTGAAGAGAGTTGAACAGAATTGTGTAAGAGTTCTCTCTCAAATTCATGGATTTGTTTATCGAAGGCTTCATCTAAATCGGTGAGTACATCTGCTGCCAAACCGTAATCTTTCTCTTCGATGTGGCCTTTTCGTGCAATGAGGTGTTCATCCCGCTCGTGCAGTTTGAGAACTGACTGTGCAGCTGGTGCAGTATCCTCAAGTGCAATTCTTAGGTATTCTGCATGTCGCTCATCTGCAGCTTTGGAGAGTTTTTGAGCATCGAGCTCGGGAGGTGCATATTGATCGTCGCCGATTTCTGGAAGAGGGGAAAACAACTCAATACCGCCATGAACTTCATCGCTGTAAACAGTATCGACAGCAGAATCGATTAGTCGAGATGCAATATCTTCTACATTTTCTCGTTCAAGAATAAGATTGTTGGTTGAAGGTAGGATTTGGTTTGACAACAATGCAGTCACATCATCCCCGTCGAGAATCTCCTGGCCAGACTCAACAGCCAATGCCACAAGGTCAAAGTTTGATTGTGTTGAGCGCCAACTAATTTCGTCCTTTAGGACAAGACTTGCAAGTTGTCCATCTCCAATCATTAGTCCTCTTTTATGGGCTAATTTACGAGCATACAAGACCATGCTTGTTGAACTTGGTCGTTCGATGGTAACCATTGCTGCATGACGTGTCATCTCCCACAATCGGGATGTTGGCCATTGTTCAGGTTCGGTTTTCGAACTTAGCAGAACATGTACGCCCATATTGAGGGCATAGTCAATCATCAGGCCAATTTCATGCGCCATGTCGGGTTGATGAGCAACAGCATGCAAATCGTCAATGGCCAGCATCCTTGCATTGACTAAGGTGTCTTGCCATCCGTCAGGTAAATGTTGAAGAGTCACTAAATCTGCAGCGGTCACAAGATACACATTCCCCTCTTGTCGTCGCAATACTGCTTGAGCAGTAGCATGAAGAAGGTGAGTTCTTCCAGTCTCTTCATCACCAAGAATAAGCAGTGGATTGAGTGCTCCACCTGGAGCATCCACAACAGCCTCGGCTGCTTGTGTCGCACGCAGATTTTCAGGAACAGTGAACCATTGTTTGAAGGATTTACGAAGTTCAGGGCGAAGACGTTGCGGCCATGCACCTTCGACGGGTGCTAAAACGGAATGATGGAATGCTGAGTTCTCATCGACGACTTCAAGTTCAGAATCTTGAAGAACAGTTTTCCCTCTCTGCCCATCGAGGATGGACTTCCATACAGGTCGGCCATCGTCTTCAACACCAACATATTCACTTTGAGGATTTTGTTGAGTTTGTTCGATATCTTCGAAGGTACGTTGGCGAAGTGAGCGAATTCTTCGTGCTGCAATGCCGGATAATGAGTTGCTATCGGTTTGAAGGTCTATTGCCGGCTGACGTCGCTTACTTTCTTTTCCGAGTACAGAATTTGCTACCAGTTCAAAAGTCGGGCGTTGAACAACATGGGTTCTTTGGAGGAGACTCTGTTGTCGAGTGTCTTGGACATTTTCCTTGCCAAGTAACCGATTCATTTTGGATTTTGGTGGAGAAGAGTTGGGTTGGGAAGGTTTCGATACACGTTCTATTCCAGTCGTTTGCGAGCCAAGCTTTTGCTTGGCCAATTTCAAGGCCAATGCTAGTTTTTCTCGTTGATTACTCACTGCCGGCCACTCCTGTTTCGGTTCTTAGGCGCTCACGGTCTTCTTTTTCCCAAATGGATAATTTGTCTTCAATTGAGGATTGAGTCTGTTTGCGTGACGCAGACTCGCGAGCCATTTTTTGTGTTTCGATATTTTTCGTTATTCCTGGACGAGCGTTCAAGGGTGTGAGATTGGTTTGCGTATCGAGAGATTGTTTACCTTTGATAGCAGACAACGAATGTTCGGGAATTTGGGTGATAGGTAGCACATGCTCTTTACGGTTTACACGTTGTCGTACTGCATCACGAATCACCGTGTTGGTTTTTTTCTGAGTAGATATTTTACTCAATGCAGCATCTTGTCTTCGAGCAAAATTTTCTAAAGAATGTGAAATGGCGTTTGGAGGTTCTGTAGTACGCTTTACGATTTCGAGGAATTCTTTGGGGTTGCGAGCATTTTTTGCAGCTGCAGCCATTGATGCTCTGCGGTGTTTCGAAGTCGGCCGTGTCGCCTTTCTCACTTTTCTGCGTATTCTTTGAGCAGTACGTGGGACGGGTAAGGGTATCGTAGTTTGGATGGTTTCTGCGATTTGAACCGTGTCTTCATCGCCATGAAGTGTCGGTTCAGACGCGGTAGGTTCAATTTCTCCGGCTCCTTTTAGAGGAGGGGTCTTTATTGGAGTCTGTAGTTCGGAAATGAGTTCATGTGGTGAATCGAATGTATCCATTTTTGGTACTTTATCGATTTCAGTTCTTTCGTCAACTTGAGTGATATGCTCGTCATGAACCCACTCTCGTGCGACATTTTCCAACGATTCAGTTGCGTCATGAATCTCCTCAGGTCCAGGTTGTTCAACTCCTCCTATCATAGTTCCAAATACGGTAGATTGAGGGGAAATAAATCCTCCTTGCGTAGATGAAATTGCTTGCTCCAATTGTTGTTCAATCCATTTGCGTTCCTCTTCACTGGCCGGCGCACACAAGGGATGGTCCAGTAACATATCCGGCTCAAGATTCCAGTATTCAAGGGTGGTACTTTCAAGTTCGCTCATGTACCGTGAAAGATGTTGTCGTGTTGTCAGAGAAAAGGCATTGAAGTCTGCGGTAACGACAAAAAGATGATCTTCTAGCCTCACCCCATCGACGATGTCGCGCAAGAAATTCACAATTCGTTCATCACCATGAATACTTGACAGGTATTCAATTCCTTCAAGAACGACGACTGCCCGCAAGTTTTCCCAAAGGAAAGCGTCAATTTTTCTACGAATTTCATCGAGGTTTGGACCGGTCGAACGCGGTTCACCATTTTCAGACAACCATGAACTGCTTGCAATGGGAATATTGTGGCGGACATTCAAAGCCTCAATATCATGACGTGCCAAAACCAGCAAAGGTCGACCATGGACTGCCAGGTGTCCTGCCAGATCAAACACGCCCGATGGATCGGTTGAGTCAAGGAGATATGCGTCACCGGGTCTGAGCATTTTCTCAAATCCTTCATGGCGATTCAGCATGGCTTTACTCCGTAAACGAATGATTTCTGGTGCTTCAACAATCGTTTCTAATTCTGGTAAACGCTCATTTCGACTCCAAGAGCTCGTTCTGAGGCGAGATTTTGACCACCATTGATGCTTATCGTTGGCCCTTGGAGAAGACTCCGTGATGAGTAAATGAGCATCCAGGTACAGTGACAACACACGGTCGATTTCGGCAAGTGGAATTTCATGAATTGCCAAGAGAGCATCCGAGAGAATACCGTCACTCTCGATATCGAGCAAGGCTTCGAGTCCCATCGTTATTGCATCCACTTCATGCAACGCCATCATGGGTTTTCCTTCACGAAATACCACATGGCCAACTCTGGGCATCTGCTCCATCGGTCTACGCTCGATGCGGATGTAACCCGTTGATGATAATCGGGTCATGTCGCTTGAGAGCATACGCAGAGTCTCTGGTCCGCCTCGACGAACTTCGAGGACATCTCCCTGCGGTAATTCCACCATCTCGCTCACCCCTTCGGGGTGATGCTTACGGAACACTTCTTGAAGGGTGCGGCCAGATGAGAACAGGAATTGGCGTTTCTCACCGTTGCCATTCATTCCGGGAAGGTTCTCAAAACATATTTTCAATCAACCGTGAAGTTGAAGGAGCACAGGTCCATGGTGTGTTATGGTCGAACGACATGCGGAATTGTCGGTTGAAATGCGACCGTTCATTTCTCTCGAACTGGCACGACCATTCATTCGACGATTTTGTATCCAAGTAACGGCGTATCTCCTAGTATTGACGATTGCATTTTTCTTGCTTCTACCCGTTTTCGGTTCAGTACTTTTCCCAATTGTAACAGTCGTTCTCATTGTCGTTGGAACCTTCTCTATTTACCGTAATTCACCTTTGCTGCATGTGCCACTTGCAGTTAACATCAATCATCCGTTTATGAGTGATGCAGAACTCGGATTCGCAGTTGTCATGGTCCGATTCTCTGACAACACTTGGTCCGATATCGGCGAAGGTAGGGTCCGAATGGCGGAAGATGAGTTGGTGGGGGGGACTCTTCTCTTGCGTGACGATGAAACCTATGCGCCTATTGGACATTTTAGTGAGCGTTCACCAAATAATGCCGCATTGAAGCGACACGTCACCCTCATCAATCAGGCTATAGCACTTCGGGATGCGGTAAACGGCGAAGAGGATACGATTGAACAGGCTCGTGAACGTGAAAATATCGATACTGGCTTGTTGGAACGTTCATGGTTTGAGGATGAAGAGGCAATCGAGATTGAACCCGATGGACTCATGGGAATGCTTCGTAGGGAATAAAACCCTAATTTGCGAAAATATAGTCCTTCACATTGAAAACCCCCACCCCCACGGTAAGGTGTGGATACTTCACCGCGATGGCAAGGGCGACTGGATGTTTTAGGTTCGAAAGAGCGTGAGACATTACTGGGGACGTCTCTTTCACGAAGGTTTACTCGATTGCCACTTTGGCTCTCACATCCATCGAATATTTCAGCATTCTATGGCTTGTTGGTATCTCTAGCGCTGTTGCTTCCTTATCGCTTTACTCAGTCATCAGACAGTTGGTTAACCAACTGGATTTTTCACTCGGCCCTCATCATGATTGCATGCTTGCTGTTAGGTATGATGTCACTTATCATTATACAAATCTCGAAACGATTCCCAGCCACTCCACCGCGCTATATTCTCTATCCAATGCCGTTTGTAGGCTTGGCCTTGCTCACGATTTCTAGAACAGATATGATGGATTTACCCTCCAGCCTCATATGGCTTCTGCTTCTGCTACCTGGTCCAATGTATGTTCATATGTCATGGGCTCCAAGATGGAGATTATTGTGCCTTCTTGAAGATGACAAGAATCCTTTCGAAGGAATGGACATGTCTTACCAAGAGCAATCCAACGGTGCAGAGGAAATTGCTGGCGGAGATGACGAACTTCTTTCAGTCGTCGATGAGTTCGAAGAAGAATAATCAAATCAAGTCCAATGTTGGGCCGACTTTTTCAAACAATCGTAGTACTTCATCGAGATCTTCACGGGATAATCCAGCAGACATTTGAGTGCGAATGCGAGCTTTGTCACGCGCCACCATAGGAAATACAATTGCACCTGCCATGACGCCTTCATCGCCCAGTGCCTTTGTCATTGCCTTAGCAACACTTGAATCACCACACATTACGGGAATGATTGGGGTTGAGGAATTTCCAGTATCAAATCCTAAAGACTGCAATTCTTTACGGAAATAATCGGTATTTTCCCATAACTTTTGATGGTGTTGTGGTTCGTCCATCAAGACTTCAATTGCAGCTTTTTGTGCCGCAGCCACACCAGGTGGTTGTGAACCAGATAGCAGCCATGAGCGCGAGTGGTTAAGTGCGTGATTACGAGTCATTTCAGTTCCGGCAAGTATGCCGCCCTGCACACCCAATGCCTTTGAGAATGAACCTGTTTCAAAATCGACTTTACCTTGCAAATTAAAGTGAGCAACAATACCTGCACCTTTCTCCCCAAGTACTCCTTCACCGTGGCAGTCGTCAACATAGACCATTGCGCCATACTCTTCGGCTAATGCATTCACTTCATCGAGTGGCGCAATGTCACCATCCATTGAAAAGACACCATCAGTGATAATGAGTTTCCTATCAGAGGATTCATGGGATTTGAGTACTGCTTCAAGTTCTCCCATGTCGTTGTGAGCATATACTCCACGGCTTGCTTTGGTGAGTCGAACTCCATCAATGATTGAGCCGTGATTCAACTCATCACTAATGATGACATCTTGTGGACCGGCTACCAAGGTTGGAATGAGTCCTACATTGACTGTATAACCTGCTGAATAAATTAATGAAGCCTCAACACCCTTGAATTCAGCAACCTTCTTTTCTGCTTCAAGGTGAATATCCATCGTTCCAGCAATGGCACGCACACTTCCGCTCCCAGCGCCGTATTTGACGGTTGCATCGAGCATTGCTTGCTTGACTTTAGGATGGGTAGTGAGGTTGAGATAATTGTTTGCTGAAAGCATGATTGTAGGTTTACCATCCATTCTACATCTTGGTTCATTTGGGCTCTCTAGGGTAGGAGGCTCCCACAAAAGTGATTTGTCCGATAATTCATCGTATCGAGTTTTCATCCATGACATGTCACCTGGCATTTGCTCTCCTCAAACCTCCCTGTTGTCCGACCTTCAAGTTCTTTCGGGCTTGTTGTTCTCCCCCTACCTCTCCACAACCATGCACTCAAAAAGGAGTCCACTTTGGGCACATCATGCGTCTCACTGGAACGGTAAGCAGCGGATTAGGCCGTGCCCATATTTTCATGGCACAACCGCATTACCAAGAGCAATTCAAACAATTGCTTGGTGGTACTGCTTGGCCTGGAACGCTGAATTTAAACATTCAAGGTGATGATTTGGTTCAATATATCGCTCTACGGAAAAAGTCGGGAATAGATACCTTAGATGCATCCGATGAAAATCGGAACCATGCGTCACAGGTTGATGTATCAATGTACGAAGCTCATCGTATCCGAGGGTTCCTGAGGGACGGAGTTTCTTTCGGAGGTGCAACAGCCTATTTAGCTAAACTTGAATCGGGGGATTCGATGATTGAATGCGCTCTTCTAATCCCTGATCTTACCCGTCACACAGATGTGGTAGAAGTTATCGCATGCTCGTTCTTACGAGAACGATTGGCTATTGAAGACGATGATGTTGTCCACATCACTGTGAATTAGTCATTGATGACGTACTTGTGGTAGTTCTCCGAGTTCAGCCCACTCATTGTAAAGCAGACTCTTTATTTCATGACGGGCACCTTCTCTCCATCTCTTTCGCATCGTACGTTCTACAGCTGGTCCTTGAGGTGGTGCAGAGAAGCACTCAATTTCTGAATCCGAAGCAGGTAACGGCAATTCATCCCAATCTACTCCCCATAGGACGAGCCAATCTGCCGGTGCCACGCCAAAGTCATATTCGAGTTCAGGGTTCAATTTCGCTGAGAGTACATCTTTCGGGTCCAGTTCACCAATGCACATCCTGTGAAGTGCCATTGCTGTACGACGAACTTGGTTCCATAGGAATGCTTCACCAACGATTTCAAATCCAACAACTCGGTCTTCAACCTTCCAAGGCGTACAGGATCTGATGGTGCGTATCGGATTTTTCCCCTCCTCCAACCGAGCGAAATTCGTGGCATCATAAGTTCCTTCAAAAAGTCGCAACCATTCATCAAACACGTGGCCAGGATACTTCCAAAATTCAATCCCCTCGAGCCTGTACCTGTACACTCGATAATTTGCCATTCGAGGGTTCCATTGTTCATCGACTTCTTTGACATCGATGAAAGCGATATCCTTCGACAGACGGTCATCGACTGCTCGAATCATCTTTCGTGGCGTCAATGCACCCCATAATTCTCGGTCAATGCGTACAACTCCCCCGTTTAGGCGTACATTTACTCCTGCATCAGTACGGCTTGAAAGAACGAGATTATGTTCCTCATTTTTAGGATTAAGCCATTTTAGACTTTCAAACACGCGAATCAATTCTCCTTGAACTGTCCGAACATCCGGTTGAATTTGGCTTCCGTGATAAGCGTCACCG
>DAIUCF010000037.1:0-16690 GCA_036846305.1 Candidatus Poseidoniaceae archaeon | reverse complement strand
TCACTCTTTTATCGCTTGAAGAGCCGGTTGATATTGCCGTTGGAAAACACCATACATGTGTTGTAACTTCTGACGGAGCGATTGAATGCTGGGGTCAGAATGACTTCGGCCAACTTGGGCGTGGTTTCAAGTGTCCTTATGGCTCATATGCCAATGGCTGTAACGGAAATTTTGCGGTGACTTTGCCAGGACTTGTGACGTACTCGGGTGAGTTTGGATTTGTTCAAGTGAGCGTAGGTGATACTCACACATGCGGTCTTTTAGCCAACGGGACCTCAATGTGTTGGGGCTCCAATGTTGACGGTCAGCTTGGTGTCGGCAATGCAGTGGACAGGTTTGTTCCGGCCTACACCGCCATGCCGGAGTCGGCTTCTTTTACACAGATTGATCTTGGAAAAGCACATTCATGCGCTACAACTTCTTCAGGAGAATTGTTCTGTTGGGGCCGCAATTCCTTTGGACAACTTGGTGATGGAACGATAAACAACAGGTTGAGTCCAACCATGGCGACCTTACCTACAGGTTTCTCAGTCATGTCCGTCTCTGCTGGTGGTGACCATTCATGCGTTGTATTCAATGGCTCACAGCCGGCATGTTGGGGTCGAAATGCACAGGGTCAACTTGGCGATGGTACGTTGCTTGGTAAACTGGAACCACGCTTGATTTCCAATACTGCGTGGACCGGTGTGTCATCAATCACCGCTGGCGAAGAACAGACTTGTGCTGTGACCCTTGTTGGAGAAGTCTGGTGTTGGGGCCAGTCTCGTGTAGGTATGTTTTCTCAAACAACTTCAATCGTAACCTCTCCAGTTCAAGTGGATACTCAAAATTCGATAGGTGCGTCCTCAGTCGCTGTTGGTGAGCAACACATCTGCATCAGTACTATTCGCTGGACAATGATGTGTACTGGAGATAACCAAGCCGGTCAAATCCCTTGGATGAATACATCAGTTGTTTCGGAATTTGTGGAATATACAGGAATGTTGGTGCATGTCGACCATGCTATTGCAGGCACCATATACGGGGCGCCAAGTGGTAGTTCAGGCAGTATCATTCTTGAGATGAGTATTACCAATTCAGCAGGAACCCAATATGTTCAACACACCATTCAGGTACAGAATTCTTATTCCTATTCGAGTTCGTTCATCGAATCAATTCGCGGCCAGGTCCTAACACCTGTAATTCCAACATTGAGCGGCATTGGTAACGGACAATTCACTATTTCACCATCTTTACCTAACGGTCTACTTCTTGATATGGCAACTGGGAGAATAACAGGTACTCCAGTGGTCAACAGTATTCAGAAGAGTTACGAAATTACCTTTGCCAACCCGTACGGAGCCGTATCTTACCCAGTGGTTTTGGTCACTTATGAGCCTGTAGCAGATATTGTTTATTCTAACACTGAGATTGAAATTACTCGTGCTGGAGGTTTCATCGAATATGCTCCTACAGTCTCCAACGGTGTAGTATCACAGTGGTCAATAGTTCCAACGTTACCTGATGGCTTGTCGTTTGTTGACGGTGTAATTTCTGGCCAAGCATTGAACAACCAGTCCACAACGATGTATCGAATATACGGAAATAACTCGGGAGGAGTTACTTTTGTTGATATCAACATTACTATTTTGGAGCCATCCCCGGACTTTATTGCTCTGCAATCATCCTATGTGATCAACAGAGGACAAGCGTTGTCCCCAATCGTAGTGGGTAACATTGGTGGAAACATATTCTCTTGGACTATTACACCACAGTTGCCCGACGGTCTCGTGTTTGTAAACGGTCAAATCTCAGGAACACCGACGGTGAACATGTCTTCAATCGTATTCACCGTGAAAGGGGAAAATACTGGTGGCTTCGATGAGATTAATTTCACGCTTCAGGTTCTAGAGCCTGCTCCATTAATCGACAGTACTTCTGAATCGATAATGGGTATTCGAAACAACAGTGTTCAACCCTTAACGCTCGAGAACACAGGCGGCATGGCGAGTGATTGGAGCATACTTCCACAATTGCCAAACGGCCTCATCTTTGATAACGGGACAATCTATGGAACTCCACTGGCTAATTCCACTTCTGAATTGTTTACCGTTACTGCCTCAAACGAAGGGGGCTCATCCCAATTTTCGTTCTACATCGAAGTGTTAGAACCGGAGCCACAATTCTCACTTTCTACTTCGAATTTCCTTTTGTATAGGGGTATAGCGTTCAACACAATTGAAGTCACAAGTTCTGGAGGAAATATTGCTTCATTTATCATCAGCCCACCTCTCCCATCAGGAATGTTCTTTGACGAAAAGCGCGGTATGATTCAAGGGGTTCCATTGGTTGTATCTCCTGAAATCCAATACACGGTTACTGCCCAGAACAGTGGCGGCTCGTATCAACAACTGCTCACCATTCAAGTCCTCAATCAAGGTCCGATTTTCACACTACCATTTGAGGCAATTTCGTTGACCGAACAGGTTGAAATGGCGAAATTTGCTCCGTTCCTTTCATCAGATGTTGTGGTGGACACATGGTCTCTTGAATTTGGACAAGGCGAACAATTACCCGAGGGTCTTGTGTTTGACAGCACTACAGGTTCTATTTTCGGTAGGCCAGCCGAGGTATCTCCACTGATGAACATCACGCTCAATGCCACCAACGATGGAGGATTCTACAGTCTCTCTTTCACGCTCAAGGTCTTATCCGATTATGATGGCGATACGATTCCAGATGAACTGGATGAAGACGATGACAACGATGGATACTCAGACAAGGAAGAGGAACTGAAAAACAGCGACCCATTCAACAGCGGCTCCAACCCAATCGAAGGGTTTGAAGTTATTATTCCAAACACCGAAATCAGTCTTGGTGCATGGGACATTATTGGTATGATGACAGGTATCCCGCTGATTCTGTTCTTATCGTTCAGTCTTTTGACGCGCAACAAGAGAACCGCTCGATTCCTTGAACAACTTGAATCTGCAAAATCTCGGAAAGATATTGCTGCGGTTGCCGAGAATTATGAAAGTGCCATTAAATGGCGATTAATCGGACCGCATCAAGGCATGCGTCTTGAACGAATACGAGCAGAAGCTGACGATAAATTGGAAGAGACTGAGCGTCAATTCAAGTATAAGGTTGATGAAAAATATCGCCAACTTGAGCCAAAGAAGGAAGAGCCAAAGGCACAATTCTTTGACAAAGCCGACCAAACGCCATTGGTTGAGCAATCAAACGAATCTGAAGAGAGCGAAAAACCGGATGCTGAAGAATCCCAAGAAAGTGAAAAATCTGAAATTGAGCAATCAAACGAATCTGAAGAGAGCGAAAAACCGGACGATGGAGTTCCATCCACCGATACAGAACCAACACTCATTGATGAAAACGGTCGCCAATGGTTCCATGATGAACAGAAGCGATACTGGTGGCGTGACCAATCCCATCAGGCGTGGGAATTGTTGGATCCGGGAAATGAAGAACACAAGAGTCCGGAAGAGTCGGATTAGGGCTGATATTTTCTGAAGGCATGTACTTCGACAACAGAATTACAACGCCTTGATTTGAGCAATATCCTGATGCGAGACTCTACCGATTCCTCTTTGGAGAATCTCGTTGTTTGAATGGTTGATGACAAACCAGTGAACTGAATTATCATTCGGAATGTTGAGTTGCTCACAGAACTTGGCTTTGTCAAGATAAACGGTCACGGTTCTCTGACGTATGTGGGGCGTGCGTATGCCGGCGCGCATGATGGTGTCCAGGCGTAGTTGACGAAACCAAGTTGTTTTCTGGATGACTGGAATTTCGATAATGTGATGTGAATCTTGCATGTTGCTTTCTTCAAGCACCTCAATACTCTTGTCGACATCGGGTTGATGCCACTGTTGAAAAGCAGCAAACACGATGAGGTTTTTTTCCGAGAAGTCATCAGGAACGGTGATGTTTTGCTTGTTGAGATTCTTACCATGTACGGATGGAAAGGTCTTGGCCATGGTCATTTATTTGGGCACTTTCACTTAATGATTCGTTCAGTCACATCGTGAATGCTGTGAAATAAATACATGAATTAAAACCACACACTGCTCTGAATACCGTGTGTCAGTCTCCGTCATGTGGTTCAAACGAGATCTCCGAATCTCCGATAATCCTGCACTTCTAGAGGCGATAAACGGTGGTTCTCATTCAGTAATTTGTATCAATGTCCTTGAACCCGGACGACTGCGAAGGATGGATGTTGATGGTATCCACATTCAGTGGGAACTCGATTGCTTGAAGGAATTACGTCGTTCGTTGGAATCGATTGGTGGGCGTTTACTCTTCCATTATGGTGAGGTCGTTGACGTACTATCGCAACTCCACAAGAATCACAACATTACTCAAGTGTACAGTAACGAGGAAACGGGACTTCAATGGTCGTGGGAACGAGATAAGCAGGTTGCTCATTGGTGCACCAGCAATGAGGTGGGATTCACCGAATTCCCAACCAATGGTGTGATTCGAGGTTTGAAATCTCGAGACGACTGGAAGAAGCAACGCGATGCCCGAATCACCAGTGATTGTCTGGATACTCCCGTTCAGATGGTTGCCCCTGAAGGTCTTGAATCCAGCGAAATCCCTTCTGTGTCTGAGTTCGGAATTGAACAGAGGGACTTGATTCAGCGACCAATGCCGGGAGAAAAAGCAGCGATGAATGAGTTGTTTTCGTTTCTAGATGAACGCGGAAGAACATACAGAAAAGACATGTCTAGCCCTATAACCGGATGGAATGCGTGTTCACGTCTCTCGCCGTACATCAGTGTGGGTTGTCTCTCCATTCGCCAAATTTTCTTTCACACTCGTCGAAAACAAAAGAAAGTAAAAATTAATCCTCGCTCAAAAGAGAACAAAGGTTGGTCCTCAAGTCTTTCATCATTCCAAAGTCGTCTGGCTTGGCATTGCCACTTTATTCAACGCTTAGAGGCAGAAGCGACGATGGATGAAAGGGCCTTGAATCCTCAACTGGACAAGCATCTTGAACGCCGTTTTGATGAAGAAAAATTCCTAGCATGGAGTGGTGGGAAAACGGGCTGGCCCTTCTTTGATGCTTGCATGAGGTCACTTCTTGCAACAGGATGGATTAATTTTCGAATGCGTGCAATGCTGCAATCTGTGGCATCCTATACTCTTTGGTTGCCTTGGCAAAAGACCGGTCTTCATCTTGCTCGAAGCTTCTTAGATTACGAACCAGGCATTCACTGGTCACAAGTTCACATGCAGTCAGGTGTAACTGGCATCAACTCGATTCGAGCATATTCTGTAAGCAAGCAATCAACGGACCAAGACCCAGACGGAGAATTTATTCGAACTTGGATTCCCGAGCTTAAGGATGTACCCACCGAGTGTATTCACGAACCTTGGTTGATGAGTGAGGCACAACAATCGGAGTTTAACTGCATCCTGGGGAGAGATTATCCAATGCCTATCGTTGATGAAAAGTCAGCACGAAAAGAAGGGGTAAGCCGATCGTATTCTGCAAAATCACAACCCGATGTTCGCCAAAGGTCGGTTGAAGTTTACGAACTGCACGGAAGTCGCAAGCGTCGATGAATTCATGCTGCGGTTTTGTTGGTTCGAACAAATGCCAAATAGAGGGCTACGCCCACGGGCATCAGCATGACGCCAAAGAACACAATCGCTGCCGTCACGCCTTTAGACACCTTTTCTTGACCGCATTTGACCCACATCCAGCGGGTGACGAAAATGTCGCCAGCAACCATGTGAGCCCATGCTGCAGCTGCGCCGGGCTTCGAGCCCATGATTGCTGCAAGTCCCTCTAGAATCCCAGCAGGATTGGCAAAGTCTTTTGATAAATCGATTAATCCTTGAGGGTCTGCAATCGTGACAGCCCACCAAATGAGAATTGGGCCAAGGAAAAACCACGGACCCTCCATCGCTTTTTTCGTCAGTTCATGTTCAGGAAATACCAGCATGCCGAACCAGAAAGGCCCAACCCACATGGTCGACAGAAAGAACGAGAGATCATACAGGTCCATATGTATGATTTTCTACAATCGGCTATAATATCTCGTTTTTGAAAACAACAGGGTTAAACATATTCAAAACTATACTTAGAAACAAATAGTATGTCCATTACGAACTGCCATGAGTAACGCCGCATACTCTGAAATGTTGAATGAGAAACGTACTTTCTTCATCTCTTTGGGCGTACTGTTTATTCTTACTGTCCTTTACATCCTTGTTGGTTTGTCCAGTTGGGCTGAAGGCCCTGTCGAGTCGGCTACAAACTTTTGTGAAAACATATCTGACGGACTCATCAAAGAACCTGTAAACGCTTTTTCGAACTTCACCTACATCATTGTCGGTCTGGTCGTCATGTGGAATATGCCTTCAAGTCAAGAGAAAGCAGCTAACCCAATGCTTGATGGAGGCCTTTATCCAACATTGTTTGCTGTCGGTTCAATTTACATTGGTATTGGGAGTTTTGCTATGCACGGTACCAACACAAATTGGGGTACGAGCATGGATTGGACCGGTATGCTGTTTTTCATTTCATTTCCCGTATATTACAATCTAAGTCGCCAATTTCAGTGGAGTGACAAACTGTTCATGTCTGTGTTTTTCACCATGTTCATATTGACTGCCATCCTTGATACCTATGCATCCAACAACAACCACGTCTTAATCGAGAACTTTTCCGGTTCAAACAAACTCCGGCTTAACCATATCACGCGCGATTACATGTGGTCGTTGTACATAGGAACCTGGATTATTCAGGAGGCGAAAAACATCACTCAAAACCGTCTCGTTTGGATGGTTGCCCTCCCTCTCATTGCATGTGTGACACTTTCAGTAGGCGTTCCATTCATGCAAATACTCATCCTTTGCGTGATGTTTGTCGGTATCGCTATGTTGCTCCACTTCCAACCAGGCCAAACACTCGTACGCAATCCAAATCCTCACTTGTGGTTCGGAGTGGGCTTCTACGTGCTAGGAAACATTGTATGGCGCTTCGGCCGTGATGGAGAGGCAGCATGCAACCCCGACACATTGATTCAATTCCATGCTTTGTGGCACTTGTTTACCGGTTTATCCGTTTATTTCTTCTACAGATATTTCACGACTGAAAACAACTCACAATCGTAGTGTTCTGGTCTAACTCATTTCTCATTGTAGCCTAATCTTGTATTTGATGGGACACAAATTCAGTCGGGGTTGCATGCTGCCTCTCCTTTGCATTGCCATTCCTCGAATTGGCCCAAGAAGACGAATCTCATGGCGTGCGACAATCTGCTCTTCGTTCAATCGTTCAGATCAATGCAGCTAATTCTATTCCATGGTGATGAGACTCATATCTTGGCAAACGGGTGTGGTAAGGTGAACATTACATTCGGGGCTCCATCCAATACCTGGAGTCTACAATCAAAACCATTCTTTCGTAAGAGGGAGATGAGTTGGAGATTCAGTTCGTCATCTATCGATATGTCGAAATTATTCATGTAATCATTCAGTTCCATACCGTCGAGGTTGCAAAGGAACTCCACAACTTGTCGAATTACATCGATGTTTACTGAACTTCGGCCTTCTGTGGGTATGTGCTGTTCGATTGAAGAACGGAAGAATTGCACTTCTTTTGAAGTCTCGACTTTGGGTAGTTCTTTTTGGATTGGTGCCGGATTTTGCGCTGCGAACTCATCGAGAGAGAATTCGTGGAGTGGTTCAGCATCGCTGACTTCTAACAAGGAATGTTCCTCTTCAAGTTCTGCGATGTGAATTACTTTTGAATCTTCAACACTCTGTACGATAAATTCGTTTTCGAAGTTCCGATACAGAAACACATCGTATCCTTGTTCTTGTACACCTGTTACTTCGATAAATTCGTTACCGAGTGATGAAACCAACGACTGTAAATCATCAAAGCTGAACATAGATTGCTTCGAATTTTTCTCTGTAATTCTCTCTCGCAACTGCCGTTCAAATTCGGTCATGAGTTGGCCAAATTTAATTATTGAATCTACGCGCTTTGCAGCATCTACAAATTCTCTCGAATTGCTGTTGAATTTGGGCACAGGCTCACCCGAATCAGCATCCTCCAAAATCCTCAACAGCGAATCGTCGGCTGGAGAATAGGAGGTGTTTTGTTGTGGTTGCGAATAGGCAGGGTATCGGGAATCTTTCGATTCTGCAACACGAATTGCAAGGTTATATCTCTCCCAAAAAAAACGATTCAGTTCTTGATCTAACTCGGTTTTTGGGGCGTAAACTTGCGTAATGAGAAATCGTACTGCGGTATCTGTCAACCGATTTTGAGTACCGAAATCTTTCTTGCCAAGGATACAAACCAACACGTTTCGTGTTTGGTTACATAAGTGGCACATCCCAACACATTGTGGGAATTGGCCGCTGGTTGAGTTGTCTCCACCACAACTTAACGGGACTATGTGTTCTACCGTGAGTTTTGAATTTCCCTTTGCCCCTCGTTTCATGATGACTCCACACGTAGGACACTTCTTGCCGTTCGATTTTTTCGAGATTGAAGTAAGACTGTGTCGTTCTTTAGCCAAATTTCTTTGAAGATAGAACTGCCTGACAACGCTTTGTTGTTGGCGAATATGTTTCTCAAGTGCTTGTTGAGTAGCATACTCTACGTTGAGTGTTAGAACACCATGATGAAGAATAAATTCGTTTGGGAACAATTGATTGAGTCGTTCCTGTTCTGTATCGGATGTTAACAGTTTGAGTTCTTTGAAGACTGCCTCTTTCGTTCCGTGAAGTTGGTAGAACTCCTCGAGCCCTCTTTTGAAATTTGTTGATGTCTTAATCATATTTTTGAGGTGTTGAAAGAAATCACCTTTGAGAGTTTCATTCATATGACCATTCTCCGAGAACTTATCGTTGCTTTACACACTTTCAACGAGGTCTTTGTACAACTTGATTTAAACTGTTCTAAGACTAACTTTTCTAATGTGAATATTTGTTTCGTTGCCGAAGTGCCTCTAGAGCGACCACACTGACTGCAACTTGAAGGTTGTACGATGGCACAAAGCCATCCATCGGTAGCACGACACACGAATCTGCAGCCGATAACACCTGGTTGCTAACACCTTCTTTTTCAGCCCCAACTACGAGCATTACGTCACCTGTGAGGTCTTCATCCCATGGTTCATGCGTTCCAGTATCTTCGACGGCAATCAGTCGAATTTTCGCCTTACGAACGGCTTCAAGGATTTCGTTCGTTGTGCTGTAGACGACAGGTATGAATCTGTCCGCTCGCATACTAGAACGGCGGATTGTACGCCTCTCTTCATGCGTTTTAGAGACATTCAACACAACAGCACTTGCGCCAGAAACTTCAGCAGTCCGAATTGCAAACCCAAGATTTGTCGAATAGGTTACACCGTCAAAGAACCAAATCGTGCCTCCACGAGCAAGAACTTGTTCTAAATTACCAAATGGAACTCTTCCGACCAGAGCAAGAGCATCGACGTGGCCATCTGCAGACATTCTCCACAAGTCATTGGTGGAGCCTTCTTCTAACGGAATATTTTGTTCGAGGCAAAGACGACGAATCTCCGATGTATCTTTTTCTCGGTCGACAAGAACCATCTCAAGGTTTTTCTTAGAACGCAGGGCATTGAGAACTGCGTTTGCTCCCGTGATTTGCCCAGCCATAGAGGGCCGTTGTCCGCAGTCCTCATGAGGCTATCCTCACTCGGGTGTCCATGGCCAAAAAACATAGTCCCAAATTTTTAGCTGCGGTAAATGCGGCACGAAACGATATTCTCGAGTGCGAACCTCATGAGTTTCGTGAAATGCTTGAGGACAAAGAATCGCTAGTTGTCATTGATGTTCGTGAACGTCATGAATTCGAGGCAGGACATCTGGTAAATTCGGTGCACATCGGCAAAGGCGTTCTTGAGCGTGATATTGAGAAACACGACCTTCATGATGAGCAGCGAATTGTACTGTATTGTGGTGGAGGCTTCCGAAGTGCGATTGCAGCTAAATCGCTCAAGGAGATGGGATACAGCAAGGTCTTTTCTCTTTGGGGAGGATGGCGCGGAATTCTTGCGGAAGGTCTCGAGACTGAATAAAAATCCTACATTCAAACCTCATGCAGCACGCGTTTTACTGAAACGAACCCCCCTCTTGTCGCGTGGGCAGACTCATAAAGGGGAGTTAAGTCGGCAGGATGCTGAGAAGCGTAGGTGTTCATCATGGCTCGAGGATTGTATCAACATGTTCGTGAAACTTGGAAGCAACCAAAAGAGGCCACGCCTCACATGTTCCGCCAAACTCGCATGGCTCAGTGGCGACGCGAACCGGTCAACTGCAAGATTGACCGTCCAACTCGTATAGACGCTGCACGCCGCCTTGGTTACAAAGCTAAGCAAGGGGTTGTTGTCATTCGAACTCGAATCCGCCGTGGTGGATTGCGAAAGGGCAAGATTCACATGAAGCGAAAGCCGAGCAAGGCCGGTATCAAGAAGATTACCATGGCTAAGAATACCCAGCGCATGGCAGAAGAGCGTGTTGCACGCCATTTCCCGAATCTCGAAGTCCTTAACTCGTATTGGGTTGGCCAAGACGGAAAGCACAAATTCTACGAAGTAATCATGATTGATACACATCACCCTGCAATTATCTCTGATAAGCAACTTGGTGTGTTCTGCGGTGCTAACGGGAACAAATCCCATCGAGGCCGTGCATACCGAGGCAAGACCTCTGCCGGTAAGCGTGGACGTGGGTTGCATAACAAGGGCAAGGGTGCTGAAAAGTTGCGTCCTTCGCTCAAGGCAAACCTCAACCGTGGCAAGTGATAGAGATTCTTTCTCTGCTCTGCCAATGTCTTCAAGAAGTGTCGACTTTATACATTCTTCATGGCGGATAGCTCGGGACTCGGCTTGATTGTACTTGGAGTGGTTTTGGGTATTGGAATTGGATGGCTTTTGTCGAAAAACCGCTATGCAGGTGATGTGATTCGTGCTGAGGCCCAAGTAATAGCAATTTCAGAAAGCAATGATTCAATGTTAGCACAGATGCAAAATGTCGCTACCAATGTAGCTCGACAAAATTCCGAAGATTTTCTGCGCTTGGCTGAGGAACGGCTTGGTAAAGTCGAATCTGAAGCGCTCAAGGACCACGCAGCTCGTAAAAAAGAAGTTGAATCCTTGGTTACTCCAATCAAAGATCACCTTGAGAAATTAGAGAAAGCAACCACTGAGATGGAACTAAAGCGTGAGGGCGCCTATCAAGGACTAAAAAGAACGGCAGAAATGCTTCACAAGCAAACAACTGACCTGCGAGATACGAACGTCCAACTGTCAACTGCACTACGAGGTTCAGTAAAAGCACGTGGGAATTGGGGCCAAGTGGCACTGAAGAATATTGCCGAGGCAGCAGGAATGCTCGAGCATTGTGACTTTGATATTGAAGTCACTCTCAAATCTGGTAAAGGGGGCGCACGGGTCGATTTACTTGCCAAAATCCCGAGTGGAGGGCACATACCCGTAGATGCAAAAGTACCGTTATCTGCTTACTGGGATGGACTCGAAATTGATGATGGAGATGCCCGGGCACTGAAGATGAAGGAACATGCAAAATCAGTAAAGAAGCACATCGATGATTTGGTTGTCCGTGATTATCCTCGATTGATGGAGGGCGTCGATTTTACAGTTATGTTCATACCTGCAGAACCTATACTTTCTACTGCATTTGAATACGAACCAACGCTTCAAGAATACGCTTTTAGTAAGCATGTCTTGATCGTTACTCCCGTCACCCTCATTGCGCTCTTGAGGACAGTCGGTTTGTATTGGCAACAACAGTCAATGGCTGAAAATGCGAAAGAGATTCATTTCCGCGCCCGTGAATTTTACGATAGAGTCGCAAAATTCAGTAATGATTTGGCAAAGATGGGGCGCGGCATCAATACTGTTGTGGGCGCTTACAACGATGCTGTGGGCTCTTATGATGGCAGCGTTGTGCCCAGTGGACGTAGATTAGAGGAACTGAAAGTTACTGAGGGGTTGCAGCGTAAAATCGCCGAGTTGCCTGAGGCTGCCACTGCTCGTACGGTTAAGCAAATTACTTCTGCGAAGGAAGACGAGTAATCAGACTGGAGTTTTGAAACCCATAGCTCGCACTATGCACCATCCGGCTCGTGCTTCCCACACGGCAAAGGAACCACCAACGATGCTTCCAAGCGCACCCCACCAAAGTACAGAGGGGGCAATACCAACCGCCGTGATTGCTGCAAGAAGTAACCCTCCTGCACAAGCAAGAATTCCTACTCTTAGTCGGGCGGCTTTACCTGCTGCGTCAATGTTACACTCGAGTACCATGGGTTGCATGTACGCGCAGTACTATATCAACGGGTGTTTATTTTTTCGACATCTCGATTGCGTTTAAGAGCCAGTTTTACACTCGACAAACAAAAAGGTGTCTTCAGTCACTGAATACGAGGGGTGGATTTATTGCCCCCAGTCGTGTGGTATTGCCGAGGGCTATAATGGCAGAGGGAGAAGATTCAGTATCCCGCCTAACGGGTCTTGAAGTCTACTTGCCCGACGGGCGCCTATTGGGTATTGTTCACGATGCGGTTGTCGATGCTAACGGCTTGAATTGCACTCACTTGTTTGTTCGAGATACCCAAGAAGACATCGTAGAAGGTTCCGTTCATGTCGCAGTTCCATGGAGATGGATTCGTGCAATCGATCGAATAGTGTTGTTACGTTGGTTTCCACAAACTCCAATTCCACTGCAGAGTTGAGGCGTGTTGATAGGTATGGAATTGCACATTCTTGGAACTTCATCTGCTCGCCCTACCGGCAAAAGACAAGTCAGCGGCAGTTTGATTCAATGCGATGAAGGCATTGTCGTCGTCGATGCAGGCGAGGGATTTCAGACACGTTATGCAGAACAACGTAAACGCCTCAAAGTGTTTGAGAAAGGCACAACTCTACGAGCATCAAAGATTGGTGCGGTCTGTTTGACTCATGGGCACCTCGATCACACTTGGGGTCTTTTACCGTGGATGCACACAATGGCCTTGGACAACAGGGAGGCTCCTTTGTTGGTGCTGGGACCTACTTCCAGTGAAGTCTTTGAAGCACTTTTGTCCGGAAAAGAGATTCCTGAATCTGCTCCTAGCGCTGAACTTGCACGACAAATTCGTGCTTGGCAAGCACTTGGTGCCACTTCGAAAGAACTTGGGTATCAGGTTCAATGGGTACTCGGCGATGTGATTTCGAATCGTTGGCTTGACCTTTCAGTTCCAGGGCAATATGTTGAACTTGAAACGATGCCTCAGCCTAGCGACTGGAAAAAAAATCGATTACTCCCGCTTGGAACTCAACACACTGTACCTTCCTGTGCATGGATGGTTGAATCGAAAGGAAAATCCGGAAAATTCGACCGACTACGGGCGGCTGAGTTACGACTTTCAGACTCCCAAAAAGCACAACTCTCCTTAGGAGAAGACGTTCATCTAAACGATGGTTCGGTGCTGAATGCAACTGAATTCCGAGGGAAAGTACAACCAGCAATGCGTGTTGTGATTTCAGGAGATACTGCGGAGATGACCGAAGAAATGTCCTCGCTTTCATATGTTGATGTTTTGGTTCACGAAGCCACTTTTCTTGACGAGGCGCAGGAATGGGCCGACAAATTCCTTCACAGTACCAGCACAGGGGCTGCTCGGACCGCACAAGCATGCAACGCGAAACATCTTGTTTTGACTCATTTTAGCGCTCGGCTAAAAGACGCCAACATCCCTCTTTCAGAGGCGAAAAAAGTACTCTCGGGCACCCAAACCGCCGTAACATCTGCTCACGACGGTGATCGCATTCAACTAACTCAGAGTGGTGTCACTCATCTGGTATGGGGAGAAGAAGGCTGGTCGGGCTAATCAAACGGCCACATCATTCAAGTGGACTATAGCCTACAGCCTCTCATGCGTTCCGCCGTTTGTATAGCACTCCTCCTCGGTATGATGCTTATTCCGGTATCGACTTTGGCAGCGGAAGGGCGAGCACAACCCAACTGCCTGAACGACACTCCAGCAGCATTTTCTAGCTCTACCGTAATTGGAGACGGTGCTTGTATCAAAGTGAACCTAGGAGTTTTGAATCCCGGAGATGTCTACGATATTTCGATTATTGTAAGCCAAGATGCCTTGGATGTTCTTGTGTTTGATGAAAATTCAGTACAACCTTACGACCTAGGTCAATCGTATCGTTCTTCATACGAAAATGTCCCTTCAACAGAGTCGGCTCTCGGCAGTTATGAATTCCATTGGAAAGTACCTCCATCGATCACCTCTAAATCGTGGTATATCGTTTTCGATAATCTTGCCCATTCTGGGGACCAAGGTCAAGGCGACCAAGGTGGTGCAGATGGCCGAGCAAGCCTTACATTGAGCAAAATAACGGAATCGTATTGGACACCTTATCATAATGTTCTTGCTGTTGACAGCGATTCATCATACACCCTCCTTTCCGACGATGATATGCGGCTTGATGCGGGAACGACTGTTGTGGTATCTGCATGGCCTTTGCAAGGTGAAGGCGATATTTATCTTCAAACAAAGAGCATGAATGAACTCTACACCTCGGGTGGCGTTGGAACCCAGTACATTACGGGTGCAACCCTCCAATCTATTTCGAGTCCCGGCTCGTTTTCATGGACCGTTCCCGAAGCGCTTGAAGGTCAATCGCTGTACTTGATTGTCGATAACACCAACTCGCCGCTTGGTGGCGCGAATGGTAATGAAGCAATACGCTTGACTGTACGAGTAGAGTATGCTCCACCGGTTCAACCGATTATTACTGACGATTCAAGCGGTTCAACCACGCTTGGTCAGGCAGTTACTTTCGATGCATCATCATCGCCGAATCGTCTGCAACAAATTTTGTCATGGTCATGGGATTTCGATGCAGGAGTAGATGTTGATCAAGATGGTAATTTCACGAACGATGGAGAAGCCTCAGGGGTGAGTGCTCTAGCCATCTGGAACACTCCTGGAGACCGTTCTATTACCTTGACAGCGGTATCTCAAACCGGCGTTTCTGCATCGGCCACATCGACGGTGAGTGTAGCAGATGTAGTGTCTCCAATTGCACGAATTTCTGGTGATGGACAACCCATTGAAGGGGGTTGGAAAGTTTCAACGAATCAAACTCTTAATTTGAATTGTGATGCCAGCACAGACGACCATCTTGTGTCGTTTTGTATTTGGAGTTGGGATGAGTCGTCTGCAGAGCGCAATACATCAGTCAGTCTTCTTTGGAATGACATAGGAATGTATCCAGTTTCATTGACGGTTGCCGATGCATCTGGTAATTCAAATTCTATTTCCTCAACTGTGACGGTTACGGACTCGAGTTTACCCGTTCTTAATCAGGCGAATTTAGACCTCTTGCCGTCAAGTGGCCTCGTAAACGAAGTCATTACGTTTACTGTTTCTGCTACAGATTCCTACGACCCCGCCTCAAGTTTGAGATACCATTGGGATTTGAACCCCGATGTTGATGCTGATGGCAATGGTGATGCCCGTGATGATGCTGATTACACAGGATCAACAACCGAATTGGAATTCTCGAAATCGGGTCAATTTGATGTCGTGCTCACGGTTTTTGACCAGTCCAACAACTCCGATAGCCACGCATTTTTGATTACAATCGAGACATTGCCAGAGAAAGGAGGCATAGCAGGCATTCTGTTTGTTGCTTTATTCATCGGGACACTCACCATGGGTGTCGCACTTCTAGGACATCGTCGTTGGCAATCGGCAATTGCGATGGATTTGCTGATGGGACGCGGACTTAGCAAACCGGAAGCACTTGCACACATGTCCGCTGTTGCCGGCTCTCGTAAGATTCCGATGTTTTCACCCGCAGTTGTTCTTGCAGGCTTAGATTCTGGCGACGTCCAGTCGACATCATCCAAAGAGCAAGATGCTAAGGCGGCCGAGATGGCTGAAATTTACGGTTCAAATGTGCCGGAACAAAACCTTGGTGCATTTGCTCCACCATCATTTGCTCAGCCAATGTTGTCTTCGGGTAGTCAGGCTGCAGCAGCAGATGCTTTGGCCATGTTGAATGATGACACGCCAACTCCACTTACGCAACCCACTGCCCAACCCATAGAATCAGTGAGTGACCTTTACACCGCAACTCCGGTTCAAACCGTTGTCAAGAGCGGTGGAATTGCACTTCCAGATGGAGTGTCGCGCCCTACTCCAGCGATGTCAAACCCACCATCAACTCATACACTCAGCCATGAACCTCCTTCACCCCAAACGAAGGTGACGTGCAACTCTTGCTCTGCCGTATTTTCAATTCAGATGCCATCGGGTGCCCCAAAGGTCGTGGTTTCTTGCCCATCATGCAACACTGATATCATCGTTGAAAGTTGATTCGACGATTTAATTTTCTGTGAAATATTCCGAATAATCAAACATTTGAGGGATGGGTTCTCATAGTGGGAATTTGTCCTTACAACATGGTAGAGGGCCAACCGCGTTTGATTCGAGTTGGCTTGCCACAGAGTTCCGACCCTCGTAAGGTGGCCCTTGCGATGGTCTTGCTGATGTTTGTGTCTCTTGCTTCTCCGGCCGGGGCAGATTTATCAGTATCCAGAAATGATTTCGGCGTTTTGGATGAACTTGATGAGACACTGTCAAAAAGAACTGAAAACGGAGAAG
>DAIUCF010000036.1:13124-16865 GCA_036846305.1 Candidatus Poseidoniaceae archaeon | reverse complement strand
ACAGGCACCACATCTACCACAATTTCTGTTCATGCGTGTTCGAGCTTCAACGAATCATCGGTTAGTTGGACCAACAATGCAACATGTTCTCCTACGGAAGTTACCCGTTCAACGCTCACCTTATCTCCAGCGTCTGGTTGGCAAACATGGGATTTAACGAGCCTCGCACAAAGTAATATTGCTAACGGAAACTTAACGATGACCTTTTTACTGAAAACAGTCGGTACTCCAACAACAAGTCATGAATTTTACTCAGCAGAAGGCACGAATTCATCATTCTATCCAAATATCATGTTTGAATATGTAGACAATGTTAACGCAATCCAACCACCTGGTCAGCCGGCGCTTATCGCCCCACTCGATGGACAAATTCTGTACGACCTTTCCGCGCCGGTTCTTCAATCCAATGATAAGCCACTACTCACATGGTCTCCAGTCAGTGGTGCGACAGGATACATTGTTACGATTGCAAACGAGTCTGGAGTTTACAAATTTGCTTCATGGGATTCCTCAGAAATAAACGGAACGACGTTCAGATTTTCTCAAACATTAGACGACGGTGAAGTCTTTACATGGTGGGTTCAAGGTGTTAACCAATCTATTCCCGGGCCCTCATCTCCAAGATGGTCGTTTGCTATTGGTTCTCCAAACCATTCTGATAACGGCGATTTAACATATACATACACCTTCCAAACTGGAAATGAAGTGGCTCAGCTAGGACACACCAACGTGCGCGAGACATATCTAAGCGAAGCAACTCCAGATACGAATTTCGGTGATGATTTGTTTGTGGAATTGGGCACGTATAGTGGTGTAAATGCACGTCTTGAAACGAGAATGACTTTTGCTTTGGATAACGGACAAGTCCCTCTACCTTCTCATGCTAACATTCATTCTGCAAGTTTGGGATTGTACCTTAATTCATGGGATTCCTCCGGTGGCGGTAACCAAATGACGTTTAGTGTTCACAAAATACTCAACTCGCAATGGTCTCAGTCGTCTTCTACTTGGAACGAATCTTCTTCAGCGTCTACAGGTGCATGGGGTGCGCCGGGTATGCAGGCAGGAATTGATTATGATGCAACTCCAATTTCGTCATTTGTTGAAACAGATATGAGTGATAACCGATGGATATGGTTTGACATTGCCGTAAACGGAATGCTGATTGATAATGATAATTCTTGGGTTATTCTTGCCACGCCAAATAGAGGTACTCTCCTTGCAAATTTCTACTCTAGCGAAAATCCGAACGATTCATTGCGCCCAATGGTTCTTCTCAACCACACGAATGTTACTACGCTAAATGTATCGCCGTCTTCTCCAACAACAGATGCAGACACACCGGTCACGCTTTCCTATACCTCTCTTGATCACCTTTCAATTTCGGTGAATGCACCTGTCGAATGGTCTGCTAGCAACGGAACCATTTCTCAAACTGGAGTCTTCACTCCTTATTCTGTGGGGCAACATACCATCTCAGCATGCTTCGGAATTATTTGTGCTAGCCAGGTGATTACAGTAACCCCTGGTGCTCCTGTTACGTTGATGGTAACTCCTGAAACCGCAACTATCTCGGCAGATGAGCACCTCCAAATCGACGCTTATGTGGTTGACCAAAATGGAAATATTGTTTCAGGACAAACAATCACTTACTTGCCAAGCAATGGAAGTATGGATTCATCGACTGAGGGCTTATTCAATCCACATGCTAGTGGTTCGCAAACCATCCAAGTTTCTTGGTCAGGTGGCGTAACACCTCTGCAATTTACTGTCACGGTTGAAGTTGAAACTGGAATCCCTGACTACTTCGTACTCGAAGGATGTGAAGGAACCGTTCCAGCGGGCGTTCTTTGCGACATAACGCACACTCTTTACGACCAATTTGGAAACCAAATTACAGATCTAAGTGAGGCTGGGACTTTATCCTGGACTGCAGATAATGGCAACTATACTGAATCTTCAAAGCAGTATTTCCCAAATCTTGTTGGGCAATGGTACCTGAATCTTACTTCGACTTCTGGTGCTCAAGGCTCACTTATGATTGCTGTTGGCCACGGCCAAATTGCAAGTTTAGAACTTGCAGCATCATCTCTGTCGATTACTGCTGATGATCAAGTGTGGATTAACACAACTCGCATTGACGTCCAAGGAAACAGGCTACCTGTTCTTCTACAACCAGGTGACTGGGAAACTCCCCAAGATACCCAGTTAACCGTTGGGGAACCAGCTGTTTGGACCCCGACTTCTCGCGGTTCAAAAGTTATCAGAGCTACCTACGAAGCCGTTACATCAAATCTCACAATTTCTGTTCAAGAAGGAGCTATTGTATCCTTACTGCTCATTGTAGATGATAATGTTTCAACATGGAACAACTTTGAAATGACTGCGGACGAAATTCTTGATGTCAAAGTCAAAGCATACGATCAAAAGGACAACCGTTGGATTATCTCTGCAAATTGGTCTCTTACGCATTCAACATGGACTTCTCAAGGGGTTCTTGAACAATTGAGTGGCGATGAAACGACCTTTGTTCCCTATCTCGCCTCTCCAGACCAATACACCATCACTGCATCATATGATGATGGCACAACCTTGCATGTCGTATCAATCAACATTACGGTGGCTCAGGGTGATTTGAGTTCTGTTACCGTTACTGCATCAGGAGCAGACGGTTTGAGTTTGGACGAATTCAATGTGACATCTGATGATTACATTGATTTCTCCTCGGCTCTCGCAGATTTAGATAACAACCCTATTGATTCGAGTATCCTTGAATGGTCAATTACCGACATGGATACGAACGAGGTTCTCAACATTACCGATGAACTTGTTCAAAACAATATGCGTTGGGAGGCATCAAAGACTGGAAACTGGTCGATTACTGCATCAGCAGTCTGTAATTCATACGAGAATTGTATTATTGACGATACTGTGACCATAACAGTTGGTTATGGTACAGCGGTGGTTGTTGAAGCAGAACTCGATACATCTCTTCAAACGGCAGGGGAAGACATCTCCATTACAATTACCGGTACTGATGCTGATGGCAACTCCTTTGCTCAAGATGTCGATTGGTTTGAAGGAGAATTGGCCTTAGAAAACATAACCTCTGGTACTGTTCAAGGTACCTACATTTATCTTGCAACATCCGCAGGTCCACACACCTTACGCTTCGAAGCGGGCTCTGCTTCCGGCAGCGTAGATGTTACCGTTGAAGCGCAACGAATTGTTGATTCACTTAGTGTTGAACTCTCTGCCACAAGTGTAGACCAACTGGGTAATTTCACTGTTACTGTGAATGCGTTTGACATGTACCTCAATCCGATTGAAGTCCCACCAAGTGCTGAAGTTAGAACTACCGGACGTGCAGAAGTACTCAATCAAGGTCAAGGAATTTGGAACATTATCACTTTGGATGAAGGAACCCTAACGGTAACTGTGTCTGCAGGAAAAGTCACTGAGGACCGGACGGTCGAAGTTGTTGGAAATATTGGTGGATTCTTCAAGGCTGGAGGACCGCTGTACTATGTTGGAGCCGGATTACTTGGCATAGTTGCTATTGTCATTGTAGGCTTGCTCTTTGTTGCCCTCAGAAATAAGGATTCGGACTATGATGACGATGATGATGACGATTATGATGATGATGATGATTACTCATCTTCTGAAACAGCCACTAAAGCGACCCGGCCAGAACCTGAGCCAAAGCCTGAACCAAAGCCAGTACCTCAAATTGACGAAGAC
>DAIUCF010000036.1:0-13024 GCA_036846305.1 Candidatus Poseidoniaceae archaeon | reverse complement strand
GCCAGAACCTGAGCCAAAGCCTGAACCAAAGCCAGTACCTCAAATTGACGAAGACACATCTTGGCAGGTTGAACATCGTGTCGATGATGATGGAACCGAATGGGCTGAAGATGAAAATGGCACATGGTGGTATCGCCAAGAAGGTGATGCAGAATGGGGCGAATGGACTGATTAACATCCAAATCATTGATACATGTTGAAGTGGGAGTTCATGCTATGAGTCGTAAAAGTCTAACTGGCACGATACTCACCACCTTGGTGTGTGTGCTGATGTTTTCTTTGGGTGGTCTCAATAGTTTCATCGCACCCCAAATCGTCCTTGAGGACAGTGATGTTATTGCACGTCAATCATCATCTCAGCCGGTACGAGTAGAGATTTCATCTGAAGTCAATACTCTCAGTGCAGACGAGGTTAATTTGTTCTCTGCCGACCTCTATGATGCATTGAATAACTTGGTGTCTGGAGACATTATCTGGAGCTGCTCGAACGGTTCGATTACTTCTGACGGGATGTTTTATCCTTGGAGTTCAGGTATAATATCGATACAAGCTTCACACAACGGCTTGGTAGATACATTCAACATTTCAGTTACGGCTGGAGTTGGGCAAAGCCTCCAAATCACTTCTTTGAATGCACAGGCGCTTGCGCCTGTCTCGTTAACCGCAGACTTACTCGATGCACGAGGCAATTCGAAACCCTCATCGAAAGCAGCGTGGACCGTCGATGGTGAATATGTTGGGGTTGGAAATCCATTATGGATTCCCCCTGATGTCGGGCAATACATTGTACGTGCACGTCTTCATCAAATGGAGCATGTTGCAACAATCGAAGTTACTGCTGGTGACCCTTACGAATTTGTTTTCGAATCTGGAATGCAAGTTCGAAGCGGTTCGTCGCTGTTGATTAAACCAAGGTTGCTCGACATCAACGGTTTTGAAATGAATGTAAGTGAAGCAGGAAATCGGGCATGGGAAGTCGAAAATGGAAGTATAATTCCATCAGGTTGGTTTTCTGCGACTCATCCCGGATTGTGGTCGGTGAATGTTTCTGCAGGAAATGTCACTGGCTCTGGACTTATCCGTGTTGTTCCTGCCGACGCATCCCTTTCACAGGTTACCGTTGTCAGCGATAGCGAGGAGTATATTGCTGGTGTCTCCTACGAACTTGTCGCAATGAGGACTGATTCGTTAGGTTACACAGGAACAATTACTCCACTTCTAGAAAACTTCTCGGTAACCAGTGGTGGATTATCAACATTCAACAATAGCGTATATTGGACTCCAGGGTCGATGGGAATGCATGAAATCCAAGTGAACGATGAAGGTGTAGTATCCACTCTAAGCGTTGAGGTAACTCATGGGAATGCTATCGAAACATCACTGGATCTTGAATCACCAAATCTCGTGGCTGGTGAGCAAAGTACAGTTTCCTTCTCAGCTGTCGATGTGGTGGGTAATGAGTGGATTGTCAATGGGTCTTTGACTCTGGTGAATGGAAATTCAAGCCAATTTATTGCATCGAATGGTTTTGCCACGATAACTCCCCAAGAAGTGATGGTGTGGAGAGTAGAAGGTAGTTGGTATGATCTTTCCACCGATACAAGATTTGAGCCTGTTTTTCAAATGTCATCAATCCCAGGAAAGTTAGCTTTTATCGAACTCAACGGCGAGGGTGCGGTACTTCCAGCAGATACAGCATTGTCACTCGAACCTAAATTCTTTGATGGATTTTCAAACCCTCTCGAACCAATAGGACTTAACTGGACGGTCGATGGTGAATATGCCACAGTCGATATTCTTCTTTCAGACCTTCACTGGATTCCTACGACTATTGGTGGTCATGAAATACGCGCAAATGCTGACGGGATTTTCGCAACAGTACGACTCACTGTCGTGGCTGGTGAGGCTCGAAATTTAGTTACAGATTCCGAGGACGGGCTGGTAGTGAATGCCGGCGTACCAACTGAAATTTTCATTCAAACTATTGATGCCCACGGGAACTTAGCTCCTGCGACAAAGGTTAGCATCGACTTAGAGGATGAATTTGGCATACTTACCGCATCATCTTCTGGTAACGGTTATTGGGATTTTAATGGTCAACTTACAGGAACCTATACTCTTGACTTTGTTCAAGACGGGGCACAGCATTCAATCCCTCTCACAATTGAATCTGGTGAGGCCGTTCGACTAATCACATCAATTGAGAATCAAAACATTGCTCAAGGCGATACAGTCTTGCTTCGAATACAAGGTGCTGATGTCTTCGACAATCTTGTTGAAGTAGAACCCGAAAATACCACGGTTAGTTGTACTTCAGGTTCTTCGTCGCACATCACCTCTGATACTTGGGAACTCGACATTTCTACTGCCGGCAATGACCGTTCCTGCAATATACTTTGGAATGGCCTGCTAGCACAGAATTTCTTCGATGTCGAATCTGTATTGCTAGGAGGGGCAGTCGGCTCGACCAACACGGCGATGGGGCTAGGGATTTTCCTGCTCTCTCTCATCTTGATCACATTGGTTGTATTGGTTCGTAAAGCGAATAGCGCTGATGGTGAAGAATGGGTTGAAGATGCATTTGATGATGATTATGAAGATGACCAGTATGAGGATGATGACGAAGATTTAGAATCGGTTGTAAGTGCCGATTCCAAGGAAGTTCCCCCTATCCTTTCCGATGAGTTACGTTCATCGCTCGCTAAGCAAGCCGCGGATGTCGGTGTTATGCAAGCGACTCCAGATACAGTACAAGGCTCCAGTGGCTGGTACGTTGACGTTAGCAGTGAAGTACAATACTGGAATGTTGGCGATGATGGCTCTTGGACTCGGGTTGAGTAAAGTGGAGGAAGTTCAGCCTTTAGGTAAATCCAACGAATGGATACCATGGTTGTGGCTCTTGTCTGCTGCAGTTTGCTGGCAGGGGCACGTTTTAACTTCAATATTCATAAAGAGAATCATTGACCCAATCATTCAACTGATAATGTGATCTTATCCTTCTTCGTTTTGGCCTTCAAACGACTGAAAGAATTCATCGATATCGATAACACCGTTTTCATCGAGATCAGCATTGTGGAATATAATGCGTGATTCATCGTGGGAATAGTTGAACCCGAGTTGCTTCAAAGCGCTCTGGAATTCTCGGACAGTCAAGTGGTTCTTACCTCCATGGTCGGCAGCATGAAACACCTCGATTCGACGCTGATGTTCTGCCGAGGTTGTGAATTGGAATTGTTTCCTAAACGATTGTATCGGAGTTTTTTGAGCAATTGCATGATTGCGTCCGTAGAGATAGTATGTTGCCAATCCAGCAACGATGGCCGCTACTCCGCCAATAAACGCCTTGTTGCCGATGAAATAGAGCAAAACGAATCCAGCTATGATTCCCCAAAGTTGGATGTAAGGATACATTGGGCTCTTATAAGCTGGATTCCAGTCGTATTCCTTACTTGTTCGACGCAGTACGATGACACAGGAATTGATCATGATAAAAATCATAATCTTGAACCCAGATGCTAGTTTTACTACATCCTTCAGAGGTACAAACAGTATGGCGAGCCCCATCGCAAAACCTGTGACAAGAATTGGCCAGTGCGGTGTTTCAAATCGGGCATTCACCTCTTCTAGTGCTTGTGGAAGGAGGTTGTCTCTAGACATTGCGAATAAGAATCGTGAAGATGCAAGTATTCCAGCCAGTGCCATAGATATCATCGTGAGAACGGAGAGTATTGCTGCAAAAATTCCGAATTCAGTACCCGCAATTTTCTCAGCGAAGACGAAAATAGGATTTTCGACAACTTTTCCATCTTGCATCCACCATTCGCCAGGCAATGATGCAGCCATTAGATAGGCAATTGCAGAATAAAGAACTGTAGCAATCAATAATGAAAGCATGATACCGGCAGGTAGATTTTTTTCAGGGTTTTTCACCTCTCCACCGATAGCAGCAACTTTTGTAACTCCAGCATATGCGACAAACACGAACGCAGCGGCTTCAGCAATTGACCATACACTCGTATCGAATGCAGAGGTTACGGGTCCGGATGCATCAAAGCCGTCAACAAAGAATGCTCCGATGCATACAATGACCAACAGCGCAACAGTGAGTCCGACTATTGGTGCTTGAATGGCTTTAACCTTGGAAACTCCGAGGATGTTGACAATTGTAATGAGGACCAGCGCGGTCATCGACAAGATCATCAGACTGATTTCGAAATTGAAGTACGTTGTCACAGCAATCAAGTAGGCTGAAAATCCAATGAGTGCGAAGGCAGACTTGAGTAGAAACGATGCCCACAGGCCAAGACCGCTGATGGTTCCAATCAAGGGGCCATATGTGCGTTCAAGATAGACGTACGAGCCTCCACTCGATGGCATTCCGGATGATAATTCCGATTTTGATAGAGCTCCGGGTAGAACTACAGATGCTGCTAGAAGATAAGCCAACCAAATGCCTGGGCCCATGATTTCTGCTGCGAATGTAGGCGTGACAAAAATACCAGGCAGCATTGCAGAGAGTGAAATAATCACGACGCCGATGAGTCCAGTTGTACGCTTGAGTGTTTTTTTCAAGTCTGAGGTCACGTTTTCGATGAGTGTTTCAACCGGTGTACCAGACATATCTATCCCCCGAATTCCAGTCATCAACTGCCGTTTAAAATATGCGAAGTGACTCTTTGCTATATCATCTTGTATCTTTCAATATCACTTGAGGTCGGAATAAGGAAATTATTCTGTCCTAGGAGCTTTCGCAATGACCTTCATTTCAACCGCAATTGGGGTTGGAAGTGCCCGGATTGCTAATGTTGTTCTGGTGGGTCCAACTTTCCCAAGTGTTTCTGCCCAGACTTCATTGTAGCCTTTGAAATCTCGGTCCATATCCACAAGGAAAGAGGTCACATCAAGCACATCGTCGATTGAGCCTCCGGCTTCTTCAAGAATCCGGGAGATGTTGTCCACCACTGCCTGGGTTTGAGCCTTGATGTCATAGTTCAACGGCGCCCCATTTTCGTCATGAATTGGGCCGCCAGGAATTGAATTGGTACCGGGTTGGCGAGGCCCAACTCCGGACAGATAGAGGAGGTCTCCAACTCTTCGAGCATGGGGGTATGCTCCTACAGGCTTTGGAGCGGCATCAGAATTCACCGAATCCTTACTTTCTGTAGGTTCCCAAAGTTCTGGTCCAGTGGATGTTTCTTGTGATTGAACATCAACTTCCTCTAGTGTAGTGTCCTCTTTTGCATCCAACACATTTCTCTCGCCCGCAAAATATTCAACATCGTCTTCATCATATTCTTTGTCACCAGCACCGGATGCTTTGGGATCAAGATGAACTACGGCCCCACCTGCACCATGCAATGCTTCGTAGGCCAACACTTCACCTGTGAGATTATTGCGGTTTCTGTTCATCCCAGAGAGCCACCACATTGGCTTGAATGCTACCACCTTGTTCACTCGGATTTGTTGATGGATGGTTCGTGAGAGCTGACTCACATCTTCGAGGCGGCCTTCGGAGAGGAATTCCAAAATCTTTCTGTTCCACTCATCGTCTTTCAGTGAATGAATTCTGTCATCTTTCGGCTCAATAGGTTTGGTAAACATACGATTTGAGAGGGACATAGCAGTGACTGCGATTGCTTTTCTTCCCGTTTTCTTGACAACATCCATGCATGCTTTGGCAAGAACGGTCGTTTCCGAACGATTTGCATACACGTTGGAAGAAACAATGACAGCAGGTATCGAATTATCAGGATTCAGTAGTTTCAGCGCAACAACAGAACCAACATCGATTGGAAATCCGTGATAAGCAACAGTTCGACTTTTCAGCCCTCGCTTTTCGTTCGCTGAATTCCATTCATGGGCAAAATCCTCATCAATGTTAAACGAATACGGAATGGAACCTAATTCATGAAAATCGTGGTCGACCATCACCCACTCTGGATTAGGGTCTGCGATAATTTGGTGTCCGATGATGCTTGGCCATGTCGTTGAGTAGATGATGATAAGGTCCGCTCCACTGTCTTTGATTTTTTGAGCAGCATCATCATATGCCCTACGTAATCGACCCCAACCTTCGTTCTGCTCCGGTACCAAAGCAGTGTGCGGATGCACGGGTACAATGAATGAACCAACCAACTCACCTGAACTCATTTCAAGCCCCCTTGTGATGACGTTCCGGCCATTCAACAATGGCATTTCCAGTTCCAATAATAGTCCCATAGCCATGAAGAATACCTGGGTAATCCGGGATGTCGAGCGTTGAAAGGAGCCATGAGAGTCCACCTCCATCACTTTCAGCGATGGCTTGCTCAGTAAATTCAGGCATTTCGTCAAGTATACGTTGCGATTGCCCGGAACGGAAATATTCAATCATTCGCATGTCCCAAAGATGCATAGCATGACTTGTAATGTGTTCTTTGCTCATGTCTTCAGGTATTGCAGATTCGGTTGTGAAGTGTCGATGAGAAAGAGAGTTGCTGGCAAGGACAACGACCTTCTTTCCACTTTCAATAATTGCTTGGCGAGTCACCTTACCCAGTTCAATCATCATTTCTTGCATGACCTCAACAGAATAATAATCTCTAGAACGATTACTGGATATGACGACTAGGGGCTTATCCCATTTTGGATTAAACATGTGACCGGTTGTGATGGTACCATAATCGACTCGAAAATCTGGGTTTTTCATCATTTTCACTGCTAGACCTGCTTTAGCAGCCTTGTCATGTATTTGCTGAGACAATTCTACGTCGATGTCGAGCTCGTAATGATAGCGAAACAAGTTCGGGAATACGGGGTCAACTGATAGGTTTTGGAATGAAGGCAGTCCGAGGAAATGCGTACCAACATAGGTTTGCCAGTGTGGAGATAACAGTACAATGGCATCATATTCTACTCCTGAAAGGGATTCTCGAAGTCGTTCATAGCCCCAGCGTAATTGCTCCCAACCACCTTCTGCTACCGGTTCATTTTGAGGTGGGTTTTCTGCATAGACCAAATGCGGTGGGTGAGGCGCTAAGCAACCTGCTACAATTTCCCCCTTCGACATAAACTAGCCCAAGTGTAGGAGGATTATATCGACATCGGAGAACTCCTCTAGTATGTGATTCTTGACCCAACCCTCAAACAAGTCGACGAATTGGGTTAACCATGGTGGAGCACAGTCCCGATGGTGGAACTAAGATTCCCCATCAATCTGGACCGGAGGGACTCAGCCGTTTTCTCGATATAGGTACTGGTCTACGCCACATCCTTGCTCCTGCTGGATTTGGAGCAATTGTTGGAGGTCTTTGGCAAGCTTTCGTCATGCCGGAAATAGGAGAAATCAATCTACCAAATCCGATTCATGGAGCATTTATGATCAGTATCCTTCTGTCTCCACTCTTGTATCGAATACTTCTAGATGACGAACCCAAGCGTTGGAAAGAGTACACGCTTGGACTTGCCGTTTTGGGCACCGTTTTCTCTGTGATTTGGCTCTCAGGCTGGGGTGCTGTATTCTGCGGGGGATATGGTGCATTACTGGTCTGGGTTTGGATTAGTACTGACTGGGGTCGTTACGACTTACCACCCTTTAGGTACGGTATTTGGCATGCGTTTGCCATCGACCTTGGAGCCTTTGCTGGTAGCATTTTGGTTTACACTCAAATGTAATCAAGAAGTGTAACTTTCTTCATCATTGGGGAAATTCCCCGAGCGAACATCGGAACAATAACCCTTGATTGCTCCATCGATATCATCCGCCAAGTTGAGATATCTTCTCAAGAACCTTGGCGAGAAGTCCATCGTAATTCCAAGCAAATCGTGCAAAACTAATACTTGTCCATCACAATCTGGACCTGCCCCGATACCAATGGTTGGAATCGATATCGCTTCACTAACTTTCTTAGCCAATTCTCGAGGAATTTTTTCTAAAACGATGGCAAAGCAGCCTGCCTGCTCCAAGAGTTTAGCATCTTCAATGAGTTTTTCAGCTTCCTTGTCCTCTTTAGCACGAACAGTGTAGGTGCCAAATTTGTAGATTGATTGGGGGGTTAATCCAAGGTGGCCCATTACAGGGATACCTGCAGTTAATATTCGCTCAACAGATTGAATGATTTCTGCTCCTCCTTCAAGTTTAACACTATGGCCTTCAGACTCTTTCATTATTCGAATTGCAGATTCTAATGCGATTGCAGAGTTACCCTGGTACGTTCCAAAAGGCATGTCCACTACAATAAGGGCTCTATCAACAGCACGTTGTACACATTGCGCATGGTAAATCATGTGTTCTAATGTAATCGGAACAGTTGTCACTTGCCCAGCCATTACATTTGAGGCTGAATCTCCAACAAGGATCACATCGACTCCAGCATTATCGACAAGTTTCGCCAGTGAGTAATCATATGCCGTAAGCATAGTTATTTTTTCACCAGCTCGCTTCATTTCTTGAAGCGTGTGCGTGGTAATTTTCCGCGCCTCTTTGTGAACCGACATGAACTTGCGACGGCCATGTTTGATTTGAAACTCTCGCAAGGGTCACTTATTCTTCCTCTTGGCCCATCGCCACATGGTGAAGAAGTTCTTCAAGTGCTTCATCCAGTGAGTTGCATTCGAGAATTTGCTGTTTGGCCTCCAATTGAGAAAGAACAAGGGATGCGACAGAATATACTGATTCGGAAGTGGAATCGATGGTTTTCTCAATCTTTTCAGAAACCCAGCGTTCAAGTAAATCAGCCTCAATTCGAAGCATTGTACCAATTTCAGTCAGAACATGTTCCATAATGCTCTTCAAGACCTGTTGCTGTTCCTCTGAAGTTTCCTCTTCAGTTTCAAGATAGTTCACTTCTGCACTGATGTAAAGTTTAGAATGTTCGGAATCTACTGGAATCATTTCCTGAAGTTCTTGGACATCAGGAAGTATTGAGTCATCTTCGATGATGGATTCAAACATTGAATCTTCAAAGGGAGGTAAGGCCGGAGGTACAACAGTGCGAATCGTGATTCGTCGGCGTCCAACGACTTGAACAAAGTGATTACTTCCCTTTGTCTCATGGTGAAGAATTTCAGCCTCACAACCGTGTGAACGAGGGCCGTCCCATGAATTAACAGGGGTAAAAGGATCGTTAAGAACGATAGCAAAATTCTTGTCATCCAAGAGACAATCATCAAGCATTTGTCGGTAGCGAGGTTCGAAAATTCGCAATTCTTGAATTTCACCAGGCATGAGTACCATAGGAAGGACAAACAACGGTAAGGTCTGCATAAGCACTAATCCCATCAAAGCCTTTTGAAGATATGTTTACTGTTCAGCGAGTGTATCCTTGACACATACGTTGGTCATTTCGGAGAAAAACTCCAATGACCATCGTCCCCCTTCGCGGCCTACGCCCGAATTTTTGACGCCACCAAACGGTGTACGTAAATCTCGATGGAGCCAAGTATTTACCCACACAATACCCGTTTCGATTTGTGATGCAAAAATCCGCCCTCGCTCAATGTCTTGAGTCCAAACTGACCCTGCTAGGCCATATTCAGAATGGTTCGCCATTTCAATTGCTTGGAGTTCATTTTCGAAGGTGTGCAAAGTAACTACTGGGCCGAATATTTCTTCAGTCGCACACCTCGAAGTGTGTGGTAATCCTGTAATGACGGTTGGTCGAATAAAAGCACCTACGCCATTTGGACCCGAGAAGTTGGTACTTTTCCGCGTCCCTCCAGTCAAAATTTCTCCACCTTCCTGCAATGCTAAATCAATGTATGATTCTACTTTTTCAAGGTGCTCAACTGAGATCACAGACCCCATAGTGGAATGCTCGTCTAATGGGTCGCCAACACGGATTTGGTTGACTTTATCGACAAAGAGTTTTGAAAATTTTTCCGCAATAGATTCGTCAATGAGAATTCTCGAACCGCAGAGGCAAACTTGACCTGAGTTGGTGAAGGCAGCCCGTACCGCACCATCTACAGCGATTTCCAAATCAGCATCCTTTAGAATTATTGTAGCATTTTTACCGCCGAGTTCTAATGACAATTTCTTGAACATGGGAGCAGCGGTTTTGGCAACGATGCGTCCTGTAGCAGTACCACCAGTAAACGAGATTCCTTTGATGAATTCGTGTTCAAGTATGGATTGACCGACTTCATGACCCAATCCATGAACCAGGTTGAATACACCTGGAGGAAGAGAGAGTTCATCGAATGTTTCAGCCAAAATGTTCGCAGTAAGTGGGGTAAATTCACTCGGCTTGGCAACGATGGTATTCCCCATAAGTAAGGCGGGTGCAACCTTCCAAGTAAGCAGGTAAAGTGGTAGATTCCAGGGAGTAATGAGGCCAACAGTCCCAATTGGAGAACGATGAACATAATTCATTGCATCCTCCATTTCAAACTTCAACTCTGGCTGTTTTCGACTGAAGTCTGCAAAGAAGCGGAAATTACTAACCGAGCGAGCAGCATCAACTCTTCTGGACAAAGCAATCGGTTTTCCAGTATCGAGAGTCTCGGTTGTTGCGATGAGTTCCGATTTTTTTTCTAAAGCGTCTGCAATTTTATCAAGCCAATTCGCACGTTCAAGAATGCTTAGTGAACCCCATTCCTGTTGTGCTGCTTTTGCGGCATTTACTGCATGTTCAACATCTCCTTTCTTTGAACGGGGTATTGTAGCAATACACAGTCCAGTGGCCGGATTATAATCTTCGAGAGTTTGCTCATCGACAGCGGAAACGAAATGTCCTCCGATGTAGTTTTGAATGTGAATCATACCTACATCTCCACGTCATATAGCCATCTATCTTGGTCCGGATCCCATTCATCCCAAGTAGGTAGTTTCTCGAGGTTCGACAAATAATGTTGGGGGACAATACCCGGTACAATGAATGCTTTCTGACGATGTAAAGGATACGGGTTTCGAAGGCTGATACCGAGAACTCCTAGAACAGCACGTGCCACATACCACATTGCTTGAGAGTCCCACCCATGTGCAATTTTAACCACAATCCCTAGTCCTTTTGGATAATCAGGATGTTCGATTGCGAGTCCTAGCAACCCGTCAGCACCTTCTTTTGCGATAACTTTGCCTTCGCCAGCCTTGAGAACAGTGGAGTCCAAACGGTTGAATCCTCCAACTAAATCTGGATTACGAACCATCGCCTCCCATATCCAATCTTCATCCTTATCTCGCACTAAGCCTGCATAAATCTGCGCGAGTTCAGCAACAGTATTCGAAACGGTGGGCAAACCACACCCATCCTTAGCAATCCGCAGAGGTTTCCAATCCTCGCCTAAGTAAGTTCGAATTTGTGCCATATAGGCGTGGAATACTTCGTGAGTTGGCAGTGTGTAACCGGCTCTATTCCATCCTTTTTTCCGACATCCGTGCAAAATTGCTGCATGCTCACCAGAACATGTGTGAAACCAACGTCGGGGGCGTCGAACCTGCCGTCCAAATTGAATCAACGGCACATCCAACGGCGTGAGCATGAGTGGCCATTCTTCCTTGAACAACAGTGATTGGGCAGCAGCAACGTGCTCGGTATCGCCGTTATGCGATGCAACAGCAATTGCTTTTTGGTCCCAAGAGGTATCTTCGAGTTCCTCAGTGAATGCCTTGAGCATGAACGGCTTCATCATTGAACGACCGTAACACAGGACATTCCCTCCAAAAGAGTGTATCACTTCATCACCATGTGACCAGGCTACTGCGCCATGAATCGTGGTTTCCGAAACCCCGTTTCTTCGATAGTCAACAAGAGGTTCCCATGCCACTTCGCGCCCGGTGGGAATGCCTTCAATTTGTTCGCCAAGTGGCGAGTTTGGGTACAATGAACTTCCTGGACTGCCCGGTTCCACAGCAGAGGGAGTATCGTGCTCAATAGTCATGATTTTACACCAACCTGAGCATATCTTCCACGAGCGGAACGACCTTTTGCATGTATGAGGTCATGTCACGGCATACTCGGTCTGAGTCGTGATTAAAGAAGTCGAACCATGCCATAATTCGATCCTCAGGGTGGAATCGTTCACAGATTTGTTTTGCAATGTCCTGAACGTTTCCAATAAGTGCATTCTGAGCAGCATTCTCCACTTTTGAGGGGTCAATTGTCCCTTCAAGTGCGCTCCAGTACGCACCCAATGCAGCTTTTGCTTCTTCTTCTGCAGCTGTACTTTGTTGCTGGGCAGTGAGTCCCTTTTCATCGTTGAGAAACACGAAAGATGTCCGAGGCATATCTCCTCGCTTCCATTCACCGCCGTCTGGATGGAAGGCTTTTCGCATTCTTTCATGCGTTGCATCGATAATTTCAGGTTTGGTAATTGATAAATTGAACACGTTAACCGGAGAAATAGTGTTCAAGAATACTTGCGTTACAGGGTCGTGAGTTCCAGCAATCAGTACGAGTAATTCTCTACGAAAGTGACGTGGAATAATTCTCAAATCTTCAAAAATGTATCTTTTCGGAATGATGATTTGACTGGGCTTAGTATCAAGATTTTCGAATTCAACTGCAGCATGTTGAACTTTTTCCCAATCCTCCTCACTTCGGAAGTTATCTCGTTTGAGTACTGTTGAATACGTCAAATCAGAATTGACAATATCTCCTCGTAAGAGTCGCAGGAATATATCTCCCGCCTCCATAAAGATTTGACCTCGAAGTGCCGGCCATGCTGCTTCTTCGATAGAATTACGTGGCACGATTCCATACGGCCGTGCCATGAATTCGAATCTACCTGCTGAAAATCCGATGTGTAATTTGCGTTTCTCGTCGGGGTTCAACCCGTGCAGTTGAAGCGTGTTTGCGATTCGTTCCGCTTGAGCAATCGGTCCACCAGACGCAAGTATGGATATAACTGCGCTTCCAATTTCAATATTACTGGTTCTTCGAAATGATTCCATAGCCAATTGTGGGAAGTCAGTACAGAGTCCAACTTCGCCTTTCCAATGTGGGACCACGGGCCTTGAATTTGATTGTTGAGTTTCAGTTGACAGATGGGCTTGAGCAAGCCATCCGACCCCGAATCCTAGAGCATCAGCACACTCCAGTTGCTG
>DAIUCF010000035.1:0-16968 GCA_036846305.1 Candidatus Poseidoniaceae archaeon | reverse complement strand
CGATGGAGAAACTGTTGCGCCATAAACTGCATATGAAAGGAGAACAATCAGGGTCACTGAAAGCCCCAATAGCGTACGCAGGAGGTTCGGATTCTGTGCCAAAGCCTTCTTCATCACTGTTGCCAAGAACCCCTCCAACTTGAACCCTTGTTCTCTAGATTTTTCGTATAACTGCACGATATTGGAACGAAATCCATCGGGCGTCATACCCGTTCTCTTCATATAGGGGAGTTCGGTCGGCAAATTGCTCGGTGTCTTGTCATGACGACTCTTTACGATATACCCGCTGAAATCCTCAACCCAGCTCTTGCTGCGCGACTAGAAGAAACAGGTAGTGTTTCAACACCTGAATGGGCAGAATTTGTCAAAACAGGTGCTGACCGCGAACGTCCTCCAACTCAAACCAACTGGTGGTTCCTTCGTTCTGCTGCTATTCTTCGAAAAGTGGCCCGTGAAGGTCCTGTTGGCGTCACACACTTAGCACAAGTATTTGGTGGTCGAAAAGACAACGGAGCAGGACCGAACACTCCAGGTGTAGCATCACGCCACATCATTCGAACTTCATTGCAACAACTCGAATCATCCGGATTGGTCGAAAAAGTTCCCGGTCGTGTAGTCGAGGATGAAAATGGTGATTCTCTTCAGTTGTACAAAGGCCGAAAGATAACTGCTGCGGGCCACAAACTCATCGATGCTGTTGCTCATGAGTGCCGCCCTGCTGCTGATGAACAATACCCAGGACTCTCGAAGTACTGAAGGACGTGAACGAGGTGACAAGCATGGTATCTTCTCAAGATGATGAGATAGCCGTACTACGAGAACAACGTCGTGCCGCCCTGCAAAAGCAGTTGGAACAGCAAGCCTCCCAACAAGCGGATGCTGAACTCAAAGCTCAAGAAGCCCAACGCATCTCTCAAAATTTAGATGCCGCTATGAAAAAACTTCTATCCCCAGACGCCCGTTCTCGTCTCAAAACAATTGGATTGGCAACTCCAGAGCGTGCAGAACTCATCAAGCAATCGATAATCCAACTCCATAATCAAGGCAAAATCTCCGGAGTCATGTCAGATGACCAGTTGAAAATTTTGCTCGCATCACAATCCAAGAGCCGCCGTAGTGCGTCCATCCGAAGAATCTGAGAAGGTGCTCGAACATGTCAAGAAATAAGCCAGCAGCAAAAAAAATACGCCTCATGAAAGTGGGAAAGCAGAACAGACGTGTCCCCGTTTGGGTCATGTTAAAGACCGATCGAAATACAGTGTCGCATCCAAAGCGACACCACTGGCGCCGTAGCAAGCTCCAACGCTGAGGTGATATTATGGTACGCGCAAATGAATCAGAATTAACAGTCCCACTTCGAAAGGCTTGGGGGATTACCCGTTACAAGAGAGCACCTCGTGCAATTCAAATCATACGTGAACACGTTATTCACCATCTGAAGGTTGGTGAAGATGAAGAAGTATGGATTGATCCTAGTGTGAACGAGAAGATTTGGTCGAGAGGCATTGAAAATCCTCCTCGTAAAATACGTCTACAAGTCACTCGTCACGACGAACCAGATATTCCAATTGAAGTCAAATTATTTGAGGAGTGATACATATGGGAAATATTCGACCTAGTTTTATTAAAATCCGAGCCATACATCTTGTTGAAGATCACGGTGAAAAATTCACCGATGATTTTGAACATAACAAGAAAATGGTCCAACAACTCACTGATGTTGAATCTAAGAAACTACGTAACTGGATAGCCGGCTATGTCACCCGCTACCGGCAACGTAGAGTCGATTAAATGAGGCGGTAAATTGACAGTGCGTGTCGACTGGGACCGCACACCCGTTTCAGTTCACCATTCTGAAAAAGAGGTTCTCGAGTTCCTAATACTTCATCTTCGAAATAAATACGGTATACGTAAGCGTTCATTGGTCATGCAAGACCGCGAAGCAGGTGGTTTTCTATTTTTTCTTTACCAACCTTGTAATCCTAAATGGATTTTAGAATTTGACATTTCAAAGATTCATATTACTGAGGAGGAATAGGTGTGGGTGACCGTCAAAAAATACCACTTCCTCGCCGCCCATTCACCCTGCACATTGTCCTTGTAGGAGCTACGCACCCTGGCAACCTTGGAGCTGTCTGTCGAGCAATGTTGAATTATGGTTTCACCTCCTTACGACTCGTGTCACCGGTTTGTTCTCCAGATGATATCGAAGCACGTAATCGTGCAAAGCACGCTGGAAGGATACTCAATGACTGTCAAGTTTACGATTCAATTGAAGAGGCTACAGCCGATTGTTCACTTGTCGTAGGTACATCCGGGAAGCGCGAAATAGGTTCGAAAACGACATTCCGCCATTTTTCATATCCATGGGAATTTTCACAATATCTTAATGATTTCACTGAATCAGTGGCCCTGATTTTTGGCGAAGAGGGAATGGGACTATCTGCTGAATCTCTGGAAAAATGTGATTTTCTTGTGACCTTGCCGACATGGGAAGGGTATCCAATCGCAAACCTATCTCACGCTGTGAATGCTTGTGTCTATGAAGTGCACCGCGCTTCTGTTCTTTCATCTCAAGGTAGCGACCCAGGCCTACCAGATATTGTGCCGCTTGAGCGCAATTTGAATTCAACACTACGCAAAATTTTAATTCAGGGCATTGATGAATTTGGTCAATCATTGCCTGGGAATCAAGAGAGAAGAGATAGTTTTTCACAAAATCTACGTCGAAGCGTCATGCGTTCATCACCTACCGAGGATGAAGCAACTCGCCTTATCGGCGGAATTCTTGATGCAACTACCGCATTACAATATGTCGAGGGTAATGACATGTGGCGACGTGGAAGGCGAAGAAAGATTACTCCTCAAGAAGAAGAATAATCTGGATACCAAGAGGCAATACTTTTCGGTGTTTCCCGGACATGCATAGCAACGAGACGCAAAGCATTGCCATACGATGATTTGATGTGTGGTTCAACCTGTTCAAATGCCCATTTTGCTAAGTTCTCTGCTGTCGGGATAAACGGTACAACAACAGTTCTATGATGCTCACCCATCAATTCACATGCGCTACGAGCTGGTTTGTCTCCCTCATATACGACGAAGGCGTGATCTATCACATCGTGCACATGCTCCATCAGTATTGAACTTACATCCGAAAAATCCATCAGCATCCCCTCCTCGCTAACCCCTGTATCTTGAACAACATCACCTTCAATTTCTGCTTCGAAACGGTATCGATGTCCGTGCATGTGACGGCACTTGCTCTTGTGATTGGGAACCCTATGCCCCGTGTCAGTCTCAACATATCTACGAATTCTGGTCGTCATAATTCATCCTCCTTGAAGTCAAGTGAAGCAGAATTTATGCAGTAACGTTCTCCACCGAATTGGCGTGGCCCATCATTGAATACATGCCCCAAATGGGCCTTGCATTGCGCACATTGCACTTCTGTTCTCCGCATCCCATGGGAAACATCATCAATTCGTAAAATTCCTGCATCTGGATGCTCAGTGTGAAACGATGGCCAACCGCATCCTGAGTCAAATTTCATTTGTGAAGTAAACAGCATATGCCCGCAGCAAATACAAAAGTAGTCGCCGTTCCTCTTCTCATCCCAATACATTCCAGTAAATGCTCTCTCTGTTCCACTTTCACGGGTAACATGGTATTGTTCTGCAGTTAGTTGTTCTCTGTATTTGGCATCCAGATGTTGTTCTTGGATACGAATTGCATTCCGTAGAACGTTACTCCATGAATCTTGATATTCGACGGGGTCGCGCCTCCCAATTGCGTTGAATGCCAGAATTCTTTCAATATCTGCACCACTTCGACCGGAACTTCTACCCTGTTCATCGGGATTGTAGGAAGTGTTCGTGTTTCCAAAAATAGTATCAAAATCGAGCCCTAATGCCACGATTGCCTTTTCTGCGTCACTCAAAATTGAGGTCTTATCTCCGTTAAGATATGGTAATGAAAATCGAACTTTCTCGCTATCCCAATTACCCACTGCAAAGGCATGTTCGAGTGCGTGATAAAATTCCGGACGACAATCAGGATATATTTCGTGATCACCAGAATGAACTCCTAAGGCTATTTCCACATTACAGTTCTCACGCAACGATATAGATAATGCGTAACCGTACATTATTGATGCAAAAATAGCATTGCGGTTGGGAACAACAGTTGATTTCATCTGTTCTGCCTCGTAGTGCCCTTCAGGAATTTCAGAACCTTGCCCAATCAAGGAACTCTCAAATGTAGCCATTGCACCCGATATATCAATAATTTTATGCTTGATTTCAAATCCTTTTGAAGCGAGATATTGAATATTCAATATTGCTCTATCGAGTTCAACATTGTGTTTTTGACCGTACTCATAGGAGAGGCAATCGACTTTATACCCATCTGCAAGAAGTCGCATAAGCAGACTCGTAGAATCCATTCCACCTGATAATGCCATCACTGCTCGCTGCACTTTAATCCACTCCCATCCATTTGTGAGTTTGTAAACTTAGTCTCCAAGGAGGTGTATTTTTCACAACATCCTCTGTTAGGGCAAAATTTCTACCATTCCATTCAACCGACTCAGCATCGATATAACAGGGCTGGAGAAAATGATGATCAAAACCATCAATCAATCCAGCATACAATGATAGATCCTGCCCAACATAGACACATTTTAATTCATCACCCAATCGTTGACGTATCTTGACATTAGGATACATTTGGTCCTTTGGAGAGATACAAATCCAATCGAGTAGACCTTCTGGAATCTCAATGGTTCCATTTGATTCACAAGAAAGATGGTATCCTCTGGATTTGAGCAATCGATGGAGGGGCCACAGATCATTGAGTAATGGTTCACCTCCGGTAAAAATAATTCTTTTACTCGGATACTTCAACACCTCAGAAAGTATATCTAAAGCAGTCATCGTGCGGTATGTTTCAAAATCCGTATCGCACCATTCACAGGTTAAGTTACATTTCCCGAACCGAATGAATACGTGTGGAATTCCTGTATGGACGCCTTCACCTTGAACGGAATGAAAAATCTCAACAATCTTGTACTCCACAGCTAAATCACTAGGCGAATCTACCGTATAGTCGCCCGAAATCAAACACTGTTGAGATTGCAAGTGAACACCTCAAAGCGGCCGTGCCTGAATAAGCTGCATGAGTTCTTGGCGAGGTTCAGGTTTGTCGAAGAATACACCGCGCATAGCTGATGTAGTCATGACTGAGTTTTGCTTCCGCACACCGCGACAACGCATACATCCATGGGACGCTTCGAGTATGACTGCCGAGCCTAATGGATTCAGGTGTGTTTCTAAATCATCAGCAATGCCCTTGGTTATACGTTCTTGGTTTTGTAAGCGATGAGCGTGGGCGTCGACAATTCGAGCAAGTTTGCTGATGCCTACAATTCGGTCTACCGGTATGTATGCTATGTGTGCTCGACCGCTGAACGGTTGTAGATGATGTTCACATGTGGAGTGAAACTCAATATCCCTTAGCAAAACGATGCCATCGTATCCTTCGCCGTTAAAGGTTGAGGCCAGAATCTCTTTGGAATCTGCCGAGTATCCTGAAAAGATTTCGTCCCATGATTCAATAACTCGCGTTGGAGTTTTGATTAATCCTTCTCGAGTAGCGTCTCCTTCAAGATATTGAAGTAATGTTTTCACTGCTGCTTCTGCCTCTAATTTGTCTACCATACAATCGCCTACCTTCCGTGTCGTGCGTCAATTTCATCCAATTGGTCCAAGAGTTTTCGACAAGCGGTCCTGACTGCGTCTGCCAAACTTACGAACTTATGCTCGTCACCTACATGTTTACGTAGGTCTGAGACAAGTTCTGCAGGCATGTCAAGAGAAATCTTTGGCACATTTACTGCTGCTTACTGGCGCATATAAATATTCGCATAATAATACTAGGCGAATATCTATGGGTTTGAAAATTCAAATATCCGTCCCACAGTAGGCGAATGTTCAAAGAACCCCTTTGATGAGAGCAATTCGATGACTCAATCTGCTGCAGTTGCTTTTGCTCAACTCTCATCATTGCGCGAACATTCACCGCATCGTGAAACTGTGGGAATGAAAGATGAAGTCATTCATCAGTTTCTGGCCAGCGACCCTACATTGGCCGCTGCTATTGGAGAGGCTTTGGAACGCCGTGAAGCATTATCCAACGAGTTTGGAGATGACATGCTTTCAATGCCTGAGTCAGAACTCTCACCAATCCTCCAATCTGATTTTATCAATTTTTACGCCCCGGCCACGGTTAATCCATATGTAGCTTTAGCAGCACGAGGTCCATGGATTATCACCGCACATGGCGCAGTATTGCATGACAATGGAGGTTATGGTATGCTTGGCAGCGGTCACGGGCCAACAGGAGTTATTGACGCAATGTCTCAAAACTGGGTTATGGCGAATGTCATGACCCCCTCCTACAGTCACAAACGACTTGCTGATCGCTTGAAAAAAGAACTTGGTTACTCACGTGGTTCATGCCCGTTTACACGTTTCATCTGCATGAACAGTGGTTCTGAGTCGGTGACAGTTAGTCTTCGTATTGCCGATGTGAATGCGAGAAAAATGACGGGACCAGGCGGGCCACATGAAGGTAAGAAAATCAAATTGATGGCCATCGAAAAGGCATTTCACGGGAGAACTGACCGACCAGCCCAAATTTCTCACTCATGCAAAAACTCCTATGACAAGAATCTCGCAACATTCCGTGACCGTGATAACCTAATTTTAGTTCCTGCAAACGATGTCCCTGCACTAGAGAAAGCGTTTGCAGATGCAGATGATGAAGATGTATTCATTGAACTGATGGCTATTGAACCTGTACAAGGTGAAGGAAATCCAGGCGCTTGTGTTGAGCGCTCATTTTATGACGCCGCCCGAAGGCTTACGCTTGAACATGGCGCTATGCTTCTTGTCGACTCGATACAAGCAGGAATCCGCGGCCAAGGTTGTCTATCGATTATCGATTATGAAGGATTCCAAGATGCGGAATGCCCCGATTTAGAAACATGGTCGAAGGCATTGAACGCAGGGCAATACCCTCTTTCAGTACTCGGTTTGAATGACCGAGCTGCAGAAAACTATGTTGTTGGAATCTACGGCAATACGATGACCACAAACCCGCGTGCACTTGAGACTGCATGCGCAGTACTCGACCTTATTACTCCCGAGTTACGGCAAAATATACGAGAAAGGGGTGAGGAATTTGTATCCAAACTGAATGATTTATCCGAGGAACTGCCTGGAATCATTACGCAAGTCCAAGGAACCGGTCTTTTACTAAGCGCTGAACTCGAACCTAACAAATTCCCCGTCATTGGTTTTGATGCTGTGGAAACATGGTGCCGGAAACATGGCCTTGGAGTCATACATGGTGGCAGCAATGCCCTTCGATTCACACCCCACTTTAATCTCACTTCTGCAGAAATTGACGCCATTATCGATATTGTCCGTGACGCATTGATTCACTTCCAAGAACGTTCAGGAAAGTGAAGTCACTATGTCTTCTCGACTGAACTGTTTTGACGCATAGTACGCTGCAAGCGTCGCATAAACAATCGATGAAATGAGCCAAATCACAACATGCTCCGCTATGACTCTGTCCATGAGCAATTCCCGTAATGCCAGCAGCACATTAACCACTGGAATTGCAAACCAGAATCCTTCAATACCATCGAGATTAATCACTTGTGTGAACAATGCTGGAAACAGAATCAGCATGAGTGCGGGTGCTAATATTGACCCTGCTTCTTTGACACTGTGCGATCGCATTGCTAATGCCAATTCAAAGGCAACGACCATAACGGCAAACAAGAGTATTGAAACAATAATCAGGCCGATTGAGATTCCCGATAGGGACGGTATGCCAATGAAACTTGATGATGCCAGATATCCAATTGCAAATAGCAAACCACAAATTTGCAGAACAACCCCGGTCCCAGTAATTGCCGCCACTGCCAGCCATTTGCCTAGCAACAACTCCATTCGCGTACAAGGTAGGCATAGTAAGGCCTCTAATGTTCCACGTTCCCTTTCTCCAGCAGTCATGTCGATTGAAGGTTGAATTGCACTAGAATATGTCCAAATTGCTAGAACAAGTGGAATGAAGAGCGAGAGTACCATTCCGGCCTGCTCACCGGAGGTCGCAACGTCACCTTGAGTGACATCACCATCCCAACGCAATGGGTCAAGTGTGGTGTTAACATCCAACCCTCCCGCTGCAATCCTCTCTCTCACTTCACCATCCTCCCACATTGAAAGGGTGTTCAACAATCTGTATCTAGCTTCATTTGAGCGTTCAGATGTCGATAAATGTAGAATTCCGTATGACCAAGTTTCATTGCTTGAGTCGAATCGCAGTAGTGCGTCAATTGAACCATTCCTAACTCGCTCAATCTCCACTCCAGGGTCCGAAAGGAATTCAACATCTGGTAAAGGTTCGAATGTCAAATTCATTCCATTTGCAGTTAGGTTGTTGGCCAATTCGTTTGGGAAATCATCGCTTTGAATAGTGATTACGAGTTCAAGTGCATCCAACTCCGCCGCTTCTGACTGTAAGAGAACGGGAAATAAAATGAACAGTAGCGGGAACATAAGTAGTGGTATGACGATAATGGCCATGATGGTCCTCCAGTCTCGAGCAAATTCAACAATTTCTTTTTGCGCAATCGATTTGATACGGTGGAAACTGTTGTCACTCATCTAGGTCACCTCCAATGGTTGACTTGGGAGTTTTCGGAGTGAATAATTTTCTCCACCACGTGCTGAGGGCACCTTCCTTTTCAGAATCTTCATGGCGAACTCGCGCTTGCTCCGTAGTAAGAGTGACATATGCATCTTCGAGTGATTCGGTATTGGTTTGCGCTAACAATTCATCAGGTGAACCGTCGGCCCGGATAACTCCGTTATGTATTATAACGATTCGATCACAAACCTGCTGTGCTTCAGCTAGATGGTGTGTTGAATAAATGACTGTCCCACCTTCATTGCGTAATTGGCTTACCAAAGCGCGAACAGTCCGCGCACTTGTGATGTCCAATCCGGCAGTTGGTTCGTCCAATAACAAAATACTAGGTCCGTGAGCCAGTGCACGCAAGAGAGCAGTTTTTTGTTTCATACCTCGAGAAAATCCCTTTGTATGCCGACTTAGATTATCTTGCATATCAAGATGCTCTGCGAACTTTTCCGTTCTTGCCCAAGCAACTGAATCCTCAATACCATGCATGCGACTGTGGTAACGAATATTTTCCCAAGCAGTGAGTCTTGAATATAATCCAGTAGATTCAGGGACAACCCCTAGGGCCTGTCTCATCTGTGAGACTGGTTTGCCATTACTCAAGAGAACTGAACCTGAAGTCGGCTTGTAAACTCCTGCCATCAATCGTAACAATGTGGTTTTTCCAGCACCGTTACTACCCACCAGTCCAACAATTTCACCCGAGTGTATTTCTAAGTCAATGCACTGAAGGGCCTCCACCTCATCGAAACTTTTCGTTACCGAACGAATACTCAGCAAAGATTCAGACATAATATCACGACTCATTTCGTCCTTTTTCAATAGCACCATCGAGACCTGGATGTTTTACTTCAAGCTTACATGCACGTGAGAGTTGTTGCTTAAGATGAGAAAAAATTTCTCTTTGTGGAATTCCCATTTCAACGAGGTTTCCAATCATTGAAAATGCTCCTTGAATTGCCCCTGCATCCAAAAAAGCGTTATTTGAAATTAGCCTTTTTTGTCTTAACACCTCAAGTCTCTTTGAAAGATACTCCGCTTCGAGTCGTATGCGAGGGCCATCGAGATACGGTAGAGCAATCAGGTTATCAACACAGGTTCGCATCAATTGAATGATGTGAAGGGGTACTATCATGCTTGCGTCAATTCAACTAGAACTCCGCCAGTAGATTTTGGATGGACGAAAGCGATGTCTTTGCCGCCAGCGCCCTTCCGGGGAACATTATCAATCATGGTAATGCCATTATCCAATAGGTATCCGATAAGACCAACAAGGTCACCTACGTTGAAGCAAAGTTGTTGAATTCCAGGTCCACGTTTATCGAGAAATTTGCCGATAGGTGTATCTTGTGATGTTGGTTCTAGCAACTCGATTTGTGTTGGATGACCGTTTACTTGCCCAGTACTTGTTGAGAAAAAACGAGTTTTGACACCCTGCTCACGGACAATCTCGTCTTCGCTCCCTTCATTCAAACCTAGCAGTCTCCAAAAATTACTCGCTTCGTCTAAATTATGGGTTGCAATTCCAATGTGATCAACATGTATTGGTCCAAATTTCATTTTCTCACCTCAAAAACCACTCGGTGCCATCCAAGTACCAAATACATCTTTCATTGAAGATATTATTTCACCTAATGTGCAATCGGATTTCACAGCAACCAACACGTGGGGGAACAAATTGATACCATTTTCTGCTGCATCGCGTATGGCATTTAGACATTGAACTACGAGTTCATCGTCTCTATCCATTCTCAATAGGGCAAGTCGTTTGCATTGTTGGTCACCAACGGTAGGGTCTAATTTCAGAGCCTTCGTATTCGAAACCTCATCCATAAGCCCGTGATTAACCCCAACAATTTTTCTTTTGTTTGCTTCAACATCATTGAGGTGCTGATATGCTGCATTATGAATTTCACGTTGCTGCCAGCCCTGCTCAATAGCTTTCATTGCACCACCCAAGGATTCGATTTTGTGAATTTGATTAAGTGCCATGTCGTGTATGCGTTTTGTCAAGGCTTCAACATGGTAGGACCCTCCTAATGGATCCACGACATCTGCAGCACCACTTTCTTCAGCAATTATCTGCTGAGTTCGTAGGGCAACGGTAGCAGACTTTTCGGTTGGTAGTCCTATTGCTTCATCGTATGAATTGGTGTGGAGGCTTTGCGTGCCACCACAAACAGCAGCCAGTGCTTGTATTGTCACTCTGGCAATGTTGTTCAATGGTTGCTGAGCAGTAAGGCTAACACCTGCAACCTGTGTATGAAATCGCAACATCGATGATTTTGGATTCATCGGCGAATATCGTTCGGAAATCAGTTCGTACCATAGTGCGCGTGCTGCACGAAATTTGGCAACCTCTTCAAAAAAGTCATTATGGCAATTAAAGAAAAAGGAAAGCCTAGGAGCAAAACTATCAATCTCAAGTCCCTTTTCAATTGCAGCCTCAACATATGCTAGAGCATTTGCAAGTGTAAATGCCACTTCTTGAACTGCTGTGGAACCTGCCTCACGGATGTGATAACCTGAAATTGAGATTGTATTCCATTTCGGAACCTTTTCAGCGCAATATTCGAAAATATCTGTGATGAGTCTCATGCTGTGATCAGGTGGAAATACATATGTCCCACGTGCAATGTACTCCTTGAGTATATCATTTTGAATTGTCCCAAGAACCTTATCTGAGGACACACCTTGTTCTTCAGCAACTGCGATGTACATGGCCAATAGAACCATTGCAGGGGCGTTAATTGTCATCGAAGTACTGACTTTATCCAAAGGAATGCCCTCTAACAACTCCCTCATATCAGACAAAGAGGAAATCGACACACCTACCTTCCCAACTTCACCTATGGACATATCGTCATCAGCGTCTAGGCCGAGTTGCGTTGGTAAATCAAATGCAACCGAAAGGCCTTTTTGACCACGCTCAAGGAGAAGTTTAAATCGTTCATTTGTGGCCTTAGCACTAGAAAACCCAGCATATTGGCGCATTGTCCAAAGTCTTGAGCGATACATAGTGGGGTGAATTCCCCGAGTGTAGGGGGGCGAACCTGCCGACCCAATTTCGCTCGAAGTAAACCCAGTGGATGATAATGAGTCGAAGTTTGTTTCTAGGTCTAAATCCAACCCACTCAACGTCTTCCAGTCTTCCTTACGTTGACTGACCATGTACTCCCCACAACGAGGGACTTCATCAACACTCCCATCTCAATGGTCATCATTGCCATCGGGACCGTGTACATGGCCGTGAGCGACCTCATCTTCGGTAGCGGGTCGAAGTTCGACAATGTCAACTGTAAAGGTGAGTGATTTGCCAGCCAAGGCGTGGTTGAAATCAGCTGTTACCGATTCGGAAGTGAGTGCAGTAATCGTAAATGGCGAGGGGCCGTGCGGCATCTGCGCCACCAACTGCATGCCTACTTCGAGACTTGCTTGTTGTTCCAACTGTTCAAATTGTGCGCGTGGAATTTCGAGTTCAGCAGATTCATCTCTTTCACCATAGGCACGGTCAGAAGTAAGGGTAAATTCTCGGCTTTCACCGATCTTAGCCCCCATTATTTCCTCTTCAAATCCAGGAATCATTTGCTTGTGGCCTACTAAAAATGTCAATGGCTCTCGACCTTCGCTACTATCGAAAACTTCACCAGAATCTGGCAATGTGCCTTTGTAGTGTACGCTTGCTACCATGTTTTCGCTTACTGTTATATCTGTCATGTGTTCACCTTCTTGTCGTCATTCGAGAAATTAAATCTCTTAATTCATCAGCAACCTCGCGAGGCAGGATGTTTTCTTCGACCTTTGATTCGATAAACGAAAAAGAATCACTTACTCCGATACGTTCACCTTTGGCCCAAACTTGGCCGAGAATATTTGATCGATGCTCCAATTCAACCATTTCGCTATCGAGGATATCTTTAGCAGCGTATTTGAATTCCAAATATTTTTGACGGTTCAATTTTTTCTCCTGTTTTTGTCGCCCGCCACCTTTTTTATCGCCACGACGTCTTTTACGCCTGCGATCGCCGCCAGTTTTGGGGGCCTCAGTTTGAATTTTCTTGAACACGTTATTCCTCGAAGAGGTTACATCTTGGGACCCATTCGACATTTGCTTTTCTACGGCAGCGGTTTCAATAGGCTGCGCTGAAACAAATTCAACAACGGGGGCAACAATTTCTGTCGCAGGTTCAACCAAAGGTTTCGCAGTCTCACTTTTTTGAGCTTTCGCTTTTTCTCTTGATGCAAGAGATTTTCTTCGAAGTTCAGCCAGACGGTCTTCCTTAGAAACCTTGGGCTGAGTTTCGGGCTTCTTTTCAACAGAATTAGTAATTGCCGGCTTATCCAAATCAGTTGAAGTCGCTGTATTGTCGACGATACGACTCGGCTCTTGATTGCCCAGTCTGTTCAAGGCTTCTTGCCTTCTTTTAGCCAACTCATTATGAGCATTTTGAGATGATTGTTGATTCGGTTGCTGAGGGCGTGGGGTTGCAGTTTGTCTGCGCTGGCTCTGAGAACGTTCGCTCATGCGCTTGTTTCTTTGGGCACTTGCGTCCCTTGCGAAAGGGTTGAATGGCTCATCTTTTTTACGTCGTTCACCAGCGATAGACAATTCCCCCAAATGCATGTCGTTGTTGACTACTTAAAAACAATTAGCGTGAATTCGCTCTACACAGCCCATGTGACACGAGTTTGGTCCGTTCTTAAATATTGGTCGATTGCACTATCTGTAAATTCAGTGATTCGGCCGTTTTCTAGTTCTATGTGTCCAAGTAGCGCTATCATCGTACCGTTATCAATGCAGTACATGCGAGGTGGAGCATGAGAGGTTGAGTCTCTTTCCGAGGCCATAAGCTCGCACATTTCTCGCAGACGAGAGTTACAAGCAACACCGCCGCCGAGTAACAGTTCGGTCTTGCCAGTGTGCGACAATGCGCGTTCAGCAATTTCAACACACGCTGCAAATGCATGTTCTTGTAAGGACCAGCACACAGCTCCGAGTTCTGCACCGTTGTCGATGAGTCTTTGGGCTGCTGTCATAATGCCTGAAAAAGCCAAGTCCATTCCACGAACAGCAAAAGGCAGTTCTAGCCCATCCAATGAAGGATTCGTATTTTGGGAAAGCCATTCTTTCGCTAACTTTTCAATAACTGGCCCACCTGGGAATGGAATCCCTTGATTTCGGGCGAATTTATCTAGCATATTGCCGATTCCTATATCCAGCGTCTCGCCAAGCACCCGATACTTACCATCGAGGTGAGCAATGACTTGAGTGTTACCTCCAGAGACGTACAACAGAACAGGATCATTACAACCACATTGCTGGCGCCCAATCTCTATATGTGCAACACAATGATTCACTCCGATAAGGGGTACATCAAGCATGCTCGAAATACCTCGTGCTATAGCAGCGCCAACCCGCAAACAGGGCCCCAAGCCAGGGCCTTGTGAATATGCAATTGAAGAAATATCCCTCGGCGACAACTCATATTCAGTCAAAAGTTTACCAAACAGAGATTGAGCAACATCCTTGTGGTGGTCTGCTGCTTCCCTAGGGTGAATACCACCCTGGTCCGGCCTCACTGTATCTGAAAATGCAGGGTAGGGGATGCCATTGGCATCGACGACTCCAAAGGAAAGAGTATGAGCCGTGGATTCAATGCCTACAGTCCATCCAGTCATCTCAATCAGTAATGCCAGAGAGCCATTGTTCTTCAACCCTCAGCATGTAGGGGTTCCATGCGGACCGTTTACTTGGACCTCGGACCGCTTGCCCATCTCTCTGGAAAAGGAGTTGTTAGCGGCAAGGAAATGACCAATACTGAACAATTTATTACGCCAGATGGAATGGGCATCGTGGTTGAGAATGGATGTATTGAATCGATTCAACATTCGGAGGAATTGCGTGAAGAATACGGTGGTCCATTGGATGATAAAAATCCCTCTCTTGAAGTCATATCATTACATGGGCGCGCAGTAATTCCTGGGTTTGTCGATGGGCACACTCATCTTTTGTGGGCCGGTGACCGTTCTCGAGAACTATCTTGGAAGCGAGCCGGTAAAACATATCAGCAAATCTCAACGATGGGTGGTGGAATTCAAGATACAGTTCGCTCAACACAACAGGCTTCAGACGATCAACTTCTCCAACTAGGGTATCAGCGAATGCGTACTGCACTTCGCTCTGGAACAACTCACATGGAAGCCAAAAGTGGGTATGGTTTGAACACTGAGTCTGAATTAAGACTCTTAGAGATTTCAAATGAGTTGCAAAACATGGTTCACCTGCCTTCACTTGACATCACTTGGCTGGGAGCACATGACATCCCTGCTGGGATGAATTCAAAGGCGTATCTTGACGAGATATTATCTGACCAACTTCCGAATGTACTTGAGCAAGGTTTTGCTCGTTCAGCTGATGTTTTTTGTGAACCTGGATGGTTTGATACCGAAGAATCTGAACAGATTCTTGTGGCGTCGAGGAAGGGTGGACTTGAACTCAGGATGCATGTTGACGAATTCCAAGACGGAGGTGGAGGTGAATTGGCAGCTGAACTTAATGTTGATTCGGCAGACCATTCCCACTACACTTCTGATGAAACGCGCTTGAGTATGAAAGATGCAGGTGTCATGACCGGCTTTTTACCTGGAACTCCATACTCTATGGGGGATAAGTGGCCTGATTTTAATCACGTGACAGAATTAGATGTACCGTGGAGCATTGCAACAGACTTTAATCCAAATTGCAAAATTTTGAGCCCCACATTCTTGGGGTCACTCCTAGTCCAGAGATGTTCAGTTGATCCTTTGTCTGCATTACTAGCTGTCACTCGTAACCCGTCAGAGACAACCCCACATCCAACAGGTAAGGCGCACGGTAGAATTGAAGTTGGGGCAGTTGCCAATTTCAATGTCCTCTCAACTCCATACTGGGAATCTTGGTGTCTTCAACCCGCTCACCCTCCAATCGAATCAACGTGTTTGAATGGCAAACTCATCCACCATTGAATTTTACGTTTAGTATTTTCACCCAACTAATAAAATAAATATATTCTGAGAGGATTTAAAATGAAAATCAATAATGTGCTTGTTGAAACTGTTGTTTGCTCAGGGGCGAAAGGAAAAGAGGCGCGTATGAAAAGAATGCTTGATGCCCGTCAAGAATTCAAGAAAAGGCAAAAGGGTTGCATTTCAGCTTGGGTTGGACAGTCTACTGATGGCCAACCGCTTTTTATTGTCCAATCAATATTCGAGGACAAGAGTTCTTGGAAACGTATTTCGGAATTGGTCTCGGAATCATTAGATTCCAAAGATGGAGGTTTGGAAGCTGTTTTTGGTGGCCCACCACTCGTAGGGATGTTCGAAACTACTCTTGATTCGTTGACTCTCAAATTTCCGACCGATCAACAGTAAAATCCCGACCCCCTTGGCGTCGCATAATGTATGTTATGCGACATTGGCAGTTATTTGAGTTATGAGTCAAAAAACCTAATTCCAAAAATGGCCCTCAGTTGCCTTATTATGACAATCCCCAGATTACAAGGTGTGACAAAATAGGGAATTTATGCTTCAAGTAGGGGGGTTGACTGCCAAAATCCGAGATTATTGGGTTGTGACTGTAAACTATATCGGAGAATCTAAGACAAAGAACTTTGTGCAAAGGTTGAGTGACATGAAAGTTGTTGAAGGCTTTTGCTTAAAGTGCAAAACATATGGACCAATCAAAGATGGCCAGCTCATCAAGATGAAGAATGGTAGAACGCGTATGGCCGGTTCATGCTCTCAGATAGGATGTACCGGCAGAATTTCAAAGATCGTCAGTTGATTTCTACATGACTCACCGATGTGGTTTAATACACCCTTTCCTACGCCAACATACCTAGGGCTCGTGGTCTAGGGGTTTATGACGTCGCCTTGACATGGCGAAGATCGAGAGTTCAATTCTCTCCGAGCCCACCAACTACTCAGCATCATTGTTTTCTTCTTATTTTCTTTCTAGGAGATAATTAATTTATTACTATTTCATGGCTAGATAAGACTGAATTCATTCGGACAGGATTTCAGGTTCAGGGATGATAAGTTCATCGGGATCGATTTTGGAAAGCGGTTTTTCATCATCTTCCACTGTGAAGTCAGTCGAGCCTCCACTCCATGAAGCAATGTCTTCTACCTCGAGAAATTCTTCATTCGGTATTGCAT